>NZ_JAHBRW010000001.1:300000-415000 GCF_018398315.1 Chelatococcus sp. YT9
GGCCTGAATATCGATCGGCATCAGCTTGATCTCGGTGCCCTCAGGCAACCAAGCGGGGTTAGGAATGCCTTCCTTGGCCGGGATGTAGCCTTGCGACACGGCGAGCTTCTGGCCGTCGTCGGACAGGATGAAGTCGATGAAAGCCTTGGCGGCCTCGGGGTTCTTGGTGGCCTTGAGAATGGCGACAGGCTCGGTGACCGCAGGCGCGCCTTCCTTGGGGAAGACGAACTCCACCGGCGAACCCTTGGCCTTTGCATTCAAGGCCATGAAGTCGACGAGCACGCCATAGGCCTTTTCGCCGCCAGCGACGGACTTCAGCACGGCGCCATTGCCGCGGACGGTGACGGCGTCGTTGGTCTTCAGCGCGTCGAAGAACTTCCAGCCGAGATCGGGACGGGCGGCGAAAGCCGACAGCATGATGGCGGCAGCGCCCGAATAGAGCGGGCTCGGCGCGACGATCTGGCCCTTCAGCGCCGGATCGGCGAGATCGGTCCAGGAGGTCGGCTTCTTGGCGGCAGCCGTGTTGTAGGCGATGCCGGTCGTGATCAGCTTGGAGCCGAAATAGGTCTTGTCCTTGTCGAAGGAGCCCGCGCGCAGGCCGTCGACCTTGGCCGCGTCATATTTCATGAGGCGGTCATCGCGCTTCAGGGCTTCCATGGAAACAGCATCGGCGATGAGCAGTACGTCTGCCCCCGGCTGGCCGCCTGCGAACTCAGCGGCAAGCTTGGACATCACCTCGACGGTCCCGGAGCGGAAAATGTCGACCTCGACATTCGGGTAAGCCTTCTTGAAGGCTTCAACCGTCTTGGCCGCGTCGGCATCCGGCTGTGACGTATAGAGCGTGATCTTGCCCGACTGGGCCGAGGCGGTTCCAGGGCCCAACGCCAGGGCACAGGCAGCGACGGCCGCGAACAGGGCCGAAAATCTCAGCGACATGGATATCTCCCGTCATGATCGTGCCGCCTTATACGGCGTTTCGCATTACAGTTTGGCGACAGTCATCAACCTGTCATTCAGCCAAGGTGAGCGTGGGGATTGGCGCTGAAGCAGCCCGGTGATTGCCAACAACTAGCGGGTTTGCACAGCAGCCTCCAGACCAATCGAGCGCAAAACCCGCATTGACGCGGACCGAATAGGCGGATGAGTGAGGCGGCCTTTGCGTTGCCCTGCCCGTCGTGCCATGGCAGAGCTAAACACGCAGGCCAACAAAGCATGTCGGTCCAACCGGTGCGGATCACGGCGTGCATGTACAAGGTGTAGACGCATGGGAAGCGCCATGGGGAGTGCCATGACCACGGGCAAAGCTGATAAGCAAGGCGTCAACGCGGACCTCACGACGGATTTGGCGAAACGCCAGGCGGAGGGGCGGCCGGTACGTGTCGGCCTGATCGGTGCGGGCGAAATGGGGACGGATATCGTGACCCAGGTTTCGCTGATGCCCGGCATCGAGATCGCCGTTCTTGCCGAGATGCGGACCGACCATGCCTGGCATGCGCTCGATGTCGCGGGCCTGTCCCACGACACGGCACGCGCCGCCGACAGCAAAGGCGCCGTGGAAGATGCCATCCGCGCCGGCCGTATGGCCATCACAGGGGACGGCTCGCTCGCCTGCACCGCCGACCAGGTTGACGTGATCATCGACGCAACCGGCAATCCCGGCGTCGGGGCCGAGCTCGCGATGACCGCCATGCGCCACGGCAAGCATGTCGTGATGATGAATGTGGAGGCCGACGTCACCGTGGGCGCGTCCCTGCGGCGCGCGGCCGAAGAGGCCGGCGTCCTCTATTCGCTCGGCGCCGGTGATGAACCCTCCGCCGCCATGGAACTCATCCGCTTCGCGCAGAGCCTCGGCTATCCCATCATCGCGGCGGGCAAGGGCAAGAACAATCCGCTCAAGTTCGACGCGAAGCCCGCCGAGTACATCGAGGAGGCCACACGCCGCAACATGAACCCGCGCATGCTCGTCGAATTCGTCGACGGCTCCAAGACGATGATCGAGATGGCGGCCATCGCCAATGCCACCGGTCTTGTGCCCGACAAGCCGGGCATGCACGGTCCGGCAGCGACCGTGCCGGAACTTGCCAAGACACTGATCCCCATTGAGGACGGCGGTGTCCTGTCGCGCACGGGCGTCGTCGACTACTCCGTCGGCAAGGGCGTCGCCCCCGGGGTGTTCGTCGTGGTGAAGGCTCCGCATCCGCGTATCCATGAGCGGATGCGGGACCTGAAGATGGGGGACGGTCCCTATTTCACCTTCATGCGCCCCTATCATCTCACGAGCCTCGAGGTGCCGCTGACGGCCGCCTCGCTGGTGCTGCATCATCAGCCCCACATGGTGCCGCTGGAGCGGCCAGTCGCGGAAGTCGGGGCGCTCGCCAAGGAGAACCTCGCCCCGGGCGTCACGCTCGGCAAGATCGGCGAGGATCACTACCGCGGCTGGATCACCACGGTCGCGGCCGCGCGCGAAGCCCGCCTTCTGCCTGTCGGGCTCGCAGAGCGCGCAGTCGTGACGCGGCCGATCCAGGCCGGAGACTATCTGACGTATGACAATTGCCGGCCGGACGAGACTATGGAGATCGTGAAGCTCCGCCGCCGTCAGGATGAGCTGCTCGGCACGGGTTGACCCCCCTTCCGCGTCCCATCGCAAAAAAATCTCAGGTCCATGGGATTAAGGGGCGAGGGCGCTTCGTATATGGGACATGACGCGCGATACCAACCGCATGAATGTCCTCGGTCTCCTCCCGGCGCTCCGGCGCTACGCCCGCGCTCTCACGCGCGACGCGGCGAGCGCCGAAGACCTCGTGCACGACACGTTGGTCAAGGCCTACGAAAAGAAGAGCAGCTTCCGCGCCGGTCGCAACCTGCGTACGTGGCTGTTCGCTATCCTGCACAACCATTTCGTCGACGGCGTCCGCAAGACCCGCGCCGACACCCTGCGCATCACCAGCGCCACCGAAGCGGCCGAGACAATCATGCCGCCAGTGCAGGAGCATTCCGTCCGTCTTGCGCAGGTCCGCCAAGCCTTCATGGCTTTGCCGGACGAGCAACGCATGGCGCTTCACCTCGTCGCCATCGAGGGCATGAGCTACCAGGAGGCCGCCACGACGCTCGGCATCCCTGTCGGCACGCTGATGTCGCGCCTCGGCCGAGCCCGAGCCACCCTGCGCGGTTTTGAGGAAGGCGAGCAGGCGGCTGACAAGACCGTCCATTCGGAAGGCAAGGGCCCCACGGCTCCGGCAACGCCGGGACGCCCTGATCATCTGCGCGTAGTGGGAGGAACAGATGATTCGACCCATTGACCCGATCACGACCTACGACCTTAACGCTTATGTGGACGGTCAGCTCGATATGCACCGCCGCATCGAGGTGGAGGATCATCTGGCGCGGCATCCGGAGGCTGCTGCGCGTGTGATGGCTGACATGCGCACCCGTGACGAGCTGCGTCTGGCCTTCGCGGAACATTCATCCCTTGCGCGGCCCCAAACCATGGAGACGGCTCGGCGGCTGGAGCGTGGCCTGGCGAGAGCGCGAGCACTGAGCCGCCTGCGTCGCTTCGCGACCGCGGCAGTGATCGCGGCCGCCGGCTGGATTGCTCACGCCGAGGTCACAGGCTCTTCGAGCACCGCCGCCCCCATACCCGCGGCCTTTGTGGATGATGCGGTCAAGGCCCATCGGATCGAAGCCGCGCGGATGGCTATGACGGTCGCTCCGCCGACCGCGACCTATGATCCAGCCGCGATCCGCGCCTCGACGGCGCTCGCCATGCCTGTCCTGCCGGCTGGCTGGCGCGTGCTCGATATCCAGATCCTTCCCGCCGCTGCCGGCTCGAGCGTCGAGATCGTTTTCGATGCCGAGGACCTCGGGCGTGTCTCACTCTTCGCGGCGCGTGCGGACAGCTTTGCCGTGGTCTCGCCGGCCGCGACACGGCGCAATGCGGAAACCGTCGCCTATTGGCAGATGGGCGACATGGCTTACGCGCTAACCGGCCCCGCCGACCGCGAGCTCGTCGCGGCGGCGCGGACGCTCGCCAACGCCCTTTATTGATTGGTTACCAGGAGACAACCGGAATGAACCCCAATCCCGCATGGCAGACTGGCGCAGCCCGCGCCGGTGGTGCGATTTTCGACGAGGGCCTTCGGCAGCACATGCTGCGGGTCTACAACTACATGTGCCTCGGGCTCGTTCTCACGGGCATCGTGTCCTATGTGGTCGGGACAACACCCGCGCTCTACGTGCCGATCTTCCAGACCCCGCTCAAGTGGGTGGTGATGTTGGCACCGCTCGCCTTCGTGTTCTTCTTCTCCTTCCGCATCGAGAAGATGTCGGCAGCCTCAGCGCAAATGGCCTTCTGGGCCTTCTGCGCGGTGATGGGCCTGTCGCTGGCGTCAGTGTTCCTCGTGTTCACCGGCACGAGCATCGCCCGCACCTTCTTCATCACCGCCGCGATGTTCGGCGCGACGAGCCTCTATGGCTACACGACGAAGCGGGATCTCTCGCAGTTCGGTTCGTTCATGATCATGGGCCTTATCGGCGTGATCATCGCAAGCCTCGTGAACCTTTTCCTTGCGTCGAGCGCTCTGCAGTTCGCCATCTCGGTGATTGGCGTGATCGTCTTCATAGGCCTGACCGCCTGGGACACGCAGTCGATCAAGGAGCGTTACGCCGAACATTTCAGCGATGAATCGCGGCAGAAGATGGCCGTTTTCGGCGCTTTCTCGCTCTACCTGAACTTCGTGAACCTCTTCCAGCTTCTGCTGCAGTTCACCGGGCAGCGTGAGGAATAACGACAGGATCCCTGTGCGATGCCTCGGGATCGTCAAGATCCCGGGCTATCGTCGGGACTGCTTATCCAAATAGTGTCCTTCGGGATGTTGGGAGGCACCGCAAGTCCGGTGCCTTTTTTGTGGGCGCGCCACCGGCCGCGCCGGAGCACCCTTTTAGATGCATGACCTAAGTCAGGTACCTCGCGACGAGCCCCGCCATCTGGGAAGACTGATCCCCGTTCCGACCGCCGCCAACGCGACCGCAGAACACGAACCTGTCCGCCTATCGGCTATCCTCAAGGATATCGCCGAGGATGCGTCGCGTGATCGCATTTCCCTGCGCGATCTTCTGACCATCGGACGAGATCGGGCCTTTGGTGCGCTGCTCTTCATCTTCGCCGTACCCAATGTCATGCCGGCACCGCCAGGCATGTCCGCGATCCTCGGCCTCCCGCTGCTGTTCCTCGCCGCGCAGCTCATGGTCGGCTATCCCCACCCCTGGCTGCCGAAGATCATCGCGGACAGGTCCATGAGGCGACAGGATTTCGCAACCCTCATCAACAAGCTCGCGCCCTGGATCGCCCGTTCCGAGCGCTTGCTCAAGCCGCGCCTCAGCCTTCTTGCGATCACCGAACGCTTCATCGGCCTTGTCGCGCTCTGCCTTGCGATCATCCTGTTTCTGCCAATTCCGCTCGGAAACATGCTGCCCGCTCTGGCGATCTGCTTCTTTGCGCTCGGCATTCTGGAGCGTGACGGCATCGCCGTTCTGCTCGGCTATGCGACCACCATCGTGTCGGCCGTTGTGGTATCGGGGGTGCTCTATGCGCTCATCAAGAGCGCGCTCTTCATCCTGAGCAATGCGTTCTAAAGCAAATCCGATATGAGCGAACTCCGTCCAAGCTGCCTCTATCCGGCTCACCCAGGCAGGCATAAGAAAACGGCGACCCGATGTGCCGGATCGCCGTAATGTGTATCGGAGGCCGCTCTGAGAAGCCTGACGCTTCCCAGACTTCGCTCAGGTTGCCGCCCCGTTGACCAGCGGCCAGACTTCGAGGGCACCGCGATAGATCATCTCGATCGCGACATAGAGGATGACGGCAAGGCCGACATAAGCGATCCAGCGGAAACGCTGCAGCAGATTGGCGATGAAGCTCGCGGCAATGCCCATCAGGGCGATCGACAGCGCAAGGCCAAAGACCAGCACGCCCGGATGCTCGCGGGCGGCGCCCGCCACGGCCAGCACGTTGTCAAGCGACATGGAGACGTCAGCGATGACGATCTGCCAAGCGGCCTGAGCGAATGTCTTGCGCGGCGCTCCGCCGGCGATGGCGCCGTCGGCGTTGAGATCTTTGTCGGCAAGCGCCTCGGCGGCAGCTTCCTCCTCAGCATGAGGGGTGCGAAGCTCGCGCCACATCTTCCAACAGACCCAGAGCAGCAGGATGCCGCCCGCCAGGAGAAGGCCAACGATCTGCAGGAGCTGAGTTGTCAAAGCCGCGAAGATGATACGCAAGACGGTCGCGGCGGCGATTCCGATAAGGATCGCCTTGGCACGCTGATCCTTGGGAAGGCCGGCGGCAGCCAGGCCGATCACGATGGCATTGTCGCCGGCCAGCACCAGGTCGATCATGATAACCTGGAGCAGTGCGGTAAGAGCTTCGCCCGTAAAGAACTCACTCATCAATGGTTGTCCTCTTTCGCCTCGCTGGAAAGAGTAGCCAAGGATGATGACGGCATCGCCAGCCTGCGATCCTCAAAGCCGGGATGGGACAACCCAGCCCTCACTGCTTGATACGTCGCATGAGCTGATGACGAATGTCTCAGGCCACTCCGTTCCGATGTCCAGTCCGACATCACAGTCCGTTGACGAACTGCCAGAGGGGCCCGGCCTGGTCGCGAAGCTTTAGCGCACCATGTGCCGACTCTCAAGGCCCGGGGACGCTGATCCCGGAGCCGAACTACCGGTTTTGACGCAAGGCATCCGCAGGCGCTTTGGTGAGAAGATCGCCGGTCGATTTCGTGGTATCGGCGAGGTTGTCGCCGAGCGATTGCATGTGGTTGCCGTAGTTGTCGCGTGTGTTGGGGTCGAGAATGGCAACCGGGGCTGAGATCACAAGCCCCGCCGCCGTCCCGACAGTCGCCGCCGCGCCCGCCGTCATGCCGATAATGTGGTCGCCGAGCCCGGAACGGGAATCGGTGATCGTCTGACCCGACGCGAGACGCTGGCCGATAAGCTGCACAACCTCCGGGCTTTCGGCGAATTTTCCGTGATTGAGGCTATCGCCGCCTTTCAACTTCGTCAGGTCGAGCACGGTGAACTTATAGTCAGCGAATTCTTGCTTATAGGGGTCAACCTCCGGATTGACCGCGCCCAGGCGGTTGACATTGCCCCATACACGCCGGGAAACGGCAAGAGCCCTGTCGTCCTGCGAGACGAACAGGGTGAAATTGGGCCGGGGCTTGCCCATGTCCACCATCTGACTGCGGAAGACGTCGACATCGACGTCAGGCGCGGCCAGCATCACATTGCGGATCTTCGACGGGATATGCCCGTTGCGAATGGCCATCTGCCTCAGTGCTTCAAGCGTGACCCAGTTGCCCATCGAATGCGCGAGGATCGATATTTCCCCGACGGCCGGATCCCGCGCCAACCATTGCAGCAGATTTTCGAGCGCGTTACGCGAATAGTTGCTGCTCTCGCGGTCATAGCCGTAAGCGAGAATGCTGCCACGCGAAGGCCAGGTGAACAGGACCGGCGTCACGTCCATGTTGGAATCATGGATGATCTGGGCAAAGCGATACACCGCGTCTTCAAAACGGTTGTTGAAGCCGTGAATGAAGACGAGAACGCGCCGCTTGGGGGTCTTCTTCACCGCACGGCTGAACCAGGCGATGGCTTCTTTCTGCGTCAGCTGCTCAGCCTGCAGGGTCACGAAATCCGTGGCGGGATTCCCGGGCAGGCTGCGAGGCCACTGCACCTCACCCACCTTGCGGGCGTTCTCCGGCGGGATTGACACGGTGATTTCAGCGAAGGAGGCCATCGTGCCCCGTTCACCCGTGAACATGGTGCCCGGATCATTGGCGGCCTGACGAGTCGTGGCAACGATCATCGAGACTTTGGAAGCGCCCGGCACCGTTTCAGCCACAGGCGCAAGCACGCCTCTCGGGGTCCCGCAGCCAGCCAGAATGACGGCGAGGCCAGCTGCGACGCACAGGCCTCGCAACACAGTGAATGCGTCCCGCCGTAGATGCATCGGTGCAGGCTGTCCGCCAACCTTTGCGCAAAGGAAGTCAGCTCGCTTCCGGGTCGACACGATGTTGGCAAGCCACATGACGGATCGCACTCCACTCGTCGCCGAACAACTCGCAGGTTGAGCTGTCGAGATCAAGCCGCAAAGCGGTGTGGCCTGCGTATCTTCGGAGATGTAGCATACATGCTGCAGGGAGAACGCGGGCGGACGCGACATGAAGCACCAGCCCATAAAGCACAACCCCGCATTGGAGATGGCCTCATGAATTTTCAGCCTCATGCCAAAGACACGCCGATGCCGGTGGTCGATCTCGCCATCGTGGAGGCCAATCTGAAGCGCATGCAGGCCTACTGTGACAAGCATGGACTGAAGCTCAGGCCGCATATCAAGACCCACAAGATGCCAGGCCTCGCCAAATGGCAGATGGAGCTCGGCGCTGTGGGCATCACCTGCCAGAAACTCGGCGAAGCCGAAATCATGATCGATGCCGGCATCACCGAGATCCTGATTTCCTATCCGCTGATCGGCCCGGTCAAAGCCGCGCGCCTTGCAGCCTTGGCGCGGAAGGCGAAGCTCGCGGTCGTGGCGGACAATCCGCTCGCCATCGACACTGCCGCTGAGGCAGCGCGGGCCACTGGCGCGCCGATCGGTGTCCTCATCGAGTTCGAGAGCGGAGGGCAGCGCGCCGGCGTGAGCTCCCCCTCCGATGCGCTCGTTCTCGCGAAAAGGATCTCGGACGCGCCGGGCCTCACCTTCGGAGGCCTGATGACCTATCCGCTCGGCCCTGAGGCGGCCGGGTTCATCGCGAGCGCCAAATCGCTGTTTGCAGCCGAGGGCCTCGCGATCCCGGCCGTTTCAGCGGGCGGCACGCCGCGGGCCTTCCATGCCCATGAGGTGCCGGGGGTCACGGAACTCCGGGTCGGCACATACATCTACAATGATCGCAACACCATGGACCAGGGGGCGGCGACTTTGGATGACTGCGCCCTCCATATCGAGGCAACCGTGGTGAGCCGACCCACCGCCGATCGCGCCATCATTGATGCGGGCTCCAAGACCCTCTCCAGTGACCTGACGCCGGGAGGGGCGGCGCGCGGCTATGGCCTGATGCGAGACTATCCCGAGGCTGTCATCGTCAAGCTCAACGAAGAACACGGTATCGTTGATCTCTCGGCGTGCACCGGACGTCCCGAGATTGGCGAGACGGTGCGTATTATTCCAAACCACGTCTGCGTGGTGGTGAACCTGCACGACGAGATTCTCATGACGCGGCCCGGAGCACCGGACGTCCTCATGCCGGTGGACGCACGGGGTCGGTCACGCTGATCGCTTGCCATTCCCCCGCTGTGGTGTCGCAGTCATTCTGATCGACCCCGGAAGCCATGTCCCTACCGATGAACCCTCACCCTAATGGGAGAGGGAACGCTCACCATTCACTTCATGGCAAATTCACCTTTCCTCGCCGGGGTGAGGTCGGGCGCGCAGCGCCCGGGTGAGGGCGCCGGGATCACAAGCCGAAAACCACGTGCCATCCTCGGCGGCGCGCAGCCGGGAAGAGGATCCATGAACACCGACAATCTTCAATGTTCACGGCCGGTTAGCGTCTCGCTCCCCTCCCGTCATTTCGCCTTGGTCAAGCGCGTGATCAGGCTCGAGGTATCCCAGCGGCTGCCGCCGTTCTTCTGAACCTCGCCGTAGAACTGGTCGACGAGCGCGGTCACGGGCAGCGTCGCGCCGTTGCGCCGAGCCTCGGACAGGCAGATCGACAGGTCCTTGCGCATCCAGTCCACGGCGAAGCCAAAATCGAACTTCCCCTGGTTCATGGTCTTGCCGCGATTTTCCATCTGCCAGGAACCGGCAGCGCCCTTGGAGATGACATCGAGCACCGCCTCGACATCAAGGCCAGCGTTCTGGGCGAAATGAACCCCTTCGGAGAGGGCCTGCACAAGGCCGGCGATGCATATCTGGTTGACCATCTTGGTCAATTGCCCGGAGCCCACCGGCCCCATCAGCCGCGAGGCGCGCGCGAAGCTGAGGATCGCCGGTTCGGCCCGCGCATAGGTCTCGCCGTCGCCGCCGCACATGACGGTCAAAACCCCGTTCTCGGCGCCAGCCTGGCCGCCGGAAACCGGCGCGTCGATGAAGCCGACGCCCTTTTCCGCCGCCTCGGCCCCGATCTCACGGGCGACATCCGCTGATGCTGTCGTGTGATCGACGAGGATCGCGCCCTCCTGCATGGCCGAGAGGGCGCCGTCGGCCCCGAGGATTACGGCGCGCAGGTCGTTGTCATTGCCGACGCAGCTCATGACGATGTCCTGGCCGGCAGCAGCCTCCGCCGGGGTCCGGCCCAGACGTCCGCCATTGTCGGCCACCCAGGCCTCGGCCTTTGCGAGCGTGCGGTTATAGACGGTGACCTCATGGCCCTTCGCGGCCAAATGGCGCGCCATAGGCGAACCCATCACGCCGAGCCCCAAGAACGCGATCTTCATGCTGCACTCCCTCGCTATGGCGGCCGGCGGCATCGCGATGCGCGCGACCATCGTTGCCCATCACTCGACCATAGACATGCGTCAGGTCAAGCCATGGTTGCGCGGAGTGGCTCGGGCCACGGTGTTCAGGCGATGTCGGCCTGCCCCCAGAACGGGAAGGGATCGCGCAGTTGCCGATAGGCGGCGGGATCGAAGCGAATGGGATTGGCGGGCCCGACGAGGCAATCGTCCAGGGCGGCGCGAATGGCCGCTTCATCCATTCCCGTTCCGATGAAAACGAGCTCCTGCCGGCGATCGCCCCATACCGGGCTCCAGTGGCGCGCGAGCAGCTTCTGCCAGTCCGGATGGTCCGGCCAATGCCGCTTGGGAATGGCCGCCCACCAGTGGCCCATGCCGGTCACGCGGGCGATGGCTCCCGCGAGCGAGAAATCTCCGACCCATTGGGGCCGTGTGGCAAGCCAGAAATGGCCTTTGGCGCGGATCAGCCCCGGCCAGGTGCGATTGATGAAGGCGCTGAACTTCGCGGGATCGAACGGCCGGCGGGCCCGATAGGCGAAGGTCTGGATGCCGTATTCCTCCGTTTCCGGCACATGCGTCGCGAAGCCGTAGAGCTCCTTGTACCAGAGCGGATGCTGCTTCGCCTTCTCCTCATCGAACAGACCGGTATTCAGGACGGCATCGAGCGGCACCTGGCCGAAATCGGCCTCGACGATGCGCGCATCAGCGTTCAGCGCCGTCACGACCTTGCGCACCAGGGCCAGCTGGTCCCGCGAGACCTCGGACTTCTTGTTGATGACCACGACATCGGCAAATTCGATCTGCTCGACGAGAAGGTCGACGATCGTCCGGTCGTCATCCTCGCCGGCCGTCTCCCCGCGATCGCGCAGGAAGGCGTTGGAGCCGTAGTCCTTCAGGAGGTGCGCGGCGTCGACGACGGTGACCATGGTGTCGAGCCGGGCCACGTCCGAGAGGCTCTGCCCGTCTTCGTCGCGGAAGGAGAAGGTGCTGGCGACCGGGAGCGGCTCGGCGATCCCCGTGCCCTCGATGAGGAGATAATCGAAACGGCCCTCCTCGCTCAGGCGGCGCACCTCCGCGAGCAGGTCGTCGCGCAGCGTGCAGCAGATGCAGCCGTTGGTTATCTCCACCAGCTTCTCGTTGGTGCGCGAGAGGTCGGCGCCCCCGTCGCGGACGAGGTCGGCGTCGATGTTCACTTCCGACATGTCATTGACGATGACCGCGACTTTCCGCCCTTCGCGATTGTTGAGGACGTGATTGAGAAGCGTGGTCTTGCCCGCCCCGAGGAAACCGGACAGCACGGTAACGGGGAGGCGTTGGTCGTTCTGGGCAATCATTCTCATGGGTTCGATCTTGGTTTCGATCTTGGCTGGGATCTGCAGGGATCCGACAGGGATGCCAGCTAAGAAGAAATGTAACGTTATATCGTATCAATCATTAGCAAGGCGCCCCTTGAGAGGTCAACGCGGGATCCGCCGATGCATTTGGTCGCGCCCCCACGTCAACTCTGATCAACAGGCGGGGATCGAGCCGGAAATCGACGCTGGGAACGGCCATTGGCCCCCCTGGAACCACCGCGCCCAACACCGGCCCAAAATGCCCGCATTGACAATTTTGTTATGTTATAGTGTTACATTGTCGTCCATGGACAGAGGCATTCCCCTACAGGAGACAATGGTGATCCGACCTGATCTTTCCGCTCTGCTAGCGTCTACCGCCCTGGCCGCCGCCTTCGCCTGCGCAATGCTCACGGGCGCAATGGCCCACGATCATGTCGTCAACCGGGGACGACTCGTTTTTGCCGACCATGAAAAGCCGGTTGTCCGCGTGCTTGATCTGGACACGGGTGAGGTCACGCACAGCTTCGATGTGCCGAAGCCCAATCCCATCTTCGCGACGGCCGAAGACCGCCGCCACGTGGTCATCAAGACAGGCGACGATGCGGGCACCGTCCGCATTCTCGATAATGGCCTCACCTTCGAATCCCACGGCGACCACGAGGACGTGGAGAAGGGCGAGGTCAAGCTGCTCGACCTGACCTTCAAGGGGGATCGCCCCGCCCATGTGGTCTCGGAGAACGACTGGCTCGCCGTGTTCTACGACGGCTTGCGTCCGTGGGAGGCGAAGAGCAACGCCAAGGCCTATCTCGTGCCCCTGGATGAGCTTGGCAAGGCGAAGCCCGCGGTCACCGAGTGGCAGGGCCCGGCGCCCCAGCACGGCATCGCGATCCCGCTCGACGAGAAGCAATGGCTCATCTCGGTGACGAAGCCGGCCTATGCCAAGGGCGACAACCAGAAGGTGTCCTCACGCCCGGACGGCTACGAGATTCTGGATCGCACGAAGAACTGGGCGCCCATCGCCTCGTTCAACGACACGAGCGACCCGGCGAAGTCCTGCAAGGAATTCCACGGACATGCCTCGCTCGCCAATACCCACGTCTTCGGGTGCAACCAGACGATCGCCGGGGATGAGCGCGGCGACGGCGGCGTTCTGGTCATCGGCCAGGCCGCGGACGGCACATGGGGCTCGCGCAAGATCGCCTATCCCGACGAGCGGCGCTCCAGCACCATCAAGGCGCGCGCGGGCGGGCAATACATGGTCGCCAACTACGGCCTGAAGTCCCCCTACGACGCGTTCCTGCGCATCGACCCCAAGGCCGCCTCGCTCTCCAAGGCCGACGTCTTCGCCGTCCCCGACGGCCAGCCGACCTGCCAGTATGAAATCAGCCCGGACGGGCGCCGGGTGGTCAACCTGACCCAGGATGGCAAACTCAGGATCTATGCCATCGCGCCGGAGTGGAAGGAGGTCGCCACCTTCGAGGCCGTCGGCAATTTCGACTGCGCCTATGGCGCGAAAACGCCCGTGCCGAGCCTCGCCATCGTCGGCGACAGCGCCTTCGTCAGCGATCCCGAGAACGGCCGTATCCGCGAGTACCTCCTGAACACGCTGAAACAGGGCCTCGACATTCCCGTCAATGGCAAGCCCGCCAATCTCGCGGGCGGTGGCGACGCCGGCTAAGGCACATCACCCCGCAGGGACGGCAAATGGACGAACCGGCGTTCTCCGGTTCGTCTGTCGCCCGTAGCATACCTCGGTTCAGTTGATCGTTGGGTATGGAATGAAGGTGGTCTGACCCGCCTCATTATCGTAGGCCGCGCCATAGAGCCGGCCTCCGATAAGCCGCAGCGCGAGCTTGCCCGGGGTAGCTTTCGCCGTGCTGAACAACGCGTCGAGAGAAGGCCCGATCTCGCGCGGCGCAAGCGTCGGCTCCAGCGTCGCGACAACCGCACGCAGATAAGGCGCGACCTTCGCGCTGTCATCGGAACAGGAGTCCGGCACTGTCAGCGAGAAGGTCAGCAACACGCCGCGGCGGGTCGTATGCCCCTGCCCCTTCACGCAGTTCCCGCCCGTGAAGAAAACGAGCGAGGAGCCATCGGGGGCTGCCATGGTCTTGTCTACCGTGAAGGCGAGCTTCGCCTCGGTCATCGCCGGCTGGGAGTTCAGCGCCTTGAGGAACGCTTCCGCCTTCAGGTTGAAGCCATCGTCCGCCTGCGCAACAGACGCCAGCAGGGTGGCCAGCGCGAGCCCCGCTGCGAAGGTCGCTGCGCGGCAGAAACCGGTCCACTGACCAAGCACACGATAAGACGACGCCATTACGCAACCTCTTGGGAAAATCGCGGGAAAATCTCGCACAAACCTTGGCCCGGACTGGGGAAAGTCGTGCCGGTCAAGTGGTATCCGGCACGAGCACAATACAGATCTAGCGATCCTTGAAAACAGCCGCCCGCTTCTCCACGAAGGCGGCGCAGCCTTCCGCCGCGTCCTGGGTCGAAGAGACGAGGCCAAAGAGCTCGGCTTCGATGCGCAACCCCTCGTCAAGCGCGACGGAGGCTCCCCGTTCCACGGCCGCCCGTGCCAAGCTCTGGGAGGACAGGCTGAACCCTGTGAATTCGCTGGCGAAGGCAAGCGCGGCGGCGACGACATCGTCGCTGGCGACACGGTTGACGAGGCCGAACTTCTCGGCTTCCGCGGCATCGATGAACCGGCCGCTCATGATCAGCTCGAGGGCGCGGGCTTCCCCGATCAGACGCGGCAGGCGCTGCGTGCCGCCGAAGCCGGGCAGGAGCCCGAGCTTGACTTCCGGCAGACCCATCTTGGCCGACGCCAACGCCACGCGGAATGTACAGGCCAAAGCCAGCTCGAACCCGCCGCCGAATGCGAAGCCATTGATTGCCGCGATGGAGGGGACGCGCAGGCGGCCGAGCCTGGCGAAGGTCGACTGGCCCAGTTCGGCCCGCTCCTTCATCGCAATGGGCGACTGGGCAATGAATTCCTTGATATCGGCACCCGCGCAGAAGGCCTTGGGGCCTGCGCCCGTGACGATGAGCGCACGCACCGCCTCATCCTTTGCCACCGCGTCGATCGCTTCGCCGAGGGCATGGAGGACTTCGGCATTCAATGCGTTGAGAGCTTCAGGCCTGTTCAGCCGCAGGATAGCGCAGGATCCCTGATTGTCGCGTTCAACTACTGCCACACCGGCCTCCGTATTGTCTTGCATCTGGTGCCCACGTCCTATCACGGTCGGCATGTAACGTCTCGATCTGACGTATCGACAATCCCGACGCGGAAGCCCGTGAGGCGTGCTCTGCCGAAGCATAGGCATCGGCCGTGAAAAAATCATCACGTCGGGCAACAATCCCACAGCACGGCTGATCAATCGCAAAGCAATGGAACAGACATGAGCCACGCATCATTGCTGTTCGTTATGAACGAGCGCCACCACACGGAGATGTTGACGCATTGACAGGGATCGCGCATCCACAGGTTGTTAACGATCGCGGAGCCATGACCCATGATGGACGTCCCAACGCGTTTTGCACTCTCGGGCGCTGACGTTTTCGACGGCCGAACCCGCCACCGCAAACACGCGGTGATCATCGATGAAGGCCGCATCCGGGCGATCGTGCCGTCACGGGAACTGCCGGCGAATATCGAGGTCGTCAATGCCGACGGTGGCCTCATTACCGCCGGCTTCATCGATCTGCAGGTCAATGGCGGCGGCGGCGTGCTGTTCAACAGCCAGCCGACCGTCGACGGAATTCGAGACATCGTGGCCGCCCATGCCCGCATGGGCACGACCGCTCTGCTGCCGACCGTCATCACTGATCATCCCGAAGTGACGTACGGCGCCATAACCGCCGTGCGTCAGGCGATTGCGCAGGGAATCGAAGGATGCCTCGGCATCCATATCGAGGGCCCCTTCATCTCGCCCGCGAAGAAAGGTGCCCATGACCCTGAGCTGATCCGTGATCTGAGTGATGGGGAATTGCTCCGCCTCACCCACACCGGCCTGCGCCATATCATGATCACCGTCGCACCCGAGGCCGTGAACAGCCAACAAATTGCCGCGCTTATCAAAGCCGGCGTAACGGTCTCGATCGGCCATAGCGACGCTACCTATGATCAGGCTATGGCCCTGTTTCAGGCGGGCGCGCGCTGCGTCACCCATCTGTTCAACGCTATGAGCCAATTCGGCAGCCGCGATCCCGGCATCGTCGGCGCTGCGCTCGCGAGCGAGCAGGTGTGGTGCGGGCTCATTGCCGACGGACATCACGTCCATCCCGCGACCTTGAACACAGCGATGCAGGCCAAGCGCGGCCTACCCTTCTTCCTCGTCAGCGACGCCATGCCGACTGCCGGCTGGTCCGAAGACAGCTTTCTCCTGAACGACCGGGAGGTCAAGCGCGTGGGCAACCGCCTGACGCTGGAGGACGGCACGCTCGCCGGCTCCGATCTCGTCCTTGTGGACGCTGTGCGCTTCATGGCGGACACCGTCGGCGTCGCGCTGGAGGAAGCATTGCGAATGGCTTCGCTCTATCCGGCAATGGCGCTCGGTGTAACGGCGGATTACGGGCGTCTCGTGCCGGGCCGACGCGCTGATATCGTCCATCTGACGGAAGATCTGAGCGTCGAGGGCGTCTGGGTCGGTGGCAAGCCCGTGGACACGGAGGAGCACGAGCCTTCGCCTAACGCTGACGTCAGCTCGGCCGCGTAAAATCCCGGCAATTAATGATACAGGCGTAATTCTGTTTATCGCGGCGACGGTTTGTATAACGTGCCATCACCTTCTCATGATGGGCCCCCGCGATGCAGACAACGATTACCGGCACGACGCTCCCCGTTCTGCAAATCAATCTCGAGGCTGGCGAGAAAATCATCGCCGGGCCTGACCAGCTCTCGTGGCTCGCTGGCCCGGTCAAGCTCACGACCACTACGGCAACGGCCGGCTCAAGTGGTTTCTGGGGCACCATGGGGCGCGCCTTGACGGGTGGCGGCCTTTTCATGACCGAATTCGAGGCGGAGGGAGGCTCGGGCCTGGTCGCCTTCACAGCCCAGATCCCCGGCAGCCTCCACGAGGTACAGGTGGGCGGCGGCCGTTCCTATTTCATCCACCATCACGGCTTCCTCTGCGCCACGGCCGGCGTCGAGCTCGGCATCGGTTTCCAGCAATCGCTGGGCGCCGGCATCTTCGGGGGAGACGGCTTCACACTGCAGAAGCTCTCCGGCACCTGCACAGCCTGGGTCGAGCTAGGTGGCGAGACCGTGATCTACGACTTGAAGGAAGGCGAGGGCCTGCAGGTCCACCCCGGTCATGTCGGAATGTTCGAGGATACGGTCAGTTTCCAGCTGACGACCATTCGAGGCGTCAAGAACGTTCTGTTCGGTGGTGACGGGCTGTTTCTGGCGCAACTCACCGGGCCGGGCAAGGTCTGGCTGCAAACGCTGACAGCACCGAAACTGGCGCACGCGCTGGCCCGCTACTTGCCGAAGACGGAACGCTGATGCGCCTGCCACAACTGGGCTTCGCCGCCCTGATGGCGGCCGTTTCGTTGCCGGCGACGGGTATGGCCGAGCCGCGCTATGCTGACGAAGGCCGGGGGACATTCCTGCGGTTTCTGGATGCGCCGGCTCCGGATGAGCCCATGCGCCGTTCGCCGACGCTGCATCTTTCCTTCGGCGGGCCCAACTATCGTGCCGTCATGGATACCGGCTCGACCGGCGTCGTGGTCTCGGCGAGCCTCATTCCCGATGTAGACACCCTGCCAGTGGTCGCGCCGGGGGAGCTAACCTACACGAGTTCCGGCCGTATCATGCGCGGCGACTGGGTCATGACACCCGTGACGGTCAGCGGCGTTGATGGGGATGCCATCACCACCCGCCCCCTGCCTGTTCTCGCCGTGCGCCAGATCGACTGTTTTGAGAATGCGCGTGATTGCCAGCCAACGGATGATCCCCGCCACGTGGTGATGCTTGGCGTGGGTTTTTCGCGCGAAGGCGATCGGCAGAGCCAAAGCACGCCAGACAAGAATCCCTTCCTCAACCTGCCTGAAATGGGCGACGCCAATAAACCAGGCCGCCTTCGGCGCGGCTATGTGGTGACGCGAGCCGGCGTCCACGTGGGCCTCACCCGGGCCAACACGGACGGTGAATTCCGCTTTGTGAAGCTCGCCAGGAAAGATGACGGCAGTGACTGGGCGCCCATTCCCGGGTGCATCAGCATGGGTGGAGGCGGAGCTTCTTGCGGCACCGCCCTCATCGACACCGGCGTTTCAGAGATGTATCTGACCGTGCCTCAGGATCAGGAGGCTGGCTTTGTCGCCCAAGGCGACCACGGCCGAACGATCGTGCCAGGCACTCAGGTCACCATTACCTTCGCCGGGCGCCCGTCCAACGAGGCACCCGGCTACGTCTTCACAGCAGGGATGGGCAGCGATCCGCTCGCGCCATCGCGAATCGTCCTGGTCGGCGGCAGGGATCGCCCCACTTTCGTGAACACGAGCGTCCACGCCCTCAATGGCTTCGATTATCTCTATGATGCCGATGAAGGCTATGTCGGTTTCCGCAGGCTGGGACGCTAGGGCAAGTTCCGCCTATGCGGACTTGCTTCACCTAGTGGCGGACCTGCACCTTCATCGTCTTGCACCGCCTCATCCTTCCCTGCAAGTCCGACCTGCGACTGGGCAGGTGGAAGTCAACGGTCGCATGATCAGCGCAGGAGCGCTTTCAGCAAGAAAAAACGAAGTGATAGCAGGGCCATCCGCACGTGTGCCGCTCTACCCGCGGCTAATTCAATGATGACCCTCCGATCCGGATTTCCAACGTCCAGGTTCCGAAGGCCAATGTGATCGCTCGCGTGCGCGGTAAGCCACCACGTGGGATAAGCCAAAGGTCGAAGTGCATAATCCGTCAATCTGTATAGATAGATTGAGAGGGAGTTATAAAATCGATCATTATGGTTGAACCTAGCTGTCGTAGCACGGATAGTGTGGACATCAGTTCGCTCGATAGAAGCACGACTGGGAAGCGATCCAACCCGGGGGGAAAATGGCTCAGCACGAGGAACGCCCAGCAGCAGGAGCCGCGCGCCACCTCATTCGTGGCCCTCAGAATTTCGCAGCTGGCCTGAGCCTCATAGGCATCGCAATCCTCGCATTCTGGGCCTCGAGTGACCTTACGCAGGGATCGTTGAGGGCCATGGGGCCCGGCATGCTGCCGCGCACCATCGCGACCCTTCTGGCACTTTGCGGCTTCATCCTCATCGCAATCTCCTTCCTCAAGGACGGGGAAACGCTGGAGCGCTGGCATCTTCGCGGCCCGCTCTTCGTCTGTCTCGGGTTGCTGGCCTTCGCAGCGACCGTAAGAACCGTCGGCCTCGCGGTCGCCGGGCCGTTGCTAGCGATTATTTCCGGCTTCGCCTCACCGGAGACGCGAATCAAAGAACTGATCATCTTTGGGATCGCGATGACCGCCTTTTCGATCGGCTTGTTCAAATACGGGCTCAACCTGCCGATCCCCGTCTTCATCATTCCCGGCGTCATATATTACTGAGGGCGCCGTTCATGGACATCATCGCTCATCTCGCGCTCGGATTCTCAACTGCGCTGACCTTCCAGAACATAGGGCTGTGCCTGCTTGGCTGCCTCATCGGCACGCTGGTCGGCGTGCTGCCCGGCGTCGGGCCGATCGCAACCATCACGATGCTGCTGCCGATCACCTTCGGCATTGATCCCGTCGGCGCGCTCATCATGCTCGCCGGCATCTACTACGGCGCGCAATACGGCGGGTCGACGACCGCCATTCTCGTCAACATCCCGGGCGAGGCGACCGCCGTCGTCACCACGCTCGACGGCCATGAAATGGCCAAGCAGGGCCGTGCCGGCACGGCGCTCGGCATCGCCGCCATCGGCTCCTTCTTCGCGGGCACGGTCGCGACGCTGGTAATCGCGGCCGTCGCCTTGCCGCTGACCAAGCTCGCGCTCCTGTTCGGCCCGGCTGAATATTTTTCGCTCATGGTCATGGGCCTCGTCTTCGCGGTGGTGCTGGCACGCGGCTCGGTGCTCAAAGCCATCGCGATGATTCTTGCGGGGCTGCTGCTCGCCACCGTTGGCACGGACCTCGAGACCGGCGAGGAGCGGATGACCTTCGGCTATAGCCCGCTTGCAGACGGCATCGACTTCGCCATCCTCGCCATGGGTATCTTCGGTTTCGCCGAGGTGCTGCGCAATCTGGAAGTGACGGAGCACCGCGATGTCGTCCGCAAGGCGATCGGCCGCCTGCTGCCGTCGCTGGCGGAACTCAGGCAATCTGCCCCCGCCATCCTGCGGGGCACCGTGATCGGCGGCACCTTGGGAATATTGCCCGGCAATGGCGCCGTGCTCGGCCCCTTTGCCTCCTATTCGCTGGAAAAGAAGATCGCCAAGGAGCCGCGCCGCTTCGGCCATGGCGCCATCGAGGGCGTGGCCGGCCCCGAATCCGCGAACAACGCAGGCGCGCAGACATCCTTCATTCCGCTACTGACCCTTGGCATTCCGCCAAATGCCGTGATGGCACTGATGGTCGGCGCCATGACCATACATGGTATCGTGCCCGGCCCTCAGGTGATGACCCGCAACCCCAATATGTTCTGGGGCATGATCGCATCCATGTGGATGGGCAACCTCATGCTGCTCATCATCAACCTGCCCCTGATTGGCCTGTGGGTAAAGCTCCTCAAGGTGCCATACCGGCTGATGTTTCCGGCGATCCTGATCTTCTCGAGCATAGGCGTCTATTCCATCAACAACTCGCCGGCTGACGTGGTCTTCACGGCTGTCTTCGCCATCATCGGCTACGGAATTCTCAAGCTGGGCTTCGAACCCGCTCCCCTGCTGCTCGGTTATGTCCTTGGCAAGCTCATGGAGGAGAACCTGCGGCGAGCGCTGATCATTTCGCGGGGCGACTTGATGATCTTCGTGGAACGCCCGGTGAGTGCGGCTCTTCTTCTGGTCGCCGTGGCCTTGCTCGTCATCGCCGTACTGCCCTCGATCCGCAAGAGTCGCGACGAGGTCTTCACGGAGTAACGCGTCCGCCATCTATTTGAATGCATTGCACTTGGGAGGATCATTCAATGAACAACACCATTTCGAGGCGCCTTGTGACGGGCCTCGCGGCCGCAGCGACCGTCGCCGCAGGCCTCGGTCTTTCGCTGGGAAGCGCCGCCGCGGCTTATCCGGAGCGGCCCATCACCATGATCGTCCCGTTCGCGGCGGGTGGGCCGACGGATGTCATCGCGCGGATTGTTGCCGAGAACATGTCGAAGACGCTCGGCCAGCAGATCATCGTGGAGAACGTGGCGGGGGCCGGTGGCACAACGGGCAGCACCCGCGCCGCTCAGGCGGCACCTGACGGCTACACCCTGGTGATGGGCCATATGGGCACGCATGGGGCGGCACCCGCACTCTATCCCAACCTGAAGTATGATCCGGCCAAGGATTTTGCGCCCGTCGGCCTGGCGGCCGGAACGCCGATCCTGATCGTCGCGAAGAAGGATTTCCCGGCGAAGGATCTCAAGGAATTCGTGGCCTATGTGAAAGCCAACGCCGATAAGGTGAACCAGGCCCATGCCGGTGTCGGCTCGGTGTCTCACAGCACTTGCACGCTGCTCGACGCTCAGCTCGGCATCAAGCCGACGCTGGTGCCTTATGGCGGCACCGGACCCGCCCTGAACGACCTCGTCTCTGGTCAGGTCGATTTCATGTGCGACCAGATCGTGAACCTGGTTCCGCAGATTCAGGCCGGCACGATCAAGGCCTTTGCCGTAGCCACTCCCGAGCGCTCCCCTTCGCTGCCCGACGTTCCCACAACCAAGGAAGCCGGTCTGCCCGACTATCAGGTGAGCGCCTGGAACGCGATTTTCGCGCCGAAGGGAACGCCCGAAGACGTCATCGCGAAGCTGAACAACGCGCTTGTCGTGGCGCTCGATGATGAGAACACCCGCAAGCGTCTGCTCGAGCTCGGCGGCGTCATCGCCGATAAGCCTGGCCGGTCGCCGCAGGCCCTCCAGGACCTCGTCGTCAGCGAAGTGGCACGGTGGACGCCTGTGCTGAAGGGCGCTAACGCCAAGTAATGTGCTCTCTGTACCTCTTTAATTTCCGGGCAACAGAAGCTTAGCCCTGTTGCCCGGAGAATATGCCCAAATTTAAACAAAACTCTCTATTCGCAGCATCATCTATTAAGCCCGCTACATCCAATCTCCTCGTGAACTCACAGACAAATCCTGCTTTGGCGCACGCGTTGTTCGCCACACGATCTACATAATAGACACGACCGTTTATCTATCGACGACCGGTAGCTTCACCTATCGAGAGGCTCGCACCCTGTTCAAGAGTGGGAGACGACGGATGAGTGGAGCCCGGAATGGCGAGCAGGCCTATGCGCGAGGTCTCAAGCCGCGCCATATCAAGCTGATCTCCCTAGGAGGCGTGATCGGCGTCGGCCTCTTCCTCGGCTCTGGCCGTGCTATCGCAAAGAACGGCCCCGGCCTCCTTGCCGCCTATGCTGTCGCCGGTTGTGCCATCTATTTCATCATGCGCGCACTTGGCGAGCTCATCATGCATCGGCCGGTCTCCGGTGCATTCGCAAGTCACGCCAACGAATTTGTCGGCCGATGGGCCGGCTTCGTCACGGGCTGGTCCTATTGGTTCGTCTGGGTAACGATGGGGATGGCGGAGATCACCGCCATCGCCTTGTTCGTGCGCTATTGGTATCCAGACCTGCCGCAATGGCTACCCGCGCTCATCACGCTCGGCGTGTTATACGCTGCCAACCGCCTCACAGTCCGGACGTTCGGCGAATTCGAATTTTGGTTCGCGATCATCAAGATCGTCACCATCCTCGCGTTGATCGCCATTGGTATCGCAGCGCTTTTCTTCGGTGTCGGGCCCCTGGCGCATCAAGCCCGGCTGGCTAATCTGTGGGCGGACGGAGGTTTCTTTCCCCAGGGCCTGCTGGGCTTTGCGGTCACGCTGCAGCTCGTCGTCTTCGCGTTTCAGGGCATCGAAATCATCGGCGTGACCTCAGGTGAGGCGGCCGAGCCTCAACGCACGTTGCCCCGTGCGGTGAACAGCGTCATCTGGCGGATCCTGTTCTTTTATATCGGATCGCTCGCGATCATCATGATCCTCATCCCCTGGACGGAATTCGCTCCGGACCAAAGCCCCTTCGTCGAAGTCTTCGCCCGGAGCGGCATCCCGTCGGCCACGACGATCGTCTACCTCGTGGTCATCAGCTCGGCGGCCTCGTCCTGCAACAGCGGCTTGTTTTCCTCGGGCCGCATGCTGCACGCGCTCGCCCAGAGCGGTCAGGCGCCGGCAGCATTCGGACGGTTGAGCACCAAGCATGTTCCTGCCGCTGCCATCACGTTCTCCGCGTCGATCATGTTGATCGGCGTCTTGCTCAATTACCTCGTGCCGGGCCGCGTGTTCGTGTGGATCACCAGCATCAGCACCATTGGCGGCATCTGGACGTGGGGGATGATCATGTGGACGCATCTGCGCTGGCGCCAGGCGGTCGCGGATGGCCGTGTACGCGGAGTTGCTTTTCGCATGCCCGGCGCGCCCTATGCGAACTGGGCCGTGCTCGCCTTTCTGGGGCTCGTGACGATGTTCCTCGCCCTCGACGAGGATACGCGGGTGGCGCTGTACGTCCTGCCGTTCTGGGCTTTAGCCTTGTGGCTGGGCCACAACGCCACAAGTGCCGTGCGGCCGATCGCGGAGCCTGACGCCCCGGCGCGGGGAACCACTTAGGACGCGCCACAAAATACCGTTCGACCGCTTGCGTCACGCACGGTCGAGCCAACGCCGCGATAAACTCAATCCGTCTCCGATCCGCGGGCCTGGCGGACCAGCAATTGTCCGGCCGAAGTGCCGAGGAAATCCTCCAGGCGCGCATCTTCCTGTTTCAGGAACCCGCGCGGCGGCAGCCGGCCGGTCAGGAACAGCTCGATCATTGCGACACAGCCGGCGGCGGTGGTGAGCTGGATCGCTCCAAGCTCAGCCGTGCTCTCATAGCGGAGGATTATGCTGTCTTCCTCGATTCGGCCTCGGCGCTCGCCTATCCCCGTCACGAAGATGATCACCACGTCATTGGGCGTGAACGGAGCGGCACGTTCGAGGATACGGCGCAGCGTCGGCCTGTCCTCCGCGAGCGCCAGCCCCTGCAGCAAAAGCCGCATGATCTCGGCATGACCGGGGTAGCGCAGCGTTTTATAGGACATATCCCCGACCTGTCCGGCCAGGGTCTCGGTGAGGGTGCCGAGCCCGCCGGATGTATTGAACGCTTCGTAGGCCACGCCATCGATCAATACGTTTTCAAGTCCATCGAGCGCGGGGACGCGCGTGACCTGCCCCCCGTGAATGATCTCGCATGGATTGCAGTATTCGTTGATGAGGCCATCGATCGACCAGGTCACGTTATAGCGAAGGGCGTTGGTAGGATAGCGCGGCAGCGCGCCTACACGCATGCGCAGGCTGTGCGGACGCTCGAAACGCCGGGCCATCTCCGCGCCGAGTACACAGATGAACCCGGGTGCAAGACCGCATTGAGGCATCATCGCGACAGGCGCCCCGGCCGCAAGCGTGCGGATGAAGGCGGTGGTCGCCACGTCCTCGGTGAGGTCGAAGTAATGTGTGCCGGTCTCCACAGCGGCCTGGGCAATGCCTCGATTGAGAGTGTAGGGCAATGCGCTGACCACGATGTCCCGGTCCTTCAGATGGCGCAGCAGCACGCTTCTGTCGGCCGCGTCGATGCATGTGCGCTTGATGCTCCTGCCCTGCACCAGAGCAAGCTGCGCCTCGCTGGCATCGGCGAGCGTCACAGTATGGCCGGCCCCGGCAAGCATCGTCGCGATCGTCGTGCCGATGTGGCCCGCGCCCAGCACCGTGATTCGCCGCGACGGGGACACCGTGAGCTGCGCCGGCATCGAACGCACAAGCGATCGGACAGGCTGGGATCGGACAGGCTGTTGGATAGTCATGGGCGCCCTCTCCACATCGGAGGGAACTGCCCAGAGCCCTTAGCGCGAGCGCCAGGTAACCCATTCTTCGCGATCATTCGCCCGTGCACTGTACGCATCCTCCTTACACGCAGGGTGAAAGAAGTTGCCTTGTGACCGGGCTGCGGAATGGAACGTGCCAAACAGCCGACAACCGGCCCAAAGCATAACCGCGACCATGCTCACTTAAGTCCTGCGTGCAGAACCGCTGAAAGCATGCGCTACAGGCATAAGGAATAAGCGGAGACCGTAAAGGAACCCTGTTGGCTCTCCAACGCAATTCGGCTTATGGGCGACAACCGGCCGTCATCGCCTGCGCCCGTTCTTTTATCCAGCGCCGCGCGCGTCGGCGAGGCGGACGCGGTTGGCCTACTTCTGGGCGAAGGCCTTTTCAATCACATACTGCCCGGGCTCGCCGTGATTGCCTTCGATGAAGCCCCGCCCGTCGAGGAATCTCTTGAGATCCGACAGCATCTCAGGGCTGCCGCAGATCATGACGCGGTCATGCTCCGGGTCGAGCGGCGCCAAGCCGAGATCGGCCTCAAGCTTACCGGCTTCGAGCAGCGCCGTGATACGCCCCTGATTGCGGAAAGGCTCGCGTGTCACAGTCGGGTAATAGAGCAGTTTCGCCGTCACGTCCTCGCCGAGGAATTCGTCACCCGGCAGCTCATTCAAAATGCGATCTTGAAATGCGAGCTCCGCCACATAGCGGCAACCATGCACGAGCACCACGCGCTCGAAACGCTGGTAGCTTTCCGGATCCTTGATAACGCTGAGGAACGGCGCGAGTCCCGTGCCCGTGGCCAGAAGATAGAGGTTGCGGCCAGGCAGCAGATTGTCCTGAACCAGCGTGCCCGTCGGCTTGCGGCCGACGATGATGCGATCACCCGGCTTCAGATGCTGGAGCCGCGAGGTGAGCGGGCCGTCCGGCACCTTGATCGAGTAGAACTCGAGGCTTTCCTCGTAATTGGCGCTGGCGATGGAATAGGCGCGCAGCAGCGGCTTGCCGTTGACCGGCAGACCGATCATCACGAATTGGCCGTTGAGGAAACGGAAACCGGAGTCCCGCGTCGTCGTGAAGCTGAACAGCGTCGGTGTCCAATGCTGAACCGAAAGAACCTCTTCCTCAAAGAAATTGCTCATCGTCTCCGTCGCATCCCGTCATGCCACACTGCGTGAGATAGGCATCCCATTGCCCGTTCTCAATCATCCTTCGACCCGATCCCGTGGTGCGACAACAGATCGCCACTGGACCGCACACCGCTACCTGACCGCGCCACCTTCTCTCCGGCGGCGCGCCTCTCCATAAACCGAGCAACCGAGGGAACGAGTAAGGCAAAATCTGCCAGACCCTTTGCCGTTCGCTGGTCGCCGGTCGCCGCCAGCTCGCCCGAGGTGGCGAGAAAGCGGTCCTAATTCACATAAACCAGAACATAAAAATAAAAAATCACATAATAAATTCGTATTTCGAGCTTTTTTTCCCATGGTGGCGGGCTACCGTCGCCAACCTAGGTTGATCACGAAAGACGAAAAAGCGTCCTGCGGGATGTGCGCGTTTCCGCAGAGCGACGTCAATAATCCAGATAGACGCGGGGGGAAAGTGGAAATGCTCCGATCGCATCGCGCGACGGTGCTATTGTATTCGCGCGGCCGATCGGGCAAGGCGAATAGACAGATAAAATGCAATTTTGTGGATGATGACAGAGTACCCGGATGCTCAAGATCGAATTGTTACAATAAAAGACTTGTCCGGGAAAGCGCCGCCTTGCTTAGCCGCCGCGAGCAGAGGTATCAATTTTCTCGGAATTTGACGCCCTTGTGATAATCGCGCCCGCTAGCGGGCACGCAGCCTCATCACACCATTTGGGCGAAACCACCCGGTAGCGCGTTGCCGCCGCGCCGGATCCACTCGGCAGCGCGTAGCCCACCTGTCTGCAACCGCACGATGGGTTCCGGCCCGAGCGCGCTGAGAAGGATGCCCATATGCCCGGGCCGAGGCGCCTGGCGCGGCCACACCGTCAGCCCGGCATCGGCAAAGGCGGCCCGGTCGATATCACCCCAGAACTGTGCGATGCACGCTTCCGGTGCGAGTTCCGCCAGGTGGCGCGCATCATGCTCATCAAGCCGCATTGAAGCAGATGGCCGCAGTGCAACGACGACGGCATCCCAGTCGGCTGCGAACATATCTCGCACGTCCGGAAACAGCCACGCGAAACTATCGACGTCCGCCAGCCCTTGCAGAAGGTAGAGTCCGAACGGATTATCGCAGATGACGGCGATCCGGCTGCCCGCCAGTGTCACGCCTGCGTCGCGCAGCAAGGCTGCCGCGAGCGGCCCCAGAAAGGCGAAGACATCGACAGCCGGGTGCCGCTCGTTGACACCGACAATCGGGATGCCGCGGGATCGACAGGCCTCGCGCGCGATGTCGTCCGGCCGAAACTCCCAGGCCTCGAACATCAGGGCGATCACCGCCGTCGGCGGCAGCCGTTCAATGAGGCTTGCGCCCAAGGGACGGAGATGGCCGCTGTTGGTCACGATATCGACCGAGCCAAGACGATCCTCGGGCACATGATCGAGCAGTGAAATCCTTGCGGAAACGCCAGCGGCCTGGGCAAGCGCTTCGACGGCCGCGTGGGCAACGCCGACAGACCCATGGCGGCTGGAGCGCGCCACAGCATTGACCTCACGCGCTCCAGCCATGGCCGCGATAACCGGTGTTACCGCATAGGCCCCCGTTGCGGCCTCTGTGAGGACCGAGAGGCCTGTCAGGTCGAGGCCAGTCGTCGTGATAGCTTGCCGCATCAGCGTCACTAGACGCGACGGGAGAAACTCGGCCGCAGTCTTGGCCGAGGATGGTATAGCAGGCTGCGGAGGCGTCGTGTCCACCAGCAGCGCGGCGTCGGTCGCACAGGCAGATCTCTGCGAGTGAATGCCGTTCATGACAACACCTCCCTGAGTGAGGCGGTAACTTCCTCCTGCATCTCTGCCGTCATCTGCGGAAACAGGGGCAGCAGCACGCATTGATCGCGGGCCTGTTCCGACACAGGCAGCGGCACGCGTCGCGGCAGGTCGGCGTAGGCCGGCTCCATGTGGATGCACATGATCCCACGACGCGTGGCGATCTGGCGATCAAGCATCGCCTGCATGACGTCGCGCTGCCTGACACGGGCCGGCAGCCGGACGCAGTAGCTTTGCCAATTCGAGCGTGCCCAGTGCGGCTCGGCTGGCGGGCGCAGTCCGGCAATATCCTGGAGAAGCTGACGATAGTTGTCCGCGAGTTCCCGACGCCGTTGGATGATCCAGGGCAGGCGCTTCAATTGCTGGCGGCCGATCGCGGCCTGCACGTCGGTCAGGCGATAGTTGAAGCCGATCGTCGGATAGTCCTCGACGACCACCCGCGCGCTCTGGTGGCGCGCGGCGTCCGGGATGCTCATGCCATGTTGGCGCCAAAGCCTGAACAGCCGGTCCCATTCCGGGTTACGCGTCGTGATGACACCTCCGTCGCCCACGGTCAGGACCTTGCGCGGGTGAAGCGAGAAGCAGGCAATATCCCCGTGGGGCGCGCCGATCGGGTGCCAACGATCGCCGGACCGGATCTCTGAGCCGATAGCGCAGGCCGCGTCCTCAATCAGTGGCAATCCATAGGCCCGGGCGATCGGGAGAAGCTCCGCGAGATCGCACGGCATGCCCATCTGGTGCACGCAGAGAATGGCGCGCGTGCGCGAGGTGATGGCCGCGGCCACGGCGCTCGGGTCCATCGTGAAGGTCTCGGGGAGAATATCCACGAAAACGGGCGTCGCGCCGCATTGCCTGATCGCGTTGGCTGAGGCGATGAAGGTGTGACTGACGGTGACGACCTCATCCCCCTCCCCCACGCCGAGCGCCATGAGCGCAAGATGCAGCGCAACCGTGCAGTTGGAGACTGCACAGGCGTGCGGGGCATCGACAAGCGCTGCGAATTCCGCCTCAAAGGCCGCGACTTCGGGTCCCTGCGTGAGCCACCCAGACAGCACGACCTCGGCCGCGGCTTCCGCTTCCGCGGGGCCCACCATAGGGATGACGAGTGGGATCATGATAAGGTCTCCGCCCTCCACGCCGGCATAGCGGACATGGCGATATTGGCCCGGGCGGCAGCAAGCGACACGCACTCCGGCTGCTCTTGCCACCAGTTCACCAGTTCGCGCATGCCCTGCGCCAGCGGCACATGGGCGGAGAAGCCAATCGCCTCGCGTGCTGCGGTGGTGTCGGCCAGTCGGCGCGGCACGGGGTTGACGGAGCGCTCTGCCTCATGGACAGCCGAGAGGTCGGATTGCCGCATCACCGCTGCCAGAACCGCGGCGAGTTCAAGCAGGGATGTCTCCCGGCCGGTTCCGACATTCAAGGCGATGTCCGTCGCATCCGAGGCAGCCGCCAGGAGATTGGCGCGGGCGACATCGCGGACATGGACCATGTCCATCGTCTGCAGGCCTGAGCCGAAGATGACGGGCGGCTCGCCCGCCGCCAACCGCTCCATCCAGCGGATCAGCACCTCCGTGTAACGCCCGTGGATATCCATGCGGGGCCCATAGACATTGAAATAGCGCAGGGCGACATAATCGAGGCCATACATGTCGTGGTAGGAACGAAGCATTCCTTCGCCAAAGGCCTTGGCGGCGCCATAAAGCGTGCGATTGCCATAGGGGTGCTGCCGCTCGGTCGTGGGGAAACTCTCTGCCAAGCCATAAACCGAGGCGGAGGATGCCATGACGATCTTGCGCGTGCCCATCTGCCGGCATCGGTCGAGAAGGTCGAAGGTCGCGTCGACCATCACTTCCATCGCAAGCCGCGGTTCGGCAGCGCAGTGGGTTATGCGTAGGGCAGCCTGGTGAAAGACGGTGTCCACACCGGACAGGAGGCTCGCCATCAGGGCGCGATCGCGAATGTCTCCCTCGACCAGCCGCACGCGGCCTGACGCGAGCGCCGGCGCGAGGTTCTCGGGACGCCCCCGGATCATGTTGTCGATGACGACGACTTCACCGCAACCGACCTTTAGAAGGCCATCGACGATGTGAGAGCCGACGAAACCGGCGCCCCCGGTGACGAGCATGCGACGACCGGCCAAGGCCTTGCAGGCTTCGGAGAGGCAATGGGTCGTGCCGTTTGGCGTGTCATGCAGAACGTCGTGCATCGCGAACCTCATCGATTGCCGGAACGCAATCCGGAAAGCCGGTTGGGATAAAAGCGGCGGTTGCATCAGAGCGGGCATCTTCATGCTTCTCGCCACCGCATCTGTGGTCCTCTTGCCCTGACCGCCGCAGTGCCGCACAGGCGCGAGCGACCGCCGATACGACATGGTCGATCTGGTCGGGCGTGAGCTCGGGATAGATCGGCAGCGAGAGGGTCTCCCGCGCGACCGCCTCGGCCATTGGGAAATCCCCTTCGCGGTACCCCAGATCGCCATAGGCGGGCTGCAGATGGACAGGGCGGGGATAGTGGATGCCTGTCGCTACACCTTCCTTTTGGAGGGCGGCCGCGAGCGCATCGCGCGTCGCCGAACGGATCGCGAAGACATGATGGACATGATCGAGCCCAGCCTTGGCTGGTAGTGTAACATCCGCGGCAGCGAGCCCCAGCCGATAGGCGTCAGCGACCCGGCGGCGGCCCTCCGTCCAGCCTGGAAGATGGCGGAGCTTCACGTCGAGCAGTGCGGCCTGGATCGCATCGAGACGCAGGTTGTAGCCCTTGCGGATGTGGTTGTACTTGCCCGCTTGCCCCCAGTCGCGCAGGCAACGTGCGGTGTTCGCAAGGTCAGTGCGGTTGGTGACGATGGCGCCGCCTTCGCCGCAGGCACCGAGATTCTTGCCGGGATAGAAGCTGAAGCAGCCAATATCCCCGAAAGCCCCGGCGCGGCGCCCGTCCCGTTCGGCACCATGGGCCTGCGCTGCATCCTCAATGACGACGAGACGATGCCGCCGGGCAATGGCGAGAATGGCATCCATGTCTGCAAGCCGTCCATGCAGGTGCACGGGCATGATGGCACGCGTGCGAGACGTGATCGCGCTCTCGATCTGCGCGGGATCTAGCGTGAGGCTCGCCGGGTCGACATCGACGAGCACGGGCCGTGCGCCGCAATATTGGATGGCGGCGACCGTCGCGACGAAGGTGAGAGGCGTTGTGATCACCTCGTCACCTGCACCTACACCGGCCGCTTCCAGCGCGAGATGGAGCGCCGCGGTGCCACTGCTGACCCCAACAGCTTCGGAGACGCCGCAATAGGCAGCGAAATTCCGTTCGAACGCTTCAACAGCAGGGCCAAGCACATAGCTGCCGCTTCGCAGCACGGCAACGGCGGCGCTTTCCAGCTCCGCGGCAATTGTTGCGTACTGGGCCTTAAGATCGAGGAGCGGAATCATGACACCCTCCTCAGCGGCACGAGATCGACGGGATGCCCGCGCTGGTTGAGGGATTGGGTCGCATATTCGAGATAGGAGACGATATTGAGCCCGACCGCGCCGCTGGTGAGCGGGACGCGATTGTTGACGACGCAATCAACGAAATGCTCGATCTCGGTGACGAGCGCCTCCTTCACGGAGGTCTGCGGCGCCCACATGTCGCCGATGCGGTAGGACACGCGTGCGTCGTAAACCCGCTGTTGCTCGGCGCTGATATCGACGCCGCGATCATAGACCTTCACCTTCTCGCTCGGCTCCAGGTCGTCATAGACGATCATCCGCTGGCTGCCGCCGATGAGTGTGCGCCGTACCTTGACCGGCGCGAGCCAGTTGACGTTCAGATGGGCGATCGTACCGCGCGAGAAATAAAGCACGATATGTGCCATGTTCTCGCGGTTACCGCGCAGGTGATCAGCGCCGCAAGCCGAGATGGCCACGGGAACGTCATCAAGCAGAAAATCGATGATCGAAAGATCATGAACTGCGAGATCCCAAATCACATTGACGTCTCTCTGGAAGAGACCAAGATTGATGCGGGTCGAATCGTAGTAATACACATCACCGACGATGCCTTGCACCACCAGATCGCGGATCTTCTGGACAGCGCCTGTATAGACGAAGGTGTGATCAACCATCAGCACGAGATTGCGCCGCTCGGCCTCATCGATGAGCGCCGCGCCCTGCGCCGAGCTCTCGGCCATCGGCTTCTCCACCAGCACATGCTTGCCCGCTCGCAAGGCGGCGAGCGCCATCTCATAGTGCTGGCGGACAGGCGTAACGACCGCGACCGCGTCGACCGCCGGGTCGGCGATAACATCGCGCCAGTTCTTCCATAGATTGGCGCCGGGATACATGCGGCCGGCACGGGTGAGCGCCTCATCCGAGGCATCGCCGATGGCGGCAACGTGGCAGCCATCGGTCGCCCCTATGCAGCGCGCGATATTCGGCCCCCAGTACCCATAGCCGATAACACCGATGCCGATACTCCCGCCATGCGCCGGCCCGGTGAAGCGCGGATGATGACCCTTCATGCGTGCCTCCCGGCGGCAAGTGGAGCGTGAATTCCGCGGCGCTCGACATCACTGCCGCCCCTCTCCTTCTCCCGAGCATCCCCGATGACGCGCGCGGGAACCCCCACGACAATCGCATAGTCGGGGACATCGCGGGTCACCACCGCGCCAGCGCCGACGAGAGCGCCCTCCCCGATGGTAACCCCGCAGACGATTGTGGCGTTGGAGCCAATAGATGCGCGCCGGCGCACCAGCGTCCGCACGAGTTCCCAGTCATCCTCAGTTTGAAGGACGCCGGCTTCAGTTGTTGCACGGGGGTAAAGGCCGTTGGTGAACATGACGCCATGGCCAATCATGACTTCATCTTCAATCGTCACCCCCTCGCAGATGAAGGAGTGAGATGAAATCTTGCAGCGAGATCCGATCACACTGCCCTTCTGGATTTCCACGAAGGGACCGATCCGGGTTCCGGGTCCGATATCGCAACCATAGAGATTGACGAGATCCGGCTGGAATATCGTTACACCATCTCCGAGCTCGACATTGACAATAGCCATCAGCCAGTCTCCCCTCGGCGCCGACTTTGCCGCAGCGCCCGGTGACACACGCTAGGCCGAACGTCACCGCGATGGAGCCTCCGAAAGCGGCGGATCCGGCACCGGGGAAAAGCGTTAGAGGCAATGATGGCTATGAGGCTGAACCGCTACCCTTGAGACGTAGTGGGCTGTGGTAGCGCGCTGCACGCCGTACCTCTTTTGCACGCCTTGCCGGCAGGCCTCGCTGCCGTGGACAATCAACGGGACCCGGCCGCGCGCTCATCCGTGCCCAGCTGGCAAGACCCGCGCAGCGCGGAGGTATCGCGATGCAGATCATCCTGGCCAACCGCTATTTCTTCCCCGACGAGTCCGCAACAAGCCGTATCGCAACCAGCCTCGCCCAGGGCCTTGCCGAACGATCCGCCGGGGCCGCTAAGGACTGCGTGCTTGCGGTGGCGAGCCAGCGCGTCCATAACGACGTAAGCCAGACATTGCTCCCGCAGGGGGAGATCGGGCCCGTCCGCATCCATCGTATCGCTACCACGCGCTTTGGCCGCGACAGGCTGATCGGGCGTGTGCTCGACTATGCGACGTTCCATGTGAGCGTGTTTGCCGCCCTCCTGAGACATGTCCAGCGCGGCGATATCGCTATCATATGCACGGACCCGCCGATGCTGTCCGTCACCGCGATGGCGGCGGTGCGCCTGAAGGGCGGGATCATGGTCAACTGGATCCTCGACCTCTTCCCCGAAATTGCCATGGATCTCGGCGTGCTCGGCCGCGAGGGCCTCGCCACGCGCGCCGCGCTATGGCTGCGGGACCTTTCGCTGAAGGCTGCCCATCGCAACGTGGTCCCGATCGAGCGGATGGCCATGCATCTCGCCGATCGCGGCATCCCCCTATCAAGCCTCGCCATCATCCACCATTGGTCCGATGGCGAGGCAATCCGGCCGATCACGCCCGGAGATGGCGCCCTCAGGCAGGAATGGGGCCTCACCGGCAAATGCGTCGTCGGCTATTCCGGCAATCTCGGCCGCGCGCATGAATTCGACACCGTTCTCGCCACCGCGGAACGGCTCAAAGCGCGCGATGATATCGCATTCCTGTTCGTCGGTGGAGGCTACCGGCGTGCTGCCGTAGAGGCGGAGGTCGTCCGCCGGGGTCTGACCAATGTGCTGTTCAAGCCCTTGCAGCCACGTGAGCGGCTCACGGAGTGCCTCGGCTTGCCCGACGTCCATCTCGTCACCCTGCTGCCGTCGATGGAGCCCTATATCGTACCCAGCAAGTTCTACGGCATAGCCGCGGCAGGCAGGCCCACGCTGTTCGTCGGAGATCCCGACGGAGAGATCGCCCGCGTTCTTGCGAGCGCGGACTGCGGTGCTTCGGTCGCCATCGGAGACGTCGATGGGCTCGAGCGCGCCGTGCTCGATCTCGCGCAATCGCCCGAACGCAGGCGGGAATGGGGTGCCAATGCGCGCCGCGCCTATGACGAGCGCTTCAGCGAAGCGCGCGGAATAGCGGAGTGGCGCCATCTCGTGGATGCGCTGGCGCCCGCGCAGACGCACACGGATGCGCCGGCATTGTCACGCGGGTTGCCGACATGAAAGCGTTCTCGGCGCATGTCCTGTCAGCGTCCGGGGAAAGCCACGGAATCGGCGAATGGGCCTCGATGCAGCGTCTGCAGGAGAGCCTCAATGCGGGACGACAGGCCAACCCGCACGAGCGGGTCGGCCCTGTGGCCGTCGTCCAGCTCGGCGCACGCATGCACTACGCCGTGCCGCGCATGCTCGCTGCGCAAGGTGAACTCGAGCGGCTCTATACCGACGTCACCGCGGTTCAGGGTTGGCCGCGCATCGTTGGCCGCCTGCCACGCCGCCTCCTGCCGGGGGCGGTGCGGCGCCTTGCAGGGCGGGTGCCGGACGGTATCGATCCTCACCGGCTGACCACCTTTCCGGGCTTCGGCCTCGCCCTGGCACTCCGGCGCCTTGGCGCGCGAACGCCCGAGCGCGAGACGGCAGCGGCCCTCTGGGGCGGTCGCCTCCTGGCGCGCCGCGTTGTGGCCCATGGCTTCGGCGACGCGGCCGGGCTTTATACGTTCTCCGGCGAAAGTCTCGATGTTCTCAAGGCCGCCCGCGCGGCCGGCCTCTGGACCGCCGTCGAACAGATCATCGCGCCGCGCGGCATCGTGGAGCAGTTGGTCGGCGAAGAAGAAGCGCGCTTTCCAGACTGGCAACGGCCCAGCGCGACGAACCGCTTCGTCCCGCAATTCGCCGTCCAGGAAATCGCGGAATGGCGGGCAGCAGACCTGGTGATCTGCGGCTCTGCCTTCGTGCGCGACGGCGTGATCGCCGCCGGGGGCGACGGTGCACGGACTGTCGTCGTGCCATACGGCGTTGATCAACGCTTTGCCCTGCCGCCGCGCACGCCTCACGGCGGCCCCCTACGCGTGCTGACGGTCGGCGGAATCGGGCTGAGAAAAGGCTCCCCCTATGTGCTCGAAGCCGCAAAGCAGCTCAAAGGACGCATGACATTTCGCATGGTCGGCCCCTGCCCGCTCGCGCCTGCGTCCAGACTGGCGCTCGCCCGCGAGGTCGAATTGGTAGGTGCCGTTCCGCGCGCCGAAATCCAGCGCCACTACGCTTGGGCGGATGTATTCCTACTTCCCTCGATCTGCGAGGGCTCCGCCACGGCTATCTACGAGGCGCTCGCGGCGGGGTTGCCCGTTGTGACAACTCCGAATGCTGGAAGTGTCGTGCGCAACGGGCAGGACGGCTTTGTCGTGCCCATCCGTGACGTCGACGCGATCGTAACCTCGCTGCTAAGCCTCGCCGGCAACCCACGGCTGAGGCAGGAGATGGCCCGCGAGGCGAGCCTTCGGGCCGCCGAGCACGATCTCGCTCATTACGGACAACGCCTTCGATCGGCTCTCTCCCAGGCCCGCGCCCTTCGCGACGCGCCCTCCACATCCTGAGATCGGCCATGACCATGACATCCATCGGCGCGCTGACAGTCGCTCCCCATCGCCGAGCCGGCCCGTGGTCTGGCCCTTCCCCGCTGAAGGTGGGCATGTTGCTCGGCTCCATTGCGCCGACGGCGGGTGGCGTCGCGGCTTGCGTTCAAGCGCTTGGCTTGGCCCTACAAGCCCCAACCGTCTCCCACCGGATCGAGGTCTTCTCCCTCGCCGATCGCGACAGGAGCCATGATCTCAACGGTTGGGGCGCGTTGCCTGTCCAGCTGTCCAAGACGACGGGGCCGCGCGGTTTCGGCTACGCGCCCGGGTTGTCCGCGGCGATGGCCGCCGCTGACCTTGATGTTCTCCATGTCCATGGCTTGTGGATGTACCCCTCTGTCGCTGCGCGCAGGTGGGGGGCCGCGCGGTGCGCGCCCTACATCGTGAGCCCGCATGGCATGCTGGACCCCTGGGCACTCGCCAACAGCGGCTGGAAAAAGGAAATCGCGACGCGTCTTTACGAGCGAGCCCATCTCACCAACGCCGCTTGTATCCACGCGCTCTGCGACGCGGAACTGGAGGCGATCCGTGCCTTTGGCCTGCGTAATCCCGTCTGTGTCATCCGGAATGGCGTCACCGCGCCAACGAGCCGCCCGGCGGAGCGCCCGGCTTGGCGCGCCGCGCTGCCGGCCGATGCACACGTGCTTCTTTTTCTCGGGCGACTGACGCCGAAGAAGGGCTTGACGAACCTCATCCGCGCCTGGAGCGCCTTCAAGGAACGCGCAGGCACGCGCGCCTCGTCCTGGCATCTGGCGCTCGCCGGCTGGGGCGCCGACAGCTATGTCACCGGCCTACGGTCTCTGGCGGCCCATCTCGGTCTCGACGCCAGTGTGCATTTCATCGGGCCGCAGCATGACGCGGCGAAAGAGGCGACTTTCTATGCCTGCGATGCCTTTGTTCTGCCCTCGGTGAGCGAGGGGTTGCCGATGGCGATCCTGGAAGCCTGGCAACACGGCCTGCCGGTGCTCATGACGCCGCAATGCAACCTGCCGGAAGGCGTTTCCCACGGCGCAGCCATCGCGGTGATGCCCGACGTCGACAGCTTGACCGCGAGCCTTGTCGATCTTGCCGCATGGCCGCCGGCGCGGCTCGCGGCCATGGGCGACGCTGGTCGCAAGCTGGCCGTTGAACATTTCAGCTGGCCAGCGGTGGCCAAGGAATTTTCTGCCGTTTATCGGTGGATCTGCACGGATGGCGACAGACCAGACTGCATCGATGTCTGGTGATCGCTCGGCCCAACGGGCCAAACTCCATCCCTCAAGACTTCATCCCACCGCTGCCGCGCATAGAGCAAGGCTGGCAGGAGAAAGATCGCCAGTTGCACCCAGGCGGACAATATCCATTGTGTGAAATGGGAGAACGTGTGCATCGCCGGCACAACCGACAGAAGATAGACGATTTCCGCCCCAGTGCTGCCCCCGATCGCGGCGCGATAGATTGCGCGCATGGCAAAGGCAATCAGGAAGAACTTGAAGGCGCCGAAGTACCAGAAGGATGAAAAGGCGTCCGCCATGCCTGTCTCGGTACTTCCAAGCTGTGGATCATACTCCCGATCATAACGCTGATCCATGTCGATCATCAGCGCGCTCTTCAAGACCGGCCCGACAACCTGGGCGGGAACGAAGGTATAGACCAGCGTGTTCCAGTGAAACGCGCCGTAGTCAAAGTCACCACTGCGATCCGTGGCTGCAATGCGCAGGATCGCGTTGTGCATCTCCGGTCCGCCCTTTTCCAGAATCTGTTCGAAATTCTCGACGATATCGATCTGGGCGAGAGATGTGACACCTGGCAGGCCTTCGCTTCGCGTCAGCTCGCGATAATCATGTGTCGATCCCAGCAGCAGGGTTCCCGCGACCAGCCCCGTCAGCATCAGGAAACGGGGCGCCGCCCAGCCTCGGCGGAACCACAACGCCAATGCGATGAGCATGAGGAACTCCATGGCCTCACCGCGTTTGCCGGTGATGATGATGCGATCGAGATAAAGAAGGCTTCCGCCGAGCACGATGGCCCATGCCAAAGCCGAGGGGCGTCGCGCGAGACAGATGAGGCCCAGCGCCAGGCCATAGGTCAGCATCCGCGAGAAGAACAGATACACGACGGGCAATCCGCTGATCGTCGTGCCGACCGTTACATCGCGCGGGAGGCGGCTTAGCTGAATGTAGAAGGACGCGCCGATCAGGGATAGCACGCCAGCCGCTATCAGCAGACGGCGCTCGTCGAAGGTCCAGTCGAGAAGACGCATGGGCTTTCGGCATGCCCACCAGCCGATCTGACACATGGCAAGACAGAGGCCCGTGAAGGCAATTGCCTTCGCATAGCCGCCGGCCGGCAGAAAGCGGTCTACGGCGAGCCCTGGCAGCTGCGGGAGAATAAAGGCGAAGGTTATCGCCGCCGCCAGGAACGGGAACTCGTAAATCTTGCCCGGCCGCGTCATTGCAGCGGACAGCATGGAAATGGTAATAACCGAGACAATGGCGGTCCACATCCAGTTATCCCATATCCATCCAGCCTCTCTATATGGGATCATGACATCAATTCCCGCGTATTGACTTTTCTCAACCCTGCGACATCAACTCCATAACGCAACATGTACCAAGCGACCTTGACATACTCGAGGAGGATACGGCCGCTGTCAGGATCTTCGACAAGGCGCCAGGATGGCCATTCCGGCTCAACAGGCGACGAGGCAAACGCAATCTGTGGCGCCACCGCCCGAAAGCAGGCGAGTGCGCGCCTGCTGTGAAACCAGCTCGTGACGATCACGGCCCGGCGCACCTTGGCTTGAACCAGCATGGGGACGGAGAAGAGAGCGTTTTCCCAAGTATTGCGGGATTGACATTCCACCTGGATCGCGCTGGCGGGAACACCGCGATCGATCATCATCTGGCGAATGAACCCGCAATCACCATCGCCGGCGATCATTACCTGTGGTGCAACGCCAGCACGGTAGAGCGCTGCTGCACGATAGGCGCGTCGTGGACCGTCCCCGCCCAGCACCACGATGGCATCAACGCGGTCGGCATTCGAACGCACCGTCAGCAATCGCTCAGCCGCGAGCAGTCCGAAAGCCGGCAGCATGATCATCGCGGTCACGACAAGCGCGGCGAGAAGAAGCAGGCCTGCGCCCTGCGACAAGTCTGAACGATACGGCGAGGTCACTCGATCCGTACACGTCGAGCGCGGGCGACTGAGGATCTTGCAGCGCGGAGGCAGCAGATTTCCCCACCTCGAAGCATGCCTCCGGGCTGATCCGGGAAGCGGCAGCACTTCACATTGGCAATTCCTCACATCCGGGATCCTTCATACAGGCAAGTTCTGGCGCCGACGGCGGATCTCTGCGATCTTGATCACAATCATGTATTCATAGGCCACGAGAAGGCGGCAGTAGACATAACCTGCCCATCCATCCAGGAATCCGCGCCTTAGAAAGTACATATAGAGAAATCGTAGCGTCGGTCGGCAGGGCAAACGAAAGGACAGTTCTTTCATCGCACGACGGCGGCGCGGCGCTTCTCTGCTGAAGAGATCACTCATCCTGAAGCTACCTCGTTCAAGGCTTATCAGAGACTCGCGCGCTTCATGCCAGGAGTAGCGATTGTGCTTCTCGTACCAAGCGTTGAGCCCCTTGTTGAAGCTGTAGTGGGTGAAGTGCCCCTGCAGCCGGCCGACCGGCCCATCGACGACGCAGACCGAGTTGATCTCGCGCTCGAAATGCGCCTTCTCCGGCCTGACAAGGCGCATGACCCAGGTCGGATACAGGCTGCTGTGCTTGAGCCACTGACCCATGAAGATGACCTTGAAGCGGACGCGGAAGCCCGCTTCCGGCCGGTTCGGATCCGCGACGACCGCGAGCATCTCGTCGCGCAGCTCGGGCGGGGTGATTTCATCCGCGTCGGGAATGTAAACCCAGCGGTGTTTGAAGGGTATTTCCTTCAATCCGTAAGTATGCTGCGTGTGTTCATTGTCGTAGACACGCTGATAGACGCGCGCACCTGCCGCCTTCGCGATCTCGACGGTGCGATCGGTACTGAAGGAATCGAGTACCACGATGTCATCACTCCATGCGACCGAGGCAAGACATGACGGCAGGATGTTTTCCTCGTTCAAGGTCAGGATGAGAACGGAAATGCTCATGTCGCTTGTCCCTTGCGCTGGGCGTGCCACCCTGCCGCGTCGGCGGCTGCGACGGCGGGCCGGCGCATGCGGATGGCCCGCGCCGGATTGCCGGCCACCACGGTCCATGGAGGCACCGGGCGGAAGGCCGAAGCGCGCGCTCCCACCACCGCGCCCTCCCCGATCGTGACGCCCGGGCCCACGAAAGCATCCGCCGCGATCCAGGCGTGGGCCCCGATGACGATGGGCGCCGTCACGAGCGGCATGTCTGGCGCATCGATGTCGTGACTTGCCGCGCACAGGAAGCTGTACTGGCTCACGGTGGCATAGTCGCCGACGACGATGAGATCGACCGCATAGCAGTCGACACGATGGCTGAGGCTGGCGCAGGTACCCATGGTCAGGTTCCAGGGCGCCCAGATGCGCGCGGAGGCATGGATCACGGCCCCTGGGCCGATTTCGGCGCCGAACAACCGTAACAGCATCCGCCGCCAGGCATGAAAGGGCTTGGGGCTTGGCCGGAACAGCAAGGCCCATACACAGCCCCAGGCCACCCGGGCGATCTTGTTGGCGCGACTGTGCGGGCTTGGCCGGTAGGCGCCGATCGTTCCGAGCGGGTGGGAGCCTTCACTTTGAAGGGCGTGCCGCGCGCTGATCATGACACGGCCCTCTCGCGAAGGACGCGGAGGGCATTTTTGATCGGCGCAGGCAGATAGCTGCGCAAGCTGGGCCTTAGACCCCCGGCCATGCGCCAATGATCGAACGACAGCGGCTTGGCGATGGGGGGGCGGTCATGGGCCAGCCGGCGGATCAGTGTGTGATAGCGGGACGCCATCAGATCGGCCCGAAACCGTTCATGCGCCGTCCAACATCCCGCGGCGGCAAGCCGATGCATGAGCGGCCGGTCGCCGTCAAGGCACAGGACCGCCGCAGCAGCGGCGCGCCAGTCCCCCACCGGGAACAGCAAGCCATCGGCACCGTCTGTCACGATGGAATCGGTAACCCCATGGATCCGCGCGATTACGGGGACGCAGCCACGCGCCATGGCTTCGACGGCGGTGATCATGAAGCCCTCGAACCGCGATGGCGCAAGGAAAATGTCGTGGGTCTTCATTAACCCGTCCACCGCGTCGGGCCCGACTTCACCCGTGAACCGGACGCGCTCTCGCAGCGGCGCGCAAAGCGCACGCAGGCGCTCGGCATCGGGGCCGGTGCCGGCGATCGTCAAAGTGATGTCCGGCGGGAGCGCCTCAAGGATCTGCGGCAGCCAGAACACCCCCTTGGCGATATCCTCGATCCGCCCGAGCGACAAAAGCCGCAGCGGCCCATGGGGCACAAACGGCCTTGCAGCAGGCAGATGCTCTGCGAGATCCGTGCCGTTGGAGATGACCATTGTGTGCTTGGCATCGAACCCATAAGACTTCACAAGGTCGTCCCGAATGCGGGGCGATACACCGACCGTTGCATGCACATGATCGCGGATGGCGCGCGCGGCGGCGTAAGTTGCCGGGGTGATGTTATGCACGATCATGATGCGAAGCATCGGGGCCGCGAGGTACCGCACCGCGTTGGTTTGCGCCCTGTCCGCGAGCACACTGACAATCACCCCGTCAAAGCCGCCGGTCTCCAAGGCCGCCACCAGGGCCCGCGCCTGTGCCTGCTCACCATCCGCGGGCATGCCCGTGACGAAGCCATGAGCGAGCTCTGGCGCGAAAGCCCTGTCGCAGATCGCCCGATGTGCCGCCTCGCCCGTACCGATCCAGATGAGCTCGGTGCCGGATGGCGCGAGCTCGTCGCGCAGAAGCCGGTAAACCGTGTAGGTGCCGCCGCGATGCGGGAAGCCGAAATAAGCAAGTTTCATGACAAGCGCTTTCGCACTGGCCGCGATGACATCATCGGATCAGCCGCGGCGGTGGTCGCATCGGCGTTGCGCCGCGCCACGCGATGCTCGTGGTGGCCGACGAAGAACACGTGCAAGCCCACCACCAGGAGGAGCCCGAGAACCATCACATGCGTGGAGATACCGAGCCACACACCCAGCATGCCGATGCCGCCGAGCAGGAATGAGACCATCACAATGGTGGTGGTGGCGGCGCGCGCCGACAGTCCCGTCTCCAGGAGAAGGTGATGGAGATGGCGGCGATCACTCGCCATGGGGCTCTGCCCGACCATGAGGCGCCGAACAATCAGGCTCAACGTATCGATAGCCGGCAAAGCACAGAGCCAGAGCCAAGCCGGCAAAGGCGCCAGGCGCGCCGGGCCCGTGGCAGCATCGATCGTCAGAAATGCGATACTCGCGCCGAGCATGGTCGAGCCGGCGTCGCCCATGAAGACCCGCGCCCGGAGCTGCCAGGGATGACGCAGATTGAACAGCAGAAAGCCTGCGGTTACGCACAAGAGCAGGAGCGGAAGCGTAGGATCGCCTGTATTGGAGAAGTAACCAGCGACTGCTAGCCAGAAGAACGCCGACGCCGCGACGCCGCCGGCGAGCCCGTCCAAGCCGTCGATCATGTTGACCGCGTTGATCACGCCGACCATGAAGATCAGCGTGAACGGCATGGCGAAGATGCCGAGCTCCAGCGCGTTCTCGCCCCCGGTGCCTGCTCCGAACCCGAAGCCGACGACATCGCCAAGGTCTGTGACGACATGGCTGCCTGGCGTCACGATAATGAGCGCCGCTATGATCTGCACCGCGAGGCGAAGCGGCGCGCGCAGATTGAACCGATCATCCATCACGCCGAGGCCGACGAGGATCGCCAGCCCCAGGAGCAGGTTCCAGCGCGTTTCTATGAGACCGTCAACAAGACAGGCCGTGAGAAGCAATGCGAGGAACATCGCGATGCCACCAACGACTGGGACACCGCCCTGGTGCCGCTTGCGGCTGTCTGGCTTGTCGATCAGCCCGAGCGGCCATGCGATGCCCCTGAGCATCAGGATGAGCACGATCGCCAGGAGAAACGCGTTCATGAGATGTGTGGCGTGCAGCGGCATAGCGAACTCCGCAGCCCGATTGTTTCGGGCGTGCCCGTTATATCCAGACGTACCCGGAGGCGACTCGATCGGCGCCGATCTGGCATTCATCCAATGTTAACGAACGCCCGGATCGCGGCGATTCAGGATTTCAGATGACACGCCAAGCCGGCACGGCGGCCGTCGGAGGTAATGCCTCACCAAAGGGCAGCGGCCGTCGTCACTCCCGTCGCTCCCCATCCCTCCTTTTTCGTAGCCTCGGCTCCACCTTCGGATGAGGTCAGCGTGCGGGAGACATGGCGTAGGCTGCGGTACCGCATTCTTACCTCGGGTGGTCGATGACAGGGCTGCGCCGCTCATTCGCGTTCTCGTTCGTCGAGCGCTATGCCACCAGCCTGATCAATCTAGGCATGACGGCAGCGTTGGCCCGACTCGTAAGCCCTGACGAGATCGGCGTTTTCGTCATCGGAGGCACCATCATTCTGCTTGGTGAAATCCTGCGCGATTTCGGAGCGAGCTCCTATCTCATCCAAGCCCAAGGGATCACGACAGAGGGAGTGCGAACGACATTCACCGTGACCTTCGCCCTCTCGGCATTCATCGTCGGGCTTGTCCTGGGAACGGCTGAGCCGATAGCCGCATTCTACGGTGACGCGCGGCTGGCCATCGTGCTGCGGATTGCCACGGCCGGCTTCATGCTGGGCGCATTCATCAACCCTATCCTGTCCCTCCTGCGCCGCGAGATGGCTTTCGACAGGATTGCGCTCATCAACATCATCGGGGGATGCACGAACGGTGCCACCGCCATCGGCCTTGCCATGGCGGGCTTCGGTTACCGCAGCCTCGCCTTGGCCTATGTGGCGTCGACGATCGCGGTTCTGGGGGTGGCGCTGGCGTTCCGCCCTGCAATGACGACGTTTTGGCCCGGCTTTGCCGACTGGCGGAACGTCTTTGCTTTTGGGGGATATGCCAGCGCCACCGCAGTCATCAACAATCTCTACCTGGCGTGGCCGCAATTGGTGCTTGCCCGCATTCTCGGCTTCGACGCTGTGGGCATTTTCAGCCGCGCGACCATGCTGGTGCAGATGCCGGAACGTTCGCTGCTGTCGGCGCTTCAGCCGGTGTTACTGCCGGCCTTTGCCCGCGAAGTCCGGGCGGGAGGCGACCTCTCGGGCGCCTATCTCCACGGCATCTCCCTGGCGACTGCCGTGCAATGGCCTTTCCTAACGAGCCTGGCGATTCTGGCTGAGCCGGTCGTTGCCATCGTGCTCGGCCCTGCGTGGATGGAAGCAGCACCGATCGTCCGGCTGCTGGCGCTCGGTTCCATGTCGTTGTTCGGGGCCTTCCTGACCTATCCCGTTCTGGTTGCCCTCGGACGCATCAAGGACACGCTGACTGCAAGCCTCATCGTGCTGCCGCCGTCGGCGCTCATCGTCACCGTGGCTGCATTTCATAGTCTCGAAGCGGTTGCAGCGAGCCTCTTTGTAACCGCCCCGCTGCAGATGATCGTCAGTTTCATAGTCATCCGCCGACATATGCCCTTTTCCTGGGGTGCGCTCGTTGAGCGGCTCGCGCGGAGCGCCTTCGTGACGGCGGGCGCAAGCGCCGCCCCTCTCGCGCTCTCGATCGTCGGCGGTTTCACGCCGCATCCAGGCGCCCTCGCCTTGGCCGGCGCTGTCGCCGGCAGCGCGATCGGCTGGCTGGCCGCGCTGTCGGCCACGCGGCATCCATTGCTGGAACTGCTGTCCGCACCCAAGAGCATCCTGAACCTGGTACGCACTCGCTTGGAGCGACTTCCCATCAGGCTAAACCAGCTCACGGACTAGAATCCGTTCTGTATTGAAAACGCGAAGCACAAGTTTCGGCGTTCTGTTCCCAAGGAGATGTCATGTGACAGCGCTGGTCGAGCCTTTTCCGACAATAACTATCGATCGGACACGTCAGCTCGCGCATTTCCCCGAAGGGCGATCTATGGCCGAAAGCCTGGAAGGCTATCTCCGAAAGATGGAGGCGACCATCGCAGCCCGGACGGTGGCTGAGATGGTGACAGCCATCGTGCCGGTCTACAATACCGATCCCGCTATGCTGCATGTCGCGCTGGATTCGCTTCTGGCGCAGACATGCCGGCCTGCCTACATCCTCGTCATCGATGACGGGAGCGACCGCTCGGACACGCGCGCCTATCTGACATCGATCGAAGACAGCCTGCTGATCGACGTGCTCTACAACCCGCGCAATCTCTCGCTCGGTCCAACGATGAACCGGGCGCTGGAGGCCTGCCCCACGCCCTTCGCGCTCAAGCTCGACTCCGATGACGTGGCCGATCCGGGCCTCCTGGCGGCGTTCCACGATCACCTCGACGGGCATCCCGTCCCCGACGTACTCGGCTGCCAGTTCACAGCCTTCGGGGAGAGCGACTTCACGACTTCTCACCCTCCAACGGTCACCCGGGCGCATGTCGTGCATTCTCCCGGCTACTGGTTCATGAATCACACGGGCGTGCTTCTGAACCGGAACAGCGTGCGGTCCGTTGGAGGATATCGCGCCATGCGCGGCCTGCCGGAGGACTATGATCTCTGGATCCGCATGATGCGCGCGGGATACAACCGCTTCGTCAACCTCGAGCAAAGCCTTGTCGCGTACCGCGACAGCCCCTCTGCGCTGCATCGCAACTTCCGGCGCGGCATCGGCCGCTTGCGGCTCATTACGGCGAAGGCGAGCGCCCGGCTTTTACCGCCGTTCTGAACGGCAGCGCCCTCGCCCATTCACTCTCGCTGAAAAGTGCCGCCAACCGCCGGCTGGCCTGCGGTGAACGCAGGAGGTGACCCACAGGCGGTGCCACCAACAGTGATGGCCTCAGGCGGCAAGCAAAGCGCACGAGGTCTCGCCCGCTCGCCGGGTTGCCACGCCCGCGCTGCGCCTGGCCCGTCCAGTACGCCTGCTCGGCGAGGTGGCGCAAGGCGAGCGCCCGTAAGCGCGCAGCATCCGGAAGGGAAGCGCCCGGCCCCGCGAAAAAAATCTGGAAAGCGAGCTCTCTTTGCTCGCAGTCGCGCAACAGGACATCATCGGCGTGCAGCGACATGTTTTCGCCATGGACGCCGCGAATGCCCTGAATCGCATGCGTTTCAGCGACATCACCACACATGGCGAACCGCAACCACATTTCCATGTCGCCGGAATGCGTCAGGTCTGCTCGATACCGGCCAACAGTCCTTTGCGCTGCGCTGCGCAGGATCGCCGTGACCGTCACGACAGGGTTGAGCGCGGTCGAGCAAGCTCTCCGGATGAAGCGCTCTCCGGACTCGACGCGCCAGCCCTGGGTCCGGCCTGTTCCCCGGCCCTCAAGCGCCGACCACACCGGCCGATGGTCCGCGCCAGCAGGGAGCTCACACCAGCCTCCGAAGGTCAAAACCACCTTGGGGTTGCTTTCCATGATCGAGATTGCGCGCTTCAGCGCGCCAGGGGCGAGAAGATCATCCGCACTGAGGAGCAGCATATAGGGCGATTCGACCCAATCGATGCCCTCGTTATAGGTGGCGATATGCCCCTGGTTCACCGGATGAATGATGACGGTGACGCGACGGTCGCGCCAAGCGATGGCCTCGGCGATAGCGGCGCTGTCGTCCGGTGAAGCATCGTCAATGATGAGGATACGAATATCGTCCAATCCCTGATCGACAATACTCGCGATGCACCGCTCCAAGAAGTTGCCGTAGCGATAGCAAGGCACGATGATATCGACGATCGCCATGGTCGAGTTCCTCCTCATGCCGCTTTGAGCGGACAATACTGGCGGCGGCCGCGTGCCGCCCCTGCCATCATCAACCGGCCGCCGGTTTCGGCCGAGTTGGTCTTTCGGAGAGCGGATGATCCCGCAGATACCGCCTTTCGGCGGTGACCTGATCCACCGTCCAGCAACGGCTTGCTCCTCACGCACGCCCTTGGCGGGAGGGGTGGCAATTGGCCTGAAGCTTGTTGCCACCTTCGGGCAAGGTGAAGCGAACCATGCCGCGCCGTAAGCTGTGCAAAGATGATTGCGCGAAACACCTGAAGTAGCAGCGCACCATCGCAGCCTGGGTATCATGCCACGGAGGCAGCGCAATGACCGCAGCAGACAGCGGCTTTCCGCATAGAGACACACCAAGTGACGTCATGCATCCCCACGGTGATGCCATGGCGCTATCTGGCCGGCGCATCTTTGTCGCCGGTCACAGGGGAATGGTCGGATCCGCGTTGACGCGGCGTCTCGCCCGTGAGGATTGCAAGCTCCTGACCATCGACCGCACGGACCTTGATCTCACCCGCCAGGCTGATGTGGAAGCATGGATGCTGAAGAGGCGTCCGGACATCGTTCTCGTCGCGGCCGCGCGCGTGGGTGGGATCGTCGCAAATGCGACATTCCCCGCCGAGTTTCTCTACGACAACCTCATGATCGGTGCGAATGTCATATCCGCCGCCCGGCGCGCTGGCGTCACCAAGCTGCTTTATCTTGGTTCGAGCTGCATCTACCCAAAGCTCGCCACGCAGCCGATCGAGGAAGCTGCCCTGCTCACTGGCGCTCTCGAGCCCACCAACGAAGCCTATGCCGTTGCCAAGATCGCTGGCCTGAAGCTCGCCGAGGCCTACGCACGCGAGCACGGCTGCCGCTTCATCACCGCCATGCCGACGAACCTCTATGGCCCGAACGACAATTTCGACCTGACGAGTTCGCATGTCATCCCCGCATTGATGCGCAAGATCCATGAAGCGAAGGAAGCGGGCAAGCGCGTGGTCGACATCTGGGGCTCGGGTACGCCGCGACGCGAATTTCTTCACGTTGATGATCTCGCCGATGCCTGCATCTTCCTGCTGAAGGCCTATGAGGCGCCTGAACCGATCAATGTCGGCTCAGGCATGGAGGTCACCATCCGGCAGCTCGCCGAGGCCATCGCCGAGGTCATCGGCTACGCCGGCGAATTCGCCTTCGATACGTCGAAGCCGGATGGCGCGCCGCGCAAATTGCTCGACACGACACGCCTGAGGGATCTCGGCTGGACGCCACGCATCGGCCTGCGCGCCGGTCTGGCGGACGCCTACGGCCATTGGCGCGCCCGCGAGGAGGCTCTCGCCTTCAGCCTGCCACCACTCTCCGCAGGGGCCGCGCAGGCAGCTGCGCGGTGATCGGTGGACCTCGATCGATCGAATGGGCCTGACCGCACAAGCGGCCAGGCCCATCCTCGTCGCGGGGGCTGCTTGGCCGCCGCCCCCTTCCCCTCATCGGACCCCTGGAATCGTAACCCGGATTGCCTGCGGCTATCGCGCCGCAAGATCTCGCGTCGGGACCTGCGGCAACCGCATGTCTTCCGTGACCCGTCCCGGGCCTGGAACATCGATGCGAAGGATATCGCGCGGCGCGATGGCGTCGAGCTCACCTATCGGCCGCGTGACATAGCGCCCATCCTCCTGGCGCGTCACGCTGTAATTCGCCGTGCGCCTTTCGGCATCCCTCATGCTGCTCGCCTGACCGCGCAATTCACCCAGCGCAGCCACGAGGGAGCCGATCCTCTCGTCACGGCGGGCGGTGCTGACATCGAGCTCCGCGAGCATCGTCGCATTGTCGCGCATCCACTGATCGCGCAATTCTCCGATTTTCTGATCGACTTCAAGCTGGCGCTGATGCGCTCTCGCCAGAAAAGAGCGTAGCTCCAGCGCGTTGCGGCGCGTAGCCGACAGCTCACGCTTCACCGCGAGAAGCCGCGGCTGGACAGCGAGGCCCTTATCGTACAGGCCTTGTTGCGTTCCAACCTCCTGCTCCAGCAAGCGCAATTCCTCATCGTGCAGCTTGATGCCTTCTTCAAGAGACACGATTTCCTGATCATAGCTCGCGCGCTGAGCGGCAAGCGCCTTGTTCTGCTCGGCGAGAATCGAGCGCCTGACACGAAACAGGGACACCTCGTTGTCGAGGACAGCTTGACGTGTGCCGGCCGCAACGAGCTCTCCGCCGGCGATCATCGCCTTGCCGTCGAAGTCCTGCCCGGCGATCTCAGCGCGCACGCGTGTCTTGCGGACCATCTCCGACCAGCGCGCGATTCTCAGATCGACGAGTTCCTGCTCGGTCGAGATAATCTGCAACATCACCGTTTCGCTGCTGGCGACGCGCCGCTCGCCGCCCCCGAGAGCGACGAGTTCCAGCACCGTCATGCCTGGCCTGAACTGATACGGTCCGGGCTTATCGACATTGCCGACCACGAAGACGGGCGCGTATTCGGCGATCTCCACGCTGGGCAGGCCGCTCGCCGGTATGCGCTCCGCGAGTGCCGCCGCAATCTTCCGGCCGATGTCGATCGTCGACAAATCCGCCACTGCCACCTCGCCGACAAGCGGGTAACTGATGGTGCCTGTCGGGCTCACGCGAAAGCGCCCGGATAGTTTGTCCTCCCCATAAACAACCACATTGAGCGTATCGCCCGCACCCGCACGATAGCCCCCATCGTCGGCGGCAAAGGCTGCGAAACCCACCTGCAGGCCGATGCTCGCGATCCCGATCGCCATAAGCCACGTGATCCGCCGGGTCATGATCTGTCGCTCCCAACCTTGACAACAGCCGGGACCACGGCCGCCGCACGGGCGGCCGCGGGAGAAGGCCGTGCCACGAGCCCCGGCTGCAGGCGGCCGTTGCGCGTTCGAAGGCCGGCTCCGCTCTCGCCCCCATCGGCCGCGGCGGTACCGTATTGGGGAAGAAGGCGTGGGTCGACGCCCCCCAGGACAAGGCTCACACGATCAAGCCCGCAAAGACTGAGCTCGCGCAGACCAGCCACCACCTCGCGCATTCCCGTCCTGCCCCAACGGACAATGAAGAGAGTGGCATCCGCGAAACGGCCAACCAAGGCCGCTTCCGCTGAACTGAGAACGGGGGGCGTGTCGATGAGAACGATGTCGTAGCGTTGCCTGAGCTGCGCGATGCAGGCGCCGACTGCCTCCGAGCCAAGCGCCGATTGAGGTAACCCCACGGTAGAGCCGGGCGCTATGAAATGGACGCCCGACTGACGATCGATCTGTGTGCAATCGGCCAGGGTCGTGCCACCGCGCACGAGATCGGCCAGGCCCGGCCCCGGCGTGCCCCGCAGCATGGCAGCGACCGCCGGGCGGTGCCAGTCGGCGTCGATGACGACGACCTGCTCGCCGCCACGGGCGATGGATCGCGCCAGCGATACGCAAGTGGTCGTCTTACCATCGCCGGTCGACGCCGACGTCACCATGATGACCTTCGCGCTCCCTGTCTGCGGGGACAGGCGCAATGTTGCCTGCAACTTGGCGAAGGCCCTGTCATAGGCTGATCCCGGCGGCATGATGGGCGACATCGCCGTTCTCCGGCCCATGGCTGGCACAAGAGGAACTTGCGCGAGCACCTTCGTGTCAGTCGCCTGTTCGAGTGCGACCGCCGTTCGCACGCGATCGTCGAGATGTTCCATCATCATAGCCAGCCCGAGGCCGATACCTAGCCCGCCAACCAATCCGAAAACCAGTACGGGCAAGCGCGCCGTCGATGGCCGCCGTGGCGGCTCAGCGCGGGAGACCAGGCGCGCCTCCGGCGCTGCCAGCCCGTCCTGCTCAAGCGTCTGCTTGTAGCGATTGAGAAAGCTCTCATACACGGTACGATTGGCATCAGCTTCCCGCTCGAGCTGCTTTACATGGATGAGCGCGTCGCTGGACGCCGCGTAGCTCGCCTGCGAAGCCTTGAACTCGGACGCGAGCGCTTCCTCCTTGCGGCGCGCCACATCCACCTCGTTGGCAAGACTGAGCAACACGCGTTCTGTCTCGGTCGCGATCTGCTGCTGAAGGGCGTCGAGCTGCGACTTGAGTGCGGGAATCTGGGCACTCTTCGACGCGCCGGCATTTTCAAGGCTGACCAAGTCGCGGCTGAACTGCGCCTGATCTTTGCGCAACAATTGAATAACCGGCGAATTCAACACCTCCGGGAAGGTCGCCGCACTCGCCCCAGCATCCTCCTGTGCCAGCCGGCGCGCCGTGGCCAAACGGGCCTCGGCGCCCGCGCGGTTGGCACGAGCGATCACGAGCTCGCGGTTGAGGGCGTCGAGGCGCTGGACCTGGAGCGGCGTGCCATTCGCCTCCACAAGCCCAGACTTGCGCCGCACGTCTTCAACCGCCATCTCGGAGCTTTGCAATGTGGACCGCAAGTCATCGAGCTTCTTGCCCAGCCAGGCGCTGGCCTGACGCGTCGCGCCAGCCTGCAGGCCCGTCTGCTGATCGAGATAAGCTTCAGCGAAAGCATTGGCCACTCGGGCCGCGTATATTGGGTCCTTGTCAGTATAGGCGATGAAAATCGTGTAAGAACGGCCGTCGTTGCTGACCCTCAATCCGCTGAGAAGTCTATCGATATCTGCCCTGCGGCTGTTCACAGCCGCTGGTTCCGACTCGCTCGTGCGCGACCAGGATAAGTACCGCCAAGGGCTCAAGGATTGCAAAAGGCCGGCGTCGGCTCCGGCCGACACCTTGGTGTCCGTGCTGGTGCCATCAACGGCGGATCTCGCTTCTCCAAGCTTCTCCAGGGCCTGTTCCGCTAGCGAGCGCGAGCTGATGACATCGAGCTCGGTGCGCAGGACGGGACTGTCCTGCGGCAGGCGCGAGACGACGGCATCCTGAAGAATGACCTGGACCTTGCGGGCCTCGAGCACCAGACTGGCCTCGGCGGTATAGCGGGCAGGCGTCAGGTAGAGAATGACGACAGCGAACGCCAATCCCGCGCCAAGAGCTGAGAAGATGATGAGCCACCACCGTCGGAGAAGACCGCGCCAATCGACTGCGCGATCACCGGGTTCTCGGGACGATGCAGGACTTACGATCATCGCAATCTCCCACTCTATACTTCGGGATGTCACAGCAGGCGTCAGCCATCGTCGCCTTTTAGGAAGAGCTCGTGAGTCAGAACCGCGACCTCGGTCCTGTTCTTGGCCTTCAACTTTCGCATGATGTTGCGGACGTGCACCTTGACCGTGCTTTCCTGCATGTTGAGCTCATAGGCGATACGTTTGTTCGCCTTGCCCTGCCGCAAGGCGCCAACAACAGCCGCCTGGCGCACGGTGAACAGACTATTACCGTTGTTCTTCGCCGTCTGCGCGTGTTCTTCGATGGAACGCCGCGACGAGATAAGACTGCTCGCCGGTACGAACACCCCCCCAGCCTTGACGAGATGCAAAGCCTCGACAGCCACGTCGAGCGACATGCTTGTCGGAATATAACCCCGCGCTCCATGATCCAGAGCATCGAGTATCTGTTCCGCCTCTTCGATATCCGAGAGCAGCACGACGGGCATGTGTTTGCAGCCATCCGGCAGTACACCGATCTCTTCGTCGATCTCCTTAGCCTTCCTGCCCACCGGACAAAGCAAAATAATGGTATTTGGAGCGGGCTGAGGGTCCGCCACCCGCCAATCTTCGACGGACGGGAAGGCGAGCACCGTATCGCCACTAGTGAGCGCCCGGAGACTTTGCAGCAGGCAGTCGCGGATCAATGTCCGCGGCTCTATGATGACAATCGTCGTGGCTGACGGTCGCGCCGATAGCGACGCGGGGAGCATGGCATCCATTGTACTCACTCTATCAAGTGCGGCCGGTGAGAAGTCCCCTCCCAAGGCCCCGGCACCATGCGCCACCGGCGATAAGATCTCAGCTGTCATGATGTATTTCCCCTATGGATGGCGGAAGTATCGGCGCAAATCCTCATTCTGGCCGATACATCCTTATCAACGCACCTCCTTGAGTGTTTTATTCGCGATAGCCGCGTTTTTCGCGGTCTATATTATGCTTTCACTCCAGACGCAGTTGCTAGTTTGCCTTTTCTATTCAGATATTTCTGAAACGGCCGCTATTATTGTCGCGAGAATGCACGGCTTGACAATCACGTACATTTGGCCTCGAACCTCATCTTTCCGAGGCGCTCTCGGCCATTTGCTTCTGGCAGGCGACAGTGAGCAGAAAGCGCTCTCACGATAACGCGGCGCCTTTCAGCGGTTCTTTTGCCGCCTTTGATCGGGGCAGCCTCTCAGTCGCGTTGTCGAGCGCAGGGCTTCCCCGAAAGCCTTATAAGGTCTTTCGGCCCGATGATAGATCGGCGTCGCGGCACATTCCGTGTCGCTCCCGAGTGCCAGCCAGCCCCACGCGCTGGCACCCCGGTCATGGATGAGAAGCAGGCTCCGCGGGCTCTGTTGCCATCGCAGCAGCCGACGGCACATTCACAAGCCCGTCACGTAAGAGAGTCCGCTGTTCCCGCGCGAGGTCACGCCAGGCCCGGCCGACCATTGCGGGCGAAAGGCCCGTTTCCTTCGCGACTGTCCGGACGCTCCAAGAAAGCCGTCCAGGACAATCCTTTGACAACGTCTCGTTGATCAACGCGATCAGCTCGTGACGTGAGAAACGCCTCGGCTTGCCGGAACGGGGGCGGTCGTAAAGCCCGTTGATTCCCTCTAGCTCGTAGCGTCGCGACCACTTCGCGATCGTCTGGCTTGCGACGCCCAACTCTCGCGCCACATCCCGGCGGGGATTGTTCTCGCTATCGAGAACTATTCGCGCCCGCAACACCGTCATCGACGTCGGATCGCCTCGTTCGACGATATCAAGTAGGCGCCGCCTATCTTCCTCAGTCAACGTCAACCGCATTTGCCGCATGTTTACCTCCGGCAAACTTTCGACACGCAAAACAAGCTTGTATTTTTACGAACTTTAGAGACGCAGCCCCTAGACACGCCAACCCCCAACGAAACAGACCCACACATTACCACAACAAACCGTGCAGTAAACTATATATTAGAATGGGCACGAACGCTTGAAATCACCATAACTTGATAAAATCAATACGAGTAAATATTCAGGTTATCCCGCATCTCAGATCGGCGTTGCGCGTATATAGACGAATGACGCGGCCACTCGTGCCAATTTAGAAAGCATCAAAATATGGTTAACGAGAATTCCCTTATAGTTTCCTGATCGTTAAGGACGGCGGGACCTTTCCTCGTTGCCGAACGGACGCCGCGACAGTGCTGCGTTATTTTCTTTCGTGAGCCAGGAGCCTGCGGACTTCATGGGCGGCGACAACACTATCCGATAGTGAAACTCCATTACCAAGACCCCTCAAACAGCCACCTATGACTCTTTTGTAAGAGGATAACACCTAAGTGGTATAGGCTATCCTGTGGGACAGGCCTGCATAGACCTCAGATGGTATCAGCATACAGCGTAATCTAGACAGTATGTGGTGCAGTTTTACCTGGTAATACCCGTACCCCTCACGTCCTGATGCTATACGACTTTAGTAAGCGCTTCCTGACCACTCGGCGTCACCTGAAAGGTTTCCACTTCACCTTCCCCTTCCCCCTTTAGAGTCCGCGCAACCAAGCCGCTCCGCGCCAATCTGCGCAGTGTCGTCGTTACCCAGTTGCCACGAGGCCAAGAGACGCCGATACGACGCCCCAAAACTTCTGCTGTATCCCCATCATGCAAATGTCGGAGCACGGCTATCTCAGCCTTTGTCAAATCTCGCACGCATTGGCCCCCATACAATCGCACCAGGCAACGGTGAGACCGATCGCTCCGCACTCGGTAACTGCGGTGCCGTCCGGGCGCTTCGGAGAGTGGGCTAGCCGCCGCCGACAACAACTCGCAGCTCACCGGCCTACCACCACGCAACCACACGCCCGGCGCCTCCCAACTCGTTGCGAACAATGGAAATGGCGGGCCTCGCGCCTACCATTCCTTGCCTTCAGCAAACAGGCGAAGGCTGTGCCAGAGGGGCAGTGCCGAGATGTAGATCGCACAAACAGCGGTGAGTGAGGCTGGTCAATTGCGCTTGGTCGTCGCGGCCTAGAACGGGGGCCCTATATCTTGTCGGTTGTTCGAAAATGAACCTAAGCTTAACAACGCGCTTGATCGACCGCTTGCTGTAAATACCTGCAAATGGGCGCAAAAACTCCTGCCGCAGGCATAGCGAAAATCAAACAAAGTTGCGCGGGAGAGTATTTGCGCGTATTCAACGCCTTGTTGCCAAGATAAAGACTCGAGGACCTTCTGCCGCCTGATGAAGGTAGAGCCGCAGCGCCTACTCTGTAGGTATCCCCGCCTGAGTAGCGCCTTACCCTACGGGACAGGCTCGCCAATGCGGCGCAATTTTGTTTCACTATGGGACATGCTTCAGAATGAAACAACCATTTTGGCACAACTGCGTCATCAAAACCGCGACTCCAGAGGACTCCAGCATACCGAATAACGTCCCTCCTTACCGGCGTCTCCAATCCTCTGTCGCTTGACAGCTGCATTATGCAATAACCGTGAGCAGGCCATGTGGCATCAAAGGCAAAGTCAAGTCATGGGGATGGTATGCGGCGAATCGGCTTGAGAAACGGCGACCAGGTACCTGTCCTTGGGCAGGGAACTTGGATGATTGGCGAGCGTGGCGGCGATCTTCGCAGGGAAAAGGAAACGCTGATCGCCGGTATCGACCTTGGCCTGACATTGATCGACACGGCGGAGATGTATGGTGACGGGGCGGCGGAGGAACTCGTCGGCGCCGCGATCAAAGGGCGGCGGCAAGACGTTTTCCTTGTCAGCAAGGTCTTGCCGAGCAACGCCTCGCGAGCAGGTACCCTCGCTGCCTGTGAGGCAAGTCTGAGGCGGCTCGGCACGGACGTGATCGATCTGTACCTCTTGCATTGGCGCGGCGGCGTTCCACTGACAGAGACCGTCGCCGCCTTCGAGGATTTGAAGGCCGCGGGCAAGATCCGGCATTGGGGCGTGTCGAATTTCGATACCAACGACATGGAGGAGTTGCTGGAGATCGCACCCGCCGGCGCCTGCGCCGTCAATCAGGTGCTCTACAATCCGGACTATCGCGGTATCGAATACGATCTCCTCCCATGGCAAATGACGCACGGCATTCCCCTCATGGCCTATTCGCCCCTAGGCCAGGGTGGTGAACTGCTCCAATCAAGACCTCTCATCGACATCGCGACCCGCCACCGCGCGACACCCGCGCAGGTGACGCTGGCGTGGGCGCTGCGACAGCCGGAGTTGATCGCGATTCCCAAGGCAGGCCGCAAGGCCCACGTAGAGGCCAACGCGCGGGCCGCAGAACTCCAGCTGACGCCGGAGGATCTCGCTGCGATCGATGCCGCTTTTCCGCCGCCGCGCCGCAAGCGTCCATTGGCGATGATCTAAGCGATCCGTCCACCGGAGCTCATCGCAGCGGGAGGGCTTCCGAGCGCTTGACCTGTCCGAGCGCAAAACTCGTCTCGATGGAGGCGACGCCGTCGAGGCGTGTGAGCTTGTCCTTGAGGAATTGCTCATACGCCTTGAGATCTTTCACAACGATGCGCAGGAGGTAATCGCGCTGACCGGTCATGAGGTAGCAATCGGCGACCTCCGGCCAGAGCGCGACTGCCTTGGCGAAACGATCCAGGCTTTCCTCGCGCTGGCGTTCCAGTTTGATCGAGGCGAAGGCGCTGACCGGCAGTCCGACCTTGGTCTGATCGATGATCGCCGTATAGCCCTTGATCACACCTGCGTCCTCGAGCAGCCGCAACCGCCTGGCACAGGGGGACGGCGACAGGCCGACCCGCTCCGCGAGTTCATGCGTCGTTATGCGACCATCGCTCTGTACAGCGGCAATGATTTTCCGGTCGATATCATCAAGCGTACGCATTTAGCACATAGACCCTGATTTTTGACCTATCCTGGCTGATATCGCCATACGGATGGCGCAAAGCAAGGGAGATTAGCTACTTTCGGCGACCGCTGCCGGTTATCATCATTGAAATTCCTGTGGGGTAACTTTCATGACCGACGCCCGCCTGCCTGTTCTCGCCGAGCTCGAACGCAAGATTCTGTGGCTTGCCACCTGGACTATCCACAACGCCAACCACCTTCGTGCCAACACGGATGGCTTGAAGGTAGGTGGTCACCAAGCATCATCGGCATCGCTCGCGACGATCATGACGGCGCTTTATGGCGCGGTGCTGCGGCCGGAAGACCGGGTCGCGGTCAAGCCGCACGCGAGCCCCATCTTTCACGCCATTCAGTACCTCCTCGGCAACCAGACCCGCGAGAAGCTCGAGAACTTCCGCGGCTACAAGGGCGTGCAGTCCTATCCCTCGCGCACCAAGGACACGGACGACGTGGATTTTTCCACCGGCTCTGTCGGCCTCGGCGTGGCGCAGACGCTCTTTTCTTCGCTGGTGCAGGACTATGTCCGCGCCAAGGGCTGGGGCACGGAAAGGCCCGAGGGCCGCATGGTGGCACTCGTCGGCGACGCCGAGATGGACGAGGGCAATATCTTCGAGGCCTTGCTGGAGGGTTGGAAGCACGGCCTGCGCAATACGTGGTGGATTGTCGACTACAACAGGCAGAGCCTCGATGCCGTCGTGCGCGAGGGGCTGTGGTCGCGCTTCGAGGCGATCTTCCGCAATTTCGGCTGGGACGTCGTCATCCTGAAGTATGGCACGCTGCAGCAGGAAGCCTTCGCCGAGCCCGGTGGCGAGGCGCTGCGGCGCTGGATCGACGACTGCCCCAACCAGCTCTATTCCGCCCTCACCTTCCAGGGCGGCGGCGCTTGGCGCAAGCGCCTGACCGATGACCTCGGCGACCAGGGTGACGTCTCGCGGCTGATCGACCGGCGCAGCGATGAGGAACTGGCCGCGCTCATGGCCAACCTTGGCGGGCATGACCTGCCCTCGCTGCTCGCCGCCTTTGAAGAGGCCCGCAGCCACGACCGGCCGGTGTGTTTCATAGCCTATACCATCAAGGGTTTCGGCTTGCCGCTCGCCGGCCACAAGGATAACCACGCGGGCCTCATGACGCCGACCCAGGTGGAGACGCTGCGGCAATCCATGAACGTCCGGGAAGGCCATGAATGGGACCCCTTCGAAGGCCTCAGCCTACCTGCGAAGACGCTGAAGAGCTTCCTCGCCGCGGTGCCCTTCGCGGCGAAGGGCCGTCGCCGCTATCAGGCGCCCGAGGTGGGCGTGCCGACGGCGCTCACCGTTCCCGCGCAGCCCGCGATGTCGACACAGCAGGGCTTCGGCTTGATCCTGCACGAGATCGCAAAGGGCGACACCGAACTCGCCCGCCGCATCGTCACGACGTCGCCAGACGTGACAGTCTCGACCAATCTCGGCGCCTGGGTGAACCGGCGCGGGCTCTTCGCGCGCGAAGAGATGGCCGACACCTTCAAGGCCGAGCGTATTCCCTCCACGTTCAACTGGAATTTCTCGCCCAGCGGCCAGCATATGGAGCTCGGCATCGCCGAGATGAACCTGTTCATCATGCTCTCGGCGCTCGGCCTGTCCCATTCCATCTTCGGGGAGAGGCTGCTGCCGATCGGCACCCTCTATGATCCCTTCATCGAGCGTGGCCTCGATGCCCTGAACTACGCCTGCTACCAGGATGCGCGCTTCATCGTGGCGGCAACCCCGTCCGGCGTGACGCTGGCGCCTGAGGGCGGCGCCCATCAGTCGATCGCCACGCCGCTGATCGGCATGGCACAGGACGGGCTCGCCAGCTTCGAGCCCGCCTTCGTGGATGAACTCGCGACCGTCCTCAACTGGTCCTTTAGCTATCTCCAGCGTTCCGGCGAGGCGGAGCCCGACGAGACCACATGGCTGCGCGATGCGGTCGGCGGATCGGTTTACCTGCGCCTTTCCACCCGCAGCATCGAGCAGCCGCAACGCGCGATGACACCCGCGTTGGCCGAGGACATCATCAACGGCGCCTACTGGCTGCGCCGGCCCGGCCCCAACGCGCAGGTGGTCGTCGCCTATAGCGGCGCGGTCGCCCCGGAGGCGATCGCCGCCGTCGGCTTGATGGGCGAGGACCGCCGCGATATCGGCCTGCTCGCCATTACATCGGCTGACCGCCTCAACGCCGGCTGGACGGCAGCAAGCCGCGCTCGCGAGCGCGGCCTCGTCCATGCCCGCAGCCATGTGGAACGGCTACTGGCCGAGGTGCCCTCCCATTGCGGGCTGGTGACGGTGCTCGATGGTCATCCGGCGACGCTCGCCTGGCTCGGCTCCGTCAATGGCCACCGCACGCGCTCGCTGGGCGTCGAGCATTTCGGACAGACAGGCACCATCGCCGATCTTTACCGGCACCATGGCATCGACACCGACGCGATCGTCCAGGCGGCCTCCGCCCTCGTTCCCGGCCGGCCGATCCGGCATCTGCGTTCGGCCTGACGCGAGAACCGACGCAAGAAGCACGGCACTGTTCAATGGGCGCGGCCCTGCGCTATGGAGGGAGGCCCTTGGGCGCCTCCCATCCTCCAGCCCAGCCGCGCCCTGATGCACCAGCCAACTTCCGCCGATCTCACCGCACTTGCGCCGCAGACACGTATCATCTGCCTAGGCCATTGCGCGCTCGACCAGACTTGGCAGGTCGACAGCCTCCTCACCCGTGGCAATCAGAAGATGCCGGCGCAGGGCTATCACGTCGTCGGTGGCGGCATGGCCGCGACGGCGGCCGTCGCCGTGGCGCGGCTCGGCGGGAAAGCGGCCTTCTGGGGCCGCGCCGGCCAGGACCTCGCCGGCGAGGCCATGAAGCGCGAACTCGTGGCGGAGGGGGTCGATGCGAGCAGCCTCCGACTCATCGACGGCGCGCTGTCGTCACTGTCCGCCATCATCATCGACGCCGCCGGCGAGCGGCAGCTCGTCAACTTCCGTGGCGACCTGCCCGATGACGCGGATTGGCTGCCCCTGCACGAGATCGCCAGCGCCTCAGCGGTGCTTGTCGATCCGCGCTGGCCGGCGGGAGCGCTTGCGCTGTTCCAGGCAGCGCGCAGAGCCGGAGTGCCGACCGTGCTTGACGGCGATGTCACCGAGACGGACGCCTTCCAGCATCTCCTGCCGCTGACCGATCATGCGATCTTCTCGGAAAATGGACTTGCTCAGTTCACGGGGCTCGACGTCGAAAAGGGCCTCGCCCGTGCCGCCACCTACGGCTGCCGCATTACCGCGGTAACCCGGGGCGAAGCAGGAGTCACATGGCTTGAGGAAGGCCGCCTGCACCATCTGCCGGCCTTTCCCGTTGTCGCCGTCAACACCAACGGCGCCGGCGACACTTTCCACGGCGCCTATGCGCTGGCCATCGGCGCTGGTCTTGGCTCCCGCCCAGCTTTCTCCTTCGCCGCGGCGGCGGCCGCGCTGAAATGTACCCGCCCTGGGACCCGCGCAGGCATTCCAGGCCTCAGCGAATGCCTGGCTTTTGAGGCAGCCCGGTCAAGTTAACCGCGCTAGTTTGTCCGCTTACGTTGGTCACTCTGGGGCGCCGCGTCAGCGTCGACCGCTGGATCCATGACCATTGTCAGTAATTTACATAGGACTGTCGTGTTCATGGATCCCCTTCCCGCCGCTGCGCGACGCCGGGGATGACATGACGGGGAACGGCCGGCGCAGATCCTCCCCCGAAGCGGAGGGATCAACGTGGGGGAGGACAAAAACGTGGGTTGGCGCACTCGATTGATTTTGTGACGGATGTGGCGCGCTGCGCCCTTACCTCAAATACATCCATTCAATTCGACCGCGCCACCCGCACGAATACTTTGCTCAATGGCCAGACACAGTCCAACCGCGTCGCGAGCGTCGCGGGCGGGCATCACGCTCTCGCCGGTCCGGAAGCCGTGCAGGGCTTGGCGCATGTTTTCCTCCAGCTCGAAGATCTCACCGGATTGCGGCACAGCGATCGTTTCGACCTCGGTTGAACCGCGCCGCTGCACCTCGAGCGCAAAAGTGGGATGGGCCGTGCGGTCATAGGCGCCCGCCCACCACGTTCTGATAGCGCCCGCATCGCCGGCGATCTCAAGGAGGGTGTGATGCTGGAAGCCCGCCAGGCATTGCGTCACGAGCGCCGTCGAACCATCGGCCCAAGTCATGAGCACGGATACGGTGTCCGAGAGACCTGACGGCGATGTGGATTGGGCGAGGAGACGGACCGGCGGCCCGTTCTCCCGCGCGTACCACAGCACGAGATCGACGAAATGAACGAGTTCCTCGAGGATCCAGGAGCCGACCCGTGCGGGATCACGCCGCCAGCCGCCAGACCCGGGCCGAAAGGCATGACGGAACAGCGAAAAATGCTGGTGCTTCAGCTGGCCGATGTCGCCAGCGGCGATGATCTCACGCACCTTGCCCCATTGATGGGAGACGCGCAGTTCATGGTTGACCGCCACGGCCTTGCCCGCGGCTTCTGCCGCTTCGAGCACCGCATCGCATTCCTCGAGCGACAGGCCGAGGGGCTTTTCAAGAAAGACATGATGCCCCGCCTTCAGCGCGGCCATGGCGAAAGCCGCGTGCTGATCGTTCGGCACGGCAATATTGACGACACCCGGCTCGATCGAGGCGAGGAGGTCATCATAGCGACGAAAGACCGGAACACCGGGCGCGAGTTCGGCTGCGGCCATGGCAGATGTATCGCCATGGCAATAGATAGCCACCAGGTCGGCTTCGGGGATTGCGGCAAGCGCGCGGGCATGCATCTGCCCCCAGGCACCGAAGCCGGCCAGTGCAACACGGCTGCGCCGCGCGCCCACCGGTTGAGGTCGCGGTATCGCGTCAGGCATGGACGGCTCCCGCTATGGCGGCTCCCGGCTGCCTTTTGTCCGCACGGGTATGTGGAGCCCCGATGGCGCGGCCTGATTCCGCGTCGAACAGATGCAGCCGACGGAGATTGCAGCGAAGCTTGACCGTCTCGCCGGGCGCGGGGCGCACCTCCGGCCGCACCCGCGAAGCGACCGCGTGATCGGCGACGCTGGTGAAGACGAGCGTGTCGGCGCCAAGCGGCTCGACAACCTCGACCACCGCCGCAAGATCGAAGAAGCCGGGAGGCGCAGGTCCTTCTTCCACAACCTCCACATCTTCCGGGCGCAGGCCAAACACCAACCGCGCCCCCTCCTGGAGATCCCTATTCAAGGGAAAGAGCGCATCGGTGCCGTCGAGCTTCAAACCACCGTTCTCAGCGCGTGCCGGAAGGAGGTTCATAGTCGGCGCGCCGATGAAGCCAGCAACGAACAGGCTGGCCGGGGCGTGATAGACTTCGTCCGGCGTACCGATCTGCTCTATATGGCCGCCGTTCATCACCACGACCCGATCAGCGAGCGTCATCGCCTCGACCTGATCGTGGGTGACGTAGACGGTTGTTACGCCGAGGCGCTGGTGGAGCTTCTTCATCTCGATGCGCATGGAGCCGCGCAGCTTGGCGTCGAGATTGGACAAAGGTTCGTCGAACAGGAAGACCTGTGGCTTGCGCACGATGGCGCGTCCCATCGCTACGCGCTGGCGTTGCCCGCCCGAGAGTTGCTTCGGCCGTCGGTTGAGATAAGGCTCAAGGCCGAGCACGGCCGCAGCCTCACGCACCCGCTTGTCGATCTCCCGTTTCGGCACCTTCCGATACTGCAACGAGAAAGCCATGTTCTCATAAACACTCATATGCGGGTAGAGCGCGTAGTCCTGGAACACCATGGCGATGTCGCGATCGCGCGGCTCGACCTCGTTCACAACCCGACCGTCGATGCGAATTTCCCCTTCGGACACATCCTCAAGGCCCGCCAGCATTCTCAGCGAGGTGGACTTTCCGCAACCGGACGGCCCGACAAGAACAATGAATTCGCCGTCCTGGATCGCAAGATCAATGGCATGGACAACTTCAATCGCCCCATAGCGCTTGACGAGCTTGACAAACTCGACAGTCGCCATCGCTTAGTTCCTTCCGCTCGACTGTTGAACGACTTCGCGGAAATGGGCAGCGGCCGCATCGGCTCGTTGCACAAGCATCACGAAATCATTCGCCACGGATATGAAATCGAAGCCCGAACGAATATGCCGCTCAGCAACCACGTCGTTCGGCGCCAACACACCAACGGCCTTGCCCGACGGGCGGCAACGCCTCAGCCCCTCCTCGATGGCGGCCGTGACATCGGGATGGGCTGCCTGGCCAGGTAACCCCATGCTGGCGGCGAGGTCGCCCGGTCCGAAAAAGACCGCATCCACGCCGTCCACGGCCGCAATCGCCTCGCAATTGTCCAGCGCCTCCTTCGTCTCGATCTGAACAATGAGGAAGAGTGTCTCATCGGCGCGCCGCGCATAGTCCTTGATGCGTGAATAGCGACTGCCACGATGCATATTGGCGATGCCGCGCGCGCCACGCGGTGGATAGCGCATGGCCCTTACCGCCTCTGCGGCCTCGTCGGCAGACTGCACATAGGGCAGCATGATGGTGCCGATGCCAGCATCGAGATGGCTCTTGAGCAGGAGCGGATCGTTCCACAGAAGTCGGACGATCGGGATCGTCGGCGTGCCCGCGACTGTCCGGCAGTGGGTCATTACGTCATGCAATGAAATCGGGGCATGCTCTCCGTCGATGAGAATCCAGTCGTATCCGGACCAGCAGAGCGCCTCCGTTGCGTCGACGGAATTCAACATCGACCATATGCCGATAAGGGGCTCGCCGCGCGCGAGCGCGGTGCGGAAAGGATTGGCGGGAAACGCATCAGATTCCAGCACGCCGGCAACCGACATCGGCCAATTCTCCCTATACTTCTTGGCAGGCGGAGCTTCGCCGTCCGCTTCTGGGATGATAGGGTCCCGCCTGCAATCTGCAACTAGAATTTCATTAGCAAATACCTTGTATCGCCCAGTGAAACATCGGGCCGGCAGTCACGCTGCTTCCGGCTCGAAGGGACGTGGTGCAACGGCTTCGGGCTTGCCAGCTACATAGAGGGCATGTGGCTTCAAGAGCTTCATGCCTTCGCGGCGATGCCCCACCACATCGACGAAGGGCACGGCGACCTCCACGAGATCCAGGACGCTGATATCGGCGGCGGCTCCTGCACCGAGGTGACCGATCTCGTCTCGATTCATGGCTTTGGCCGGGGCGTCCGTCACCATGGCGATCACATCGGTAACGCCAACGCCGCAGCACATCAGCTTGCTCATGGTGTGCAGGAGATCATAAGCGGGCCCTTTGATGGACATGACATGCACATCGCTGGAGATCATGTCCGGCGGAAAACCGTCAGCGAGGGCAGCCTCCGCGCTGTCGAAGCCGAAGGCGCCCATGCCGTGGCCGATATCAAACAGCACGCCGCGTGCCCGCGCCTCGCGCAGCGCGGGGAGCACCAGCCTCTCACCGTCCACCGGCGCATTCGGTGCCGGGCGGAAGCAATGGGTCAGGATATCGCCAGGTCGCATGCGTGCGAGGATGTCCTCATAGGACGGTGGAGGTCCGCCGATATGCGTCATCACCGGCAGCCCGGTGCGTTCGGCAGCCGCGATCGCGCGATCCAGCGCCTCTAGCCCCACCTCGCCGGATGTCTTGTCGCCGATACGCACCTTGATGCCCACGACGAAGTCCTTGTGGGCTTCCACAGCCTCGACGCAGCGCGCGACATTGAGGAGGTCGCGCACTGTCGCCTCACCAACCGAGAACGCCTTGTCGAAGGCGAAGATGCCGGGGAAAGAAATATTGACATAGGCGAGCAGGTTGAAGGCGGACCGCGCGGCCACGAAATCCTTGAGGCCTTCGAGATTGCCCGCACCCGCGCTGCCCGCGTCGACCAATGTCGTCACCGCCGATCGTCTCGCGACCGGATCAGGATCCACGCTGAGAGAGGTCGCCTTGTGATAGACATGGGTGTGAATGTCGATGAGGCCCGGCGCAATGATGTGGCCGGCCATGTTGTCGACCGGCGCGGCGCCAGCGTCGAGCTGTTCCGCCACTGCCGCGATCCGGCCATCTCTGATACCGACGTCCATCACGGCGTCGATGCCGTTGCGCGGATCGATAACGCGCCCCCCTCTGAGGACACGATCGAACGTCCCCTCACCCCTGTCCGCACGCGGCATGCCTGATCCCGACGTTTCAACCACGCAATCTCTCCCCGTCATTGCCTACGCTCTCTGGCGCGGACACGCTGTTATCTTTGGAGCAGCGACGCGGCGATGCAATCGGCATTGCTGCCGGATACTCACTTTAGGCACCGAATGTCCCCGGAAACGCATCGGCGTAACGCATGGAAGCGGCACATTTCACACGCCAGCGGCTTTTGAACTCTACTCGCCGCGAGCGGCTAATCAGCACGGCTGCGGAATTCCTCATCACCGCGACGTCTGGCTATGCCATCCCAGCAATTCGGCGATCCGCGCCGCCGTGTCCCGCGCGACGGAAATCAGTTCCGCGAAGCGTGGGGCGTTCGCTGTCTGTCCCAGGCTGGAGATGCTTAACGCCGCGACAACCGTGCCCTCGCCGTTGCGGATCGGCGCAGCGACGCAGGATACGAGATCATTGTATTCGCGGTCATCCACCGCGTATCCATCTGCGCGGACTTGGCCGAGGGCCTGATGCAACGCCTCGCTGGTGGTGAGCGTGCGAGCCGTGAACGCCGGCATGCCGGCCTCCTTGAGGATGCTATCCACTTCGGCCGGATCACGGTAGGCCGCGATTGCCTTGCCAAGGGCGGTGCAATGGATGGGCCGGCGCGCCCCGATCTGGGTGTTGAGTTTCAGCGGCGGATCGAGTGGTTCCACCTTCGCGAGATAGACGATGCTGCTGTCGGGCAGTATGGCCAGTTGGACGGTCTCGCCGGTTTGGCTGCATGCCTCTTCCATCAGCGGCCGCGCGAGCCCCGCCAGATCGTGCCGCGCGATACTGCGCGACCGTATATCCAGAAAGACGGGCCCAGGGCGCCAGCCCCTACCGTTCTGGCCGGGGGCAACGAAGCCCCCTTTCTCCAGTGTTTTGAGAAACCGCAATACTGTGGATTTATGGAGATCAACGCGCTGACTGAGTTCCGTCAGGGTCATCGAATCCGTGCTGTCAGCCAGAACACGCAGGATACGCATGGTCCGGTCGATCACCCGCACGGACGACGAAGCTCCCCCATCCGCCCCGACGCCATCGGACGCCCCCATGCCCGCCCGCATATCTCCCAACGTGTCGTTTTCGGGAACGAGGCTGTTCAAGATCGCTGGCTCCGATGGCCGAACTTGTTTTATGCTCCCGCATGATGAAACAGAATTTCATCTCGCGCAACATTTTGCGTGCATTTCCGGGGGATCGAATGAGCGCGGACATTATCACGATCACGCAGATCGAGGCCGTTGCGGTGCGTGCGCCCATCGACACGCCGGTCCGCACCTCGTTTGGGACCATGACCGACCGGCCGGCTGTGTTCATCGAGGTTCGTGACAATGACGGCCACCGTGGGCTCGGCGAGGTCTGGTGCAACTTTCCATCCGTGGGCGCCGAGCATCGCGCACGCCTTGCTCTGGCAACGGTCGGGCCGCTGCTCAAACGACTATCGCCTCTGGTGGTGGGCGAGGTTTTCACGCGCCTCATGGAGGCCCTGCACGTTCTGGCGCTGCAATCGGGCGAATGGGGGCCTCTGCGCCAAGTCTCGGCGGGGTTCGACATTGCTTGCCATGATCTTGCCGCGCGCCGTGCTGGCCTGCCGCTGCACGCGTATCTCAGAAGCGCGTACGCGCTCGGCTCCCCTGACGGGCGCCGGGTACGCGCCTATGCCAGCGGCATCGGCCCGGAACGACCGGCCGAGGTCGCCGCCACTGAGCAGGCGCGGGGTCATCGCGCCTTCAAGCTCAAGGTCGGCTTCGGCGAGGAGGTTGACCGCCGCTCGCTGGATGCCGTCCGCGCCGCCATTGGCGATGAACCGACGCTGATGATCGATGCCAACCAGGGCTGGACGCGCGACGAGGCAATCCTGCTCGGCCGCGCCTTCGCGCCCTATGAGCTTGCCTGGCTGGAGGAGCCACTTGCTGCCGACAGGCCGCGGACGGAATGGCAGGCGGTGGCGGAAGCCATACCCATTCCGCTTGCAGCCGGCGAGAACATGAACGCGACCGCCGAATTCGAGACAGCGATCGAAAGCGGTACCCTGCACTTCATTCAGCCTGACGCGGCCAAATGGGGCGGGCTCTCGGGCTGCCTCGACGTGGCTCGCAAGGGAGCCGCCGCCGGCATGACTTACTCCCCGCATTATCTCGGCGGGGGGATCGGGCTCCTCGCCTCGGCGCATCTCCTGGCCGCGGCCGGTGGCGATGGCCTGCTCGAGATCGACACCAATCCCAACCCCTGGCGGGATTGCCTTGTCGGTGGATTGTTGCCCCTCGCGGACGGCTACGTCCAGCTGAGCGACGCACCAGGCCTTGGTCTTGCGCATGATCTCGAGGCGCTGACCAAGCTCGCCTGACACCTGATCCGTGCGGATCAGGTCGAACCACGGGCCACGAGCTCGAAACCGAGATCGAAGATCGTCTGCCCGGCAGGCTTGCCTCCGAGCCGCGATAGCAAGACATCGACGACCTTCGTGCCGATCGCGCCCCGCGGCGGGCGTACGGTGGTGAGCGTCGGCTCGCTAGCCGCGGCGAATTCGAGATCACCAAACCCGCAGATGCGCAAGTGCTTGGGGACTTCCCATCCCTGCCGCTGCGCCTCGAACAACCCGCCCAAAGCGAGAATGTCATTGGTGCAGAACACCGCATCCACGTCGGGATGCAGCGCGACCAGGCCGCGCAGCGCCTCACTGCCGCCCAGCGCGCTCGCCCTTTTCTCGAGGCGGTACTCCACGGGGGGCGCAAAGCCGGCCTCCGCAGCGGCCTCGACGAAACCCGCGTAGCGATCCACCGCGCGATAGTCACGATCGAGCATCGCGCCGATGAAGCCGAGCTTGCGCGCGCCGCGCTCGGCGAAATGTCGCACGACCACCCGGCCGGCAGCACGTTGGGAGAAGCCGACGATGGTATCAATGGGATGATCAGAGAGTTCCCACATCTCGACGATCGGAATGTCCGCGTCGAGGAGCATCCTGATGGTCTCACGGCTATGACGGCGCCCCGTGAGCACGATGGCTGCGGGAGACCAGGCCATCACAGATGCGACGAGTTGTTCCTCGACGTCCATGGAATGGCGGCTGTTGCCGATGAGCAATTGATATCCGCTGCCCTCCAGTCCCTCTTCCATGGCTTCGACGGTCGCCGAGAAAAACGAGTTGATCATTGAAGGAATGATGACACCGATCGTCATGCTGCGGGCACTCGCCAGCGCTCCCGCCATAAGATTGCGTCGATAGGACAGCCGTTCGACGGCCTCGTCCACGCGCGCCCGGACGGGAGGCGAAACCCGGTCCGGCTGACGAAGCGCCCGGGAAACAGTCGCGGTCGACACGCCAGCCAGTCGCGCAACATCTTCCATGCGGGAGCGAGCCGTACCGAGCCGTTCCCGCGGTGCGGGACGAAGGACGGTGGGCAGCATATCGTCCGGCGGGACCTTAGCCATGCGATCCAACTTCCTGGGGCTGATAGGGCCCGGCACACTTCCAGCGGATCGTGCCGGATCAGAAGATCTCGGGTTCGGGCGTGGCTTCTCCGGCCTCGAGGAAATCGAAGTCGCAGCCCTTATCGGCCTGCGTGATATGGCTTTCCACGATCACGCCGTAGCCGCGACTGAAGCGGCGCGGCGGCGGCTGCCAGTTTTCCCGCCGACGCGCCAGCTCCTCATCGCTGACGAGCATCTCAAGCCGCCGGCCCGGCACGTCGAGCAGAATCTCATCACCCGTTCTGACCAGCGCGAGCGGGCCGCCCACATGGGACTCCGGCGCGACGTGCAGCACGCAGGTGCCGTAATGCGTGCCGCTCATCCGCGCATCCGAGATGCGCACGAGGTCGCGGATGCCTTGATCGAGCAGGCGCTTCGGCAAGGGCAGCGCACCCCACTCCGGCATGCCCGGCGCCCCCACCGGCCCGGCGCCACGCAAGATGAGCACGCTGTTCTCGTCGATCGCAAGCTCCGGATCATCGATACGGGCGTTGAGTTCGGCATGGCTGTCGAACACGACGGCCGGTCCGCGATGTACGAGCAGATGCTCGCTCGCCGCCGAGGGCTTGATGACAGCGCCATCCGGGGCGAGATTGCCGCGCAGCACGGCGATGGCGGGCCGGCCAACCACCGGCCTGTCGAGCGGCCGGATCACCTCGTCGTCGTCAACCCGCGCCTTCCTCAACACGTCGCGCCACGTGACCCCGGCGGCCGTCGCCGCGTCGAGATCAAGCCTGTCAGTCAGACGCGACATCAAGCCGAGAAGTCCACCGGCGAAGAAAAAATCCTCCATCAGGGCATCGCCTGCCGGAAAGATATTCGCCAGAACCGGCGTCTGGCGGGCCGCGGCATCGAAGTCCTCTAGAGCTATGGCAAGGCCCGCGCGCCGGGCGATGGCCACCAAGTGGACAGCTGCATTCGTCGAGCCGCCGAGCGCCACATCGACGTGCAGCGCATTACGGACCGCGCCCGGCGTCAGGATGTCGAGCGGCTTCAGATCGCTCCACACCATCTCGACGATGCGCTCGCCACAGGCAGACGCCATGCGCGGATGCGCTGCGTCCATCGCGGGTATGCTCGACGCGCCTGGCAACATCAGGCCAAGGGCATCGGCGATCGACGTCATGGTCGATGCCGTGCCCATGGTATTGCAGGTACCAGGCGACCGCGTCGATATGCCTTCGATCTCGATCATCTCCGCTTCACCAATGTGGCCGGCGCGATACTCGTCCCAATACTTGCGCGTATGCGTGCCCGCACCGACCTTGGTTCCGCGCCAACGGCCATTCAGCATCGGTCCGGCCGGGCAGTAGATGGCCGGTATGTTCATGCTGATGGCACCCATCAAGAGGCCGGGAGTCGTCTTGTCGCAACCGCCAAGCAGCACGGCCCCGTCGATGGGGTGCTGGCGCAGCAGTTCCTCGACCTCCATCGCCAGAAAATTGCGATAAAGCATGGTTGTCGGCTTCACCATGACTTCGCCTAGGGACAAGGCGGGAAGTTCCACAGGAAAGCCGCCTGCGCGCAAGACGCCCCGCTTCACGGCCTCCGCTCGCTCGCGCAGATGCGCGTGGCAGGGGCTCAGGTCGCTCCAGGTATTGACGATGGCGATGACCGGCCGCCCCATGAACTCATCGCGCCGAAAGCCCATCTGCTGCATGCGCTGCCGATGGGCGAAAGCCCGCATCCCTCCCGCCGAATACCAGCGGGCACTCCGTAGATCGCCGGGCCGGCGACGCGACCTCGGGCCCTCTCCACTCATCGACGTCCTCCGCTGCGGATTCCCGCCGAGGCAGTAATTCCGCGATATGTTGCACTAGATGAAATGTTGCACCAGATGAAATCGCTTGCATCTGCGCCGATCACAGCGAGCGGACTGTGCTCGCAAGCCTGACAACTACATGAAAACAAGGACTCTCGTAATAAGCATCGGACCGCTACGGCTGAGCGCTTGACCGCACGCTTGCAAACGCTATCATCATCCGAACAATGGGCGTTGGCAACCAGAAGAACACGTCATACGCTCTTGCAAAGGGGATGGAAGCAAACCCGGTCGATCGAGCGGCCGTTGTGGATGTTTGCATATCGGTTGCGTAACACGTTGCAGCGGAGATGCGGTCTCGCGCCTTGAAGGCGCGTATTGCCACAGCAAAGCCGGATAACAAAGTTCGAGGGAGGACGGGATGGATCGCAGGACAGTGATCAAAGGCGGACTGGCGATGGCGGGCGTGTTGGCGGCCCCCGCCTATCTCAGAGCGCAGTCCAACAAGAAAATCAGCATGCTGACCTGGAATATCGCGGACCAGGAAGCGTTCTTCAAAGAACAGTTCGCCGACTTTACCAAGGATAATCCCGGCGTCGAGATCGAATGGCTCGACAAGAAGGGCCCTGAGCTTCCAGCCTTCTACCAGACGCAGCTGGTTGCCGGCACCGCGCCCGATATTGTCGATCTCCAAGGCATGATCTGGGTGGAATGGGCCGCCAACGGCGCGCTCCTCGATATGTCCCCCATGCTCGAGAAAGAGCCAGCCGTCGCGAAGCTCTATAACCCCGACTACCTCTCCGGCTTTGTCTACGACAAAAAGCAATTTGCCATTCCGTTCTATGTCGCAAAGACGCTGCTCTATTATAACAAGACGATGTTCAAGGAGGCTGGACTATCGGCGCCCCCGCAATCGTTCGACGAGATCATCAAGTTCTCGGAAGCCATGGCAAAGGGCGAGAAGACAGGCTTCTTGACGCTGAATTTCGATTGGCTCTACTGGCCGCTGATGCGGATGAACGGTGTCGAGCTCCTGAAGCCGGACATGCGCACACCAGCCTTCAACACGCCTGAAACTGCAGCCGTGCTGGAGAAGCTTGCCAAGGCGACGGCTTCCGGAGGCATCAACAAGATTGCCTGGACGGGGCGTTGGGTCGAGCCAAACGGCGCATTCGCCGCAGGCAACGTGGGTATGCTCCAGGCGCATTCGGCTTCCTACTTTTTCGTCAAGGGTCAGGGTCCATGGGTCAACCCGGACACGCTTGGCGCGACGCAGGCGCCGGGCAATTGGTCCACGCCGACCAATCACGCTTTCGTCATCTCCAAGTCCTCGAAGAACCCGGAATTGGCATGGTCGCTTATCAAGCACATGACGGGTAATAAGTGGGCTACGAAGTTTGCGTTGAGCCGACGCATTCTGACCGGCAATATCGAGGCCGACAATTCCGTCCTTGCCAGGATGAAGACCGAAGATCCGCTGGCCCATGCTGTCCTCCAGACGCAAATCGAGCATACGGACAAGATGACCGGCAACTGGCCGTTGCCCAATGATGCGCAGGTCAAGGATGCATTCTGGCCCGAAATCCAGAACGCGGTGCTCGGCCGGAAGGATCCGAAAACGGCCCTGGCGGACGCCGAGCGCGCGGTCACACGCGTGATGCGACGTTCCTGAGAGGACATCGCGCTCAGCGCACTTTCCGCTGGGCGGGAAACACGCGGCCGCGTCGGGTCGAGACGGCATGAACATCGGAAAGACGTAATGGCTACAGCTGTTGCAGAAGCGGGGCGGGACTACGGTTCATTCTTCATTGCTCGCAAGAACACGCGGCAAGCTGTGCTGATCTGGTGTTTTCTCGCCCCGTCGTTATTGATCTTTCTGCTGTACCGTATCCTCCCCCTCGCCTGGAACGTCATCCTGTCCTTTCAGGCATGGTCACCATTGCGGCCCGCTGTCTGGATCGGCTTTGACAATTACGATGAAATGCTGACCGATGACGTGTTCTGGCAGTCGCTCTGGAACACGCTCTACATCATCGGATCGGCGCCCATCGGTATCGCGATCGCTTTGGCGCTGGCGCTTCTCGTCAATGCTGACATCCGCGGCAGGGATGCCTATCGGACAGCGATCTTCGTATCCTACCCGCTGATGACCGTGGCTGTTGCCATTATCTGGCGGTGGATGTTCGACGAGCGTGTCGGCCTGATCAACTATGTTGCGCGCTCGCTCCATCTCATCGAATCGCCGATCCAGTTCCTCAACTCTTTCACCTGGGCGCTGCCATCCGTCATTGCCGCCAATATCTGGCAGATGCTCGGCTTCTATATGATCATTCTACTTACGGGATTGCAGAACATCCCAAGCAACCTTTATGAGGCTGCCGAGATCGACGGTGCCAATGCCTTCCGTCGCTTCCTGCGCATCACCCTGCCCTTGCTGAAGCCCTCGATTTTCCTGTGCTTCGTTATCGGCATGCTCAACTCCGTCACGAGCTTCGACCTGGTCTATGTCATGACCGGTGGCGGTCCGGGACGCGCTACGGAGATCCTCGTCACCTATATTTATAAGCTCGGTTTCGTGCAGACGCGATTTGACTATGCGGCCGCGGTGACGGTGGTCTTCTTTGTCATGCTCATTGCCATTGCCTGGGCGGCCAACCGCTTCTCAGGCGGCAATGCAGGCGCGGTGGAGCGGGACTAATGCATCACTACCCGCGTTGGCCAATCCACCTCATCCTGCTAGCCACGAGCTTCATCATGCTCGTGCCGTTTTACTGGGTGTTCAAGACGTCCATATCTGGTGAGAACATCTTCACCTACCCACCGAACATTATTCCGCGTAATCCGCACATCTTCTATTACGTGGATGTCTGGTATGCGATTCCCTTCGCACGCTATTTCCTCAACAGCGTCATCGTCTCCGTGCTTACGATTGCCGCCAATGTCATCTTCAATGCGATGGCAGGCTATGCGTTGACACGAGGCTTTCGCGGCAAGAACCTCGTTCTGATGCTGTTTCTCTCCTGCATGATGGTGCCATTCCAGGCCACGATCATTCCCGCCTATCTCATCACCGGAAAGCTCGGCTTGCTGGATTCCTATGTGGGCTTAGCGTTGCCGCAATTTTCGACGATCATCTGCATCTTCGTCTTCAAGGCGAGCTTTGACGCGGTGCCAAAGTCATTGATTGATGCAGCCAAGATCGATGGTCTATCCGAGTGGCGCATCATCTGGAAAGTTATGATGCCACTCGCCAAATCCGCCATGGCGACCAATATCATTCTGTCATTCATCTGGTCTTGGAACAATTTTCTATGGCCATTGATCATGACGCGCTCTGCCGACATGCAGACTTTGCCGCTGGGTCTATCGCGCTTCCTGTCCTATCAGGAGGATACGACGGGAGCACTCTATGCATTCTGCGTCATGGTCCTCGCACCGGGCATCCTGCTTTTCCTCCTGGCTCAGAAGGAATTCATCCAAGGGCTTACATCCGGCGCTACGAAGGGATGAGGTCGCATCGTGCAAGATGAGGATTTTCAACGCCCGCGCTGGCACAAGTGGTTGCTTAACCGCTTCGTGCTCACGCCACTGATCATCGCTCTCATCGCCGGCGCGTGGGATCTCTACGCGAATATGCACAACAACGGCCTGGTGGAAGGCACGGTGGTGGATGCGGCCGGCAACCCCGTTGCCGGCGCGGACGTGACGCTCTGGACCTTCAATTTCACGACGTTCAGTGAGAAAAGCCACACCAAGAGCGGGCCTGACGGGCGCTTTGCCTTTACCGACAATCCTTCGCACCACATTCAAGTCAGCGCGACAAAGCCCGGCGTTGGTACGTCTCAGCGCAAGCCGATCCGGCTCCTGTTCCAATCTCAGGACACACAACTGCAGGAACCGCTCATCCTCTCGGGTGGCGCCTGAATCAGCCCGCGAACTTCGGCTCCGGGAGACCGCGCACGCCCAAGTCATGGAGCGCAAAGACCGCACCGGCATGGGCAACGCTCGCACGCTCGGTTTCCGGGATCATCGATGCAGCGCTCGTGACATAAAGGATATCGAGGTCCGGCCCCCCAAAGGCGCACATGGTGGGATGCCTGACGGGCAAGTCGATCAGGCGATCGAAACGGCCCTTGGGATCGACCCGCGCAATCTGCCCACCGTGAACGAGCGCGCACCAATAGAACCCATCGCTGTCGACTGTGGCGCCATCACAGCGGCCTGGAATGTCCTTGGTCGAGAAAAACAGGCGGCGGTTCGAGATAACGCCTTCCTCGAGATCAAAGTCATACGCAAATACAGACTCAGCACGACTGTCCGCGAAGTAGAAGGTGCGATCATCCGGTGAAAAGGCGATCCCATTGGAGACGATAAAGCCTCGATCCATGCAGGAGACATTGGCGCAATCGTCCAAGCGATAAAGCGCGCCTGTCGGATGCGCGAGATCCGCATCACGCGAGCCGCACCAGAAGCGGCCGCGCCTATCACATTTGCCATCGTTGAGGATATTGAGCGGCCTCTCCGGCTCCGGATCGACGAGTCGCTTGACGAAACTCGTGCCACGGTCGTCCACGAGCTCGACGAGCGCGAAGCCCGTTTGCAGCGCGGCCACGATGCCGCCCTTGTCGCGAAAACCAAAGGAGCCGATTACGGACGGCATTTGCCAGGACGAAATCTTGCCATCGGCATCCATTCTATGCAGCGCCGGACGCAACGCATCCACCCAGTAGAGCGCGCCTTCCTCCACATGCCAGCATGGGCATTCTCCTAACTGATTGCGGCAGTCGGCGACGACTTCAATGTCAGGAGCGTCGGACATGGCCTCACCAGGGCAAAGGTTGGTCGTGATAGGTCTGGAAGATGCCGGTATGGTGCCGGCCTGCTCGATGCAGCACGCCGCGCATTCCGGCAACGCTTTCGGTCACCGGGACGCGCCCACCGGGTTCGGTCGCGGCCCAGCCCGGGTGGAGGGCGATCACGCTGATATGACGCGGCGCAAGGTCCACGGCGAGCGTCTTGACGACCATGTTGAGGCCTGCCTTGCTGGACCGATAAGCATAGGAGCCCCCCGAATTGTTGAGCGTGATCGATCCCATGCGGCTCGATACGAAGGCCATCGTCTTGAGTTCGCTAGCCGCGACGTTCTCGACCAGGCATTCCGCCAACTTCATCGGGCCGATCAGGTTCGTTTCGAGGATACGCCGCCAGTTTGGGTAGTCAGTGTGGCCGAACGGGGGATGTGGCCGGCCGATCCCTGCATTGCTCAGGAGAATATCGACAGGTGCTTTGCCCAGACCCTCTGCGAAAGCTTCGATCGCAGCGTGATCAGTGACGTCAAGCTTCGACACTGTGATATCGCCTGTGATCGCCCGTGTCTCCTCGGCAGACTGCGGGTCAAGACATGTGGCAAGGACGCGATAGCCGTCGGCCGCGTATTGCCTCGCGAATTCAACACCTAGACCAGTATCGCAGCCGGTAATGACGATCGTTGCCATAGGAGAACCCAGAAGCTGTGAAAACTTGAAACCTCGGCCCGTTGTTCCGGCCAAACCCGGGTTGCACGACAATTCCCGGATGGGTGCCAAGCGAGGAGGATGGAAATAAACCAATATCCCTGTCAGGGGGAGCGAGCACTCCGGACCAGGAGTACGTGGACAAGCGCGACTTGCGGCATCCCGGCACGGTCGACACGGTAGATGCCTGAGGCGGAATCAATGATAGCCTTTACACTACGAAACGCAACGTGGCAGTCGCCATTCAATAAGCAGAGGAAGCGAGGACAATCATGACATCGAACACAACGACACCGGCCACGCACGAGCTTTCACTCACCCGCACGCTCGCAGCACCCCGCCATGCCGTTTTTCGTGCCTGGACCGATCCCGCCCTCCTGAAGGAGTGGTTCGCACCAAGACCGTGGAGCGTCAGCAAAGCTGAACTCGACGTTCGTCCTGGCGGCTCGAACTTCATCGTCATGCGCAGCCCGGACGGCGAGGATTATCCGAACCGCGGCGTTTATCTCGAAGTGGTGGAAAACGAGCGGCTCGTCATAACCGATGCCTACACTGAAGCTTGGGTTCCTTCCGAAAAGCCTTTCATCACGATCATCTTGACTTTTGAGGACGAAGCCGGCGCCGCTGGGAAAACCCGTTATACTGCACGCGTCCGCCACTGGACTGCAGAAGATCGGGAAACCCATGAAGGGATGGGATTTCACGAGGGCTGGGGCCGCTGCACCGACCAATTGGAGGAGATCGCGGCGCGGCTGTGAGGCGAGCCGCCGATCTTGCAGCGAACCGGTCACGTCTCAAAGACCAACCGATGACGCAATTGGTGGTTACCCCCAGGCGTGAGAATCAGGCATAGGGCGCATGGCAGCCGCTGCCCGAGAACCGGCGTCCTCGCGTCGGGCGGGTTGCGGCACGACCGCTTCCGACTGTTTCGCAACCTTGAGGAAAAGCCATGTCCCTCCTGAAGACCATCGCCACCTCGGCGCTCGGCGACGGTGTCGTGTCGAAGATCGCACCGGATCGACTACTGGAAGGCGATCCGACATGCACGACCTGGGAGCAGGACGCGATCGAGGGCAAAGTGGAGACCGGCGTCTGGCAGATGACGCCGGGCAAGAACATCTCGGTCAAGAGCAACATCTATGAATTCTGCCACATCCTCGAAGGTGTCATCGAATTGACGGAAGACGGCAAGGAGCCTGTCACTTACCGAGCCGGCGACAGCTTTGTGATGAAGCCAGGCTTCGTCGGTACGTGGAAAACAGTCGAGACCGTCCGTAAGATCTACGTGATCATCGACTGATCGGTCCGCTTCATAAGAGGTCCACGGCCCCTAATCACATGGGGCCGTGGACTTTCAGACCCCCTCGTGCATCCAAACGGGCTACCCCTTCCTTTAGCCTCACCGTCTTTCGAGGTAGTTCTTGAGGGCGACGGCGTTATTGTGAGCCGCCTCCCGCGATGCATAGAGAAGCGTGACAGGTCCCTTCGCGACGAGTTCTTCCAAAGGCTTCAAGGCTTCGGGGCTTGCATCGAGTTCCTGCGCATAGCGTTCGCAGAACTCGTCCCAGAGCTCAGGTTTGCTATGGAACAGCTCGCGGAGTTCGTTGCTCGGCGCTATATCGCGAAGCCAACCGGTAAGCTGGGCAGCGTCGCGACTGACGCCGCGTGGCCATAGTCGATCAACGAGCACCCGCGCGCCATCGGAAGGTGCCGGCGCCTCATAGATTCTCTTGGTCATGATGTTGGTCATGTCAGCCCGCCGGCCTTTTTTGCCGCCCTGCTCCCCACGCGATCGTCTCAGGAGAATATCTCCCGGCCCAAGCCCGATCAGCCCAAGGTCGAACTATGCTGCCGAACGGAGGCACTCTGCAACCCCACGGAGCTGATCAGATGACGCTGGCGGTGAAGACATTGGTGAACCCGCCCGGGCGCGCAGGCCAAGACGAGGGTTCGGCGACTCAACAGTGGACGTCTGCCATTTGGCTTGATTAGCGCATCGCACCGCCCTCGCGCCGCATGACGGACGACGGTGGCATGTTTCCAGGGCAGTTGCTCACACCGAGGCTTGGCGTAACACTGCGCCGGGAAACATCCCACGGATCTCGCCGCCGTAACGGCGTCGTCCCATTCGTCACCGAGGAAAGCATTTCATGTCCGATCTTTCCACGTTCGCCATCACCGCACGCTGGCCAGCGCAGCATCCCGACCGGATCCAGCTTTATTCCCTACCGACGCCGAACGGCGTCAAAGCCTCGATCATGCTGGAGGAAACTGGCCTGCCGTACGAGGCGCATACGATCAATATCGGCCAGAACGAGACATGGACTCCGGAGTTCCTGTCGCTCAATCCCAACGGCAAAATCCCGGCGATCATTGATCCCAATGGGCCGGACGGTAAGCCACTTGGCCTGTTCGAATCCGGCGCCATACTGCTCTATCTCGCCGAGAAGACCGGCCGCTTCCTGCCCACGGACGCGGCCGCGCGCTACGAAACCATTCAATGGGTCTTCTTCCAGATGGCCGCGGTGGGCCCGATGTTCGGTCAGCTGGGTTTCTTCCATAAATTTGCCGGCCGCGAAATCGAGGATAAGCGTCCGCTCGAGCGCTACCGGGCAGAATCGAAGCGCCTTCTCGGCGTTCTGGAGACGCGTCTTGCCGGCCGGGCGTGGATCATGGGAAGCGAATATACGATCGCGGACATATCGCTCCTTGGCTGGGTACGCAATCTCATTGGCTTCTACGGCGCGGGTGAACTCGTCGACTACGCCAGCTTGAAGAACGTGCCGCAGTGGCTCGAGCGTGGCCTCGCCCGCCCCGCCGTCCAGCGCGGCCTGGAAATTCCGGCGCGCCCCTGAGGAAACAGCAGCGGCCGCCGACGCGATCGCAGAACGACCAAGATCCCGGATGTTGCGATCCGGGATCCTTTCTTCAAAACAACTTTGGAGGGGATCACAGCTTCTTGTAGCGGCCGTAGACCTCCTCCGCGTCATTCGCCGGATCGGCAAAATCCGCGCGGGCGCGTGTTTCGGTCGCGGCGTGCTCCTCTGCGAGCCGCAGCACCTCGATGGCCCGTTCCTTCGGGATCACGAGGACGCCATCAATGTCACCGAACATGAAGTCGCCTGGATTGACCGTGACGGTCGCGCTCAGGTTCCCCCGCAAGGTAATTGGCTGCTGCCAGCGGTAGTAGCTCCAGCGCGCAACAGCTTCGACCGGCGAGTGGTAGCGGCGGAAGCATGGAAAATCCATCTTGAGGATAAGCCCGCTATCGCGAATTCCACCGTCGATGACAGCGCCGGTCACGCCCTTGGCACGCCCGAGCACGGCATTCATCTCGCCGTAATGCGCTACCCTGGCGTCGAAGCCGCAATCGCGGACATCGACGCAGGGATGGCGCATATCGCCGAACATCTTGATGCGCCGCTCGCGAAGCCCAGGATCACCGGTCGGGTCGGCAATCCCCTGCACGGTGAAGGCCGGCCCTGCGATGACCATGTCATCCCGGAGCGGCCGGATATCCGTGGCGAGCGACTGGTTGGGCAGGCCCATCTCATCCATGATGTCATAGACAAGCCCCGTATAAAGCCGCCTATATCGCTCGATGACATCGAGAATATCCAGCGTTCCTGGCAAGACATTGAACGTCATTATGCTACTCATACCTTGTGGATTGGAGTGCATGATATCTAAGTGGGAACATGGTCAGCTCTTGGCGACCCACGCTTCCGCCAACTGCCAGGCACCACCGGAATCCAAGATGATATTCTGGAGTTCTTTGCGTGCAACATGGCGCGCCTCGCGGAAGAACAGCCATGAGTAGTAGTTATTGGTGTTCAGCACCGTTTGCAGCTGCTTATAGATTGCTTTGCGCTTAACCTGATCTGTCTCCTCCCGCCCCTGATCCACCAGCTTGAAGACCTCCTCGTCGCTGATACCAGACCAGTTTTGGGCGGCGGTGCGTCCAAAGAAGGGCCCGAAAACCTGATCCGGATCAGCCCGTGGCACGTTAACGCGGCCGATGGCGATCTCATGCTGGTGATCGAGCACCTTCGGCACCCAGGCTTGCCGCTCGAGAATCTCGATTTCCAGATTGATCTTAAAGGGCTTGAGCTGTGCCTGAACGATCTGCGCAACCTGGGTGTCGGGATCGCGCTGGATGATCGAGAGCTTGGCACTGAATCCGTTGGGCTGACCGCCCTCCTTGAGAAGCTCCTGCACCTTGGCCGGATTAAGGCTCGGCGCGGGCACACTCGCGTCGAAGGCCCAATCCGTTGGAGGCACCCACGTGGGAGTGACCGCACCGAAGCCACGCGTGATGCCCTTCATCAAGACATTGCGATCAACGCCATAATTGATAGCGGCGCGCAGAGCCGGGTTCGTAAATATTCCCTTCGTGACGTTGAAGGTCATCCATTGCGCTATGCCTGGCGGAACGGCAATAAGCTTCAACGCGGGATTTGCTTGAACTTCCTCAAAATCGCGCGGGGTCACGCCATCCACCAGCTGCACGCCGCCCGACTTGACCTCGACCATCTTGACGGCCGTCGTCGGAATGATGCGCAAGACCACCGCGTCTGAATAGGGAAGCTTCTTCCCGTCCGCGCCATCACGCCAGTAGCGCTCGTTGCGGACGAAGCGAATGTGGCTGCCGCCAACCCACTCGGCAAATTTGTAGGGTCCCGTGCCGACAGGCTGCCTGCCGAAGTCCTGTCCCAACTTCTTCAATGCGGCAGGCGAACACATCATGCCGGCTTCGACCGCCAGGGACGCGAGGGCGGCACCCGATGGTTTCTTGAGCTTCACACGAACCGTCATGGGATCGATCGCCTCGGCGCCGGCGAGATCCGCGAGATCTGGCGTGCGCGGTGCCGTCGACCCTGGGGCAATGACGCGGGAAATATTCGCAACGACGGCGGCCGCGTCGAAAGGCTCCCCGTCATGAAAAACGACGTTCTCTCGCAATTTGAATACGATCGACTGCTTATCTTCGGACCACTCCCAGCTTTTAGCAAGCGAGGGCTGCAGATTACCTTGCTCATCGAACTTGAGAAGTCCCTCGAACATTTGAATCAACGCATAGCGGTCGGAGGTCGGCGCGTCTCCCATGATGGGATCAAGGCTCTTGGGCTGGAGGTCCATGGAAGCCGTAATGGTACCTCCGCGGACCGGCGCGCCCTGGGCCAAAGCCGGAAAACCGGAAAGGCCAGCGACCAAACCAGCGCCCGAGGCGCCGATCAATAACCCGCGACGTGAAATGATGGTCATGAAAGGTCTCCTCCAAACGGGCACGCGCGGCATCCGCGGCGCCTCATTGCGACCTACATATCAGATATGTTTGCGGACGAGCAATAGGGTTTACAGGTAGGCATGCAGGGCACGCCAACATCTGCGAACCACAGTAGGCAATTCCCGATTGATCGCTCTATTCTTAATTATTCTATTATGTCAGCCGCATAAGCGAAGGAAGGGGAGCCGGTAATCCCTGAGGGAAATTCCAGCCTATCAGGTAGGCCGTCGATTGACCGAGTGCAACTATTAAGATATCTGTTAGGTATGTTGGACACGCCCGCAACAACGAACGACAAACAGCGCCTGACCGAAACGGTCACCCAATTCATTATCGACAGGGTGAGCCAAAAGGTTTTTCGCCCCGGGGATTCCCTGCCTTCCGAGGCTGAGCTCGCACGCCAGCTCAATGTCTCGAAACCGGTCGTGCGCGAGGCGCTGGGCCGGCTCGCGGCCCTTGGCATCGTCCAGATTCAGCAAGGCAAGCCCACCACCATCCAGGGGCTGACCGTGGCGCCGCTGGACCAGTTTCTGCGGCTTGCCGTGCGCACCATCGACAACGGGCTGCGCGAGGCCATTGAGCTACGGCGCGCCGTCGAAACCGAGATCGCCGCTCTGGCAGCGGAAAGGGCAACGCCACTGCAGATCGAGCAAGTTGAGAACGCTCTCGACAAGTTGAAACGCAATATCGATGGCAGCCTGGAACGATGGCTGCAGGCAGATTTTTCATTTCATGTCGCTCTTGCTCGCTGTTCCGATAATACGCTGTTTGAACACTTCATGGAGGCGCTTGGCGATACGATCCGCTTTACGCAGCGCGCGCTCGGTCTTCAGCGTGACCTGCGCGATCCGGCCGCCACCTTCGCTCGACACAAAGCAATCGTCGACGCCTTGAAGGCGAAAGATCCGGCGGCCGCCCGCGCGGCGATGATCACGCATTTTGCCTTTACTGACGCTGTCGTGGCAGAGATCGCGCGCGACCATCGCCGTCTTGATCGGTTCTGAGTCATGTTCAACTATTTCTCCCGAAAGTTGGTACAGATGCTACCTGTGGCGTTTTTCGTCACAGTTATCGTCTTCGCATTGACCAACCTGTTGCCTGGTGACCCCACCGTGACCATTCTGGGCGAGCAGGCGACAGCCGAGCAGCGCGCGGCGGTGCGCGTGGAATACGGGCTCGACCAGCCAGCGCCGGTCCGCTACGTGACATGGCTCGGCCGAGTCGTCCAAGGCGATTTCGGCCGCTCATTACGCACGCGCGAGGACGTGGGGGACATGCTCAGTGCGCGCATACCGGTGACGCTGGAACTTGCCTTTCTGTCCATACTGATTGCTGTTGCCATCGGCGTACCGGCCGGGATCATCGCGGCGCGTTTTCGTGGCACGGTGATCGATGTGATGACCAGCTTTCTTGCTATGTCTTCGGTTGCCATCCCTTATTTCTGGATGGGTGTACTACTCATTATGCTATTTTCGTTGAAGCTCGGCTGGCTTCCGGCATCCGGCTACATCCGCTTCGTCGACGATCCGGCGGAAAACCTCCGCCTCATGATCCTGCCTGCCCTGACCATCGGCACCGCCTTCGCCGCGCTGGTCATGCGGCAGACCCGCGCCTCAATGCTGCAGATCCTCTCGCTCGACTATATCCGCACCGCCCGCGCCAAAGGCCTCAGCGAGCTCATCGTGGTGCTCCGGCACGGCCTGCGCAACGCGCTGATCCCGGTGATCACCGTGATTGGGCTGCAAATCGGTGCGCTGCTCGGCGGTGCGGTCGTGACCGAGACCGTTTTCGCGCTGCCGGGGCTCGGCCGCATGCTGGTAGATGGCATCTTCCAGCGGGATTTCCCGGTCATTCAGGGCGCTATCCTATTCATCGTCATCGCTGTCTTCGCGGTTAATCTTTTTACCGACTTCATTTACCGCGTACTCGATCCGCGAGTTCAGGTATAGGCCGTCCGAGCGTAGGCTTTTAAAGGTAACTCTGACCATACGCGCTCACCAACTCTTTCGGCCCAAGCACTGCCGACTGGACCCTCTGGCCACAGTCAAGGGGCGCCACAACGAGCGCATCAAATGAAGGTAGCACCGTGACCCACGTGAGCTCCATGGCCGAGATTCCATCGTCGGGCCGCCTGCGCGCGTCCCGGTCACCCGGCGCGATCTTTCTGCGGCGTGTCCTCACATCATGGCAGGGCGCATTCGGTGTGACAGCTCTCGTCATCATCGCGCTGCTTGGGCTGCTCGCACCCTGGATCTCGCCCTATTCGCCGATCGAGATCGACCCTGAAGCCTTCATGGAGCCGCCAAATGCGGCCCATTGGTTCGGCACGGACGAAATCGGGCGAGACGTGCTTTCTCGCGTGCTCCATGGCGCGACTGTCTCGTTACAGGTCGTCGTCTTTGCAATCGCCATTGCGCTCGCTGCCGGCTCCCTGCTCGGGCTGATTTCCGGCTGGCTGGGCGGCCGCTGGGATGCGCTGATCATGCGCATCATGGACGCTTTCCTCGCCTTTCCGCTCCTGGTCCTGGCGCTCGCCATCGTAGCCGTGCTCGGCCCTGATCTCATGAACGCGATGCTGGCGATCGCCATCACGAAGACGCCGGGCTTCGCGAGGCTGGTCCGCAGCGAGGTCCTCGCCTTGCGCGAGATCGACTATGTCAAGGCTGCGGAATCGGTCGGTGTCAGCAACACGCGCATTCTTCTGCGCCATGTTTGGCCCAACGTCTCCGGCAACGTCATCGTTTACGGCTCCCTGTCCGCCTCCCAGGCCCTGATCACGGAAAGCGCATTGTCGTTCCTCGGCCTCGGGGTGCAGCCGCCTACGCCGAGCTGGGGCTACATGGTGGCCACCGGCATTCAGTTCTACCAGTCCTGGTGGATGAGCTTCTTTCCGGGCTTGGCCATCTTCATAACTGTACTCGCCTTCAACTTCCTGGGCGACGCCGTTCGCGACGCACTCGACGCTCGACTCGGCGGACGCCGCGACTAGGGGGTCAACCCGCCCGTGACGGAGATGCTTCTGTCCAGGGCCGGACATCTGCCCGACCATTTCAATGCGGAGCAGGTCCCCAACGGAGCCTGCTTGAGACGCTACCTGCCGCCGTCGATCGCTGACGACGGAGTTCAGCGGATGACGCTCATTTCAACAGGAAAATCGTCGACATGAAGGTGCGCTACGAGGCGATACGCTGCGCGCCGAGAAAATCTCTCTAATGAACATTGGCGACAAGCTTGGGGTTGCATCCGCGCACGGGGCAGCCCCTTGGCCAACGTGCACGACATATTCACGCCGCCGCACCCTGGCTTCTACCACGTGTGAAAGCAAGCCGACCTAAGGCGCTCAGCAAATCGGTCTGGGAGATCAGTCCAACGACTTTCCGTCCGTTGGTGACGATGACGGCATGCGTCCGCCCGTCTGTCAGAACAGGCAGGAGGGCAACCGCTGGCGTATCGGGGGAAGCGGTTCGCGCCGGCACGACAATTTCGGCGATGCGTTCGCCTGGCTTGGACAACTCCCGCAACCCAACCGTGCCCAGCAAGCCGCCATCATTGTCCATCACCGGCAAAACGCGGATATTGTGTCGAAGTAGCAATGCGCGGGCCTGTTCGCGCGTTGCTTCGCGTCGGATGGCGATCACATCGCGGGACATGATGTCGGCACATGTAAGATCGCCATGGGAGCGAATGATCGTTTGGCGTTCGATTTCCCGCAGGATACGCCCGAGATCTGTGGGGTCGATATCGAAGGCCTCATCGAGCGAGGCCAGGGCAGCGTCCACATCTTCCTCGCGAAAGCCAACCCTCACGGATGCCGGCAGATCAGCGGTGCCATGAGGATTGGACAGTTGCAGAGGCGTCCGGTGAGGATAGCTGCGCCGGGCAAGGCGGTGGAAAAGCAGACCGACACCGATCAAAATGCAGGAGTTCAATCCGACAGGAACGAGCGGAAACAGGAGCCCCCATTTCGCCACAGCCGGCCCACCGAGGACCGCAGTCAGGGCAGCGGCACCGCCAGGTGGATGAAGCGAACGCGTCAGGGACATGGCCGCGATCGCAGACGCCACACCCACGCCCGCGGCGAGTGCTGGATCCGGAATGGCTCGAGCGACGAGCAAGCCAACGAGCGCGGAAATCACGTTGCCGCCAAGGATCGGCCATGGCTGCGCCAGCGGGCTGGCCGGCACAGCGAAAAGGAGAACCGCTGACGCGCCAATGGGCGCAACCAGCAATGGAAGATGATCTCCAAACCCCAGGATAAAGCCGCACAAGGTCCCAGTCAGGACGATGCTGATCAGCGCGCCGACACACGCAATCATCCGCTCGCGCAGACTTGCTCCAGCGAGAATGGGGGCAAAAAGGCGAAATCGACGGCTTGGCTTCGGATTATATGCCAATTCAGAATCGAGCATGCGTAACCTAGCGGCTTCCAGTCACAAACTGCGGGCGCACGTGCGATGTATTCTGAATGCGGCATCGTCTGCGCGCTTCAATCAACCGGCGGGCACTTCACAAGCGGCCAATATTCCTGATCTTCGAGTCGGGCAAGAGAGCAAGACCCATAAACCGCGAGACGAGGGCCTCGATGGCCTCTGCGAAACCGGACGAGGGCGCTTTCGGATCGGGGACTATATCTCGGCCCACCTTGCAACCACGCGATTGGACCTTGCACGGAAGGTCCGAGGCTGCCACTTCCTAAACTGGCAGTGCGGACAAGGGATAAGGCAAGCGATGTTCGAGACGCGTGTCATGGACAGCGACGACAAGGGCGAGTTCTATCGTGAGCTCGGCACCCAGCTGCAGGCGTTGCTGGACGGCGAGAGAGATGCGACGGCTAATGCCGCCAATACATCGGCGCTTCTCTTCCAGATGATGCCTGATCTCAACTGGGCGGGCTTCTATTTCATGCGCGGCGGCGAACTCGTGCTGGGTCCGTTTCAAGGCAAGCCCGCCTGCGTTCGTATTCCCGTCGGTCGAGGCGTATGCGGCGCAGCGGTCGAGCGCCGGCAATCAGTCCTTGTCGAGGATGTCCACACCTTCCCTGGCCACATTGCTTGTGATGCGGCCTCGCGGTCGGAACTCGTCGTTCCGTTGATCAAGGACGGCGCGGTCATCGGCGTGATCGATCTCGACAGCCCCCATGAGGGGCGTTTCGATGCCTTGGATCAAAGCGGCATCGAAGTCATCGCGACGATCTACCTGTCAGCGAGCGAAACCAATCAGTTGCAGCAGCTTTAGGCTATTTCGCGCGCGCCAGAGCGTTGAGCGATGCCGACACGTGGAGGATATGCGACGTCAGAAGTCTCGCAGCTGCTGTAAACTGTCGTTCCTCGCAAAGCCGGAGGATTTCGCGATGCTCCTCCTCCGCGCGGCTCCTGGCGCCAGTCATGGATAGCTGTACCCGCGTGTGACGATCGCACTCTTGCAGCAGATTGACGACGAGGCTCATCGATCGGGGTCTGTCCGCGTGCTGATAGAGAAGGCGGTGGAACTCGGCATTGAGCTCGCCCCAGCGCCTGACGTTGGCGTCATCGAGCTCCCGGTCGTATTCGTCGAGCAACGCACGTATGCGAGCAAAGTCCTCGCGACTGAGCTTTGGTGCGGAACGCTTCAGCAGCATCGGTTCTATGGCGGCGCGCAGGTCGAACAGCTCATCGATTTCCTCGCTCGTGAGCTCGCTCACGACCGCACCCCTGTGCGCGTTGATCCTGACGAGGCCTTCGGCCTCCAGCTGCACTAGCGCTTCCCGCAGCGGGATACGGCTGATGCCGAGCTCCTCCGCCAACGCGGCCTGGCGCAACTGCTCCCCCGAACGCAGCTCGCCATCCAGTATTCGGCGGCGCAATTCCTCGGTGGCACCTTGCGCCATCGTGCGATGATTCAAGACATTGCCCGGACGCAGAGAACCGATCGTCATACGCAGATTACCTATGAGTGAGGGCCGGATCGCTTCTGTCTTACATGGCTTTCGGGCGAAAGGAACGAAAGGGCCGGTCCTGCAGCGAGCAGCGTGAGGGATCTGTCCGCCGGCCGCCGCGCGCATTCAGATAACTTGAAAGCCATGGGCATAGGGGTCCCGATCGTCGATGAAGATGGTGTTGTAGCCCGTCGTCCGCGCCCATCCTGCAATGGAGGGAACGATCGCCGCTATGTCACCGACTGTCGTGGTGCGTTCAACCCTGCCATGAAAGAGCGAGCCGATAATGCTCTCGTGGATGAATGTGTCCCCTTCCCTCAGCCGTCCCGTTGCCGCCCAATGGGCCATGCGCGCTGACGTGCCGGTGCCGCAAGGCGAACGATCGATTGCCTTATCGCCATAGAACACCGCGTTGCGCGCGGTCGCCTCGGCGCGGGTCGGCGCGCCTGTCCAGAGCACATGGCTCAGGCCCTGGATCTCCGGCTTTTCGGGATGGGTGAAGCTATAGCGTGCGTTGAGGGACTGGCGCAGCCCCCTGCTCATCTGGACAAGATCGGACGCCGTGAAATCCGCCATATCACGATAGCGCTCCTGCGGTTCGACGATCGCATAGAAGTTGCCGCCATAAGCCACATCGACGGTGATTTCGCCGAGAACTGGGCAATCGGCTGTGAGCCCCTGCGAATGCAGGAACGCGGGAACATTCGTGAGCCGGACCTCCTCCACATGGGCGCCCTCCTGCCGGAATTCTGCCACGACCAGGCCGGCTGGCGTATCGAGGCGCAGCACGCCGGGCTCGCGGGGGGTGACGAGCCCATGCTCAATCGCCATCGTGACCGTACCAATGGTGCCATGCCCGCACATCGGCAGACATCCCGAGGTCTCGATGAACAGGATCGCGACGTCGCAGTCGTCGCGTGTTGGCGGATAAAGGATCGACCCGGACATCATGTCATGCCCCCGCGGCTCAAACATCAAGCCGGTGCGGATCCAGTCGTAGTCGCGCAGAAAATGGGCGCGCTTCTCGATCATCGTAGCGCCCTTGAGATTTGGCCCGCCCCCCGACACGAGGCGAACCGGATTGCCGCAAGTGTGACCGTCGATACAGAAGAAGCTGTGGCGAGCCATTGGGGTCTCCGCTCTATTTCTTAGAAACGTTGCGGTGAGAAGGGAGAGATATCGAGCGGCGGGGCCCGACCCGCGACGAGGTCCGCCACCAACCGCCCCGTTCCGGCTGATTGCGTCAGACCGAGGTGGCCGTGGCCGAAGGCATAGACGATTGTCCGCCCCGCGCGAGACAGCCCGATGACCGGCAGGCTATCCGGCAGAGAGGGGCGGAAGCCCATCCATTGACGCCCGGCACCAGTCTTCAATCCGGGCAGAAAATCGGCGGCCTTGCGCAGCATCGCCTCCGAGCGGGCGAAATTGGGGGCTCGTTTGAGCCCGCCGAGCTCAACGGCTCCACCTACGCGGATGCCGGACGACAATGGTGTAATGACGAAGCCATGGCCCCCAAAAATGAGCTGCCGCCGGATATTGAAGGCGTCCGTCGGTAGAGTGGTGTTGTAACCACGCTCGGTCTCCAGCGGCACGTCATCGCCCAGAGCTCTCGCCAGCGGTTTCGACCAGGCACCGCAGGCGATGACAGCCTGTCGCGCCATGATGGAACTGCCATCCCTGCAATCGAGAACGACACCACTCTCGACGGGTCGCACCGCAGTGACATCCTGGCGCGTGATGCGCCCTCCCCTCCGGACGACGCGTGTGGCAAGGGCACTGGCAAAATCGTAGGGGTCGGACACGGTCTTCCAGCCGGGAACGAATGTGCCCGCCACGAAGCGCGGCGAGAGCCCGGGCTGGAGCTCAGCCATATCGGCGCCGCGGACATGCTTGAAGGCGATGCCCTGCTTCTCACGGGCAATCCACCCGGAGAGTGACGCCGCGAGTTCCGCTTCACTTTCGTAGAGTTCGAGCGATCCATCCGAACGCACCATGTCCGCGAGATCAGCGGATACGACCAGCCTGGCCATTTCCTGTGCGGCAAGGCGCATCATCGCCGCCTGCGCCACCATCGCGCTACGCACGCGGTCGGGCCAGCTCGCTCGCCAGAAACGGATGAGCCAAGGCAGGATGTGCGGCAGATAGGCCGGTGGGATCGTAAGCGGGCCCAGCGGATCGAGAAGCCAGCGAGGCGCCTTGCGCATGATGCCGGGAGAGGCAAGCGGCAGGACATCCGAGAACGCGAAGGCGCCCGCATTGCCGAAGCTCGCGCCGTGCGCCGGCTCGCCCCGGTCGATAAGCAGGACGTTGCGCCCATCGTCCTGCAGAAAGGACGCCGCCGCTATACCGATGATGCCGGCACCGACGACCGCAACATCCACTTCGCCTACGACTGTGGTGTGCGTCACGTCTTGATCTCCGCCTCTGCGCTCAGCCCCAGACCGGCAGCGCCGGACGGACGTCTAGCGCATTCCTGATAATGGATTCCACACGCTTGCGTGTCTCGCCGGACAGCGGCTGGCGCGGCGCGCGCACGCGTTCGTTCGAGCCGATGGCAAGCATCTCCGCCAGCTTGATATTTTGGACGAGATAGGTGCTCACATCGAGATCGAGGAGAGAGCGGAACCAGCGGTAGAGCGCCAGCGCCTCAGCATGACGCCCCTCCTTCATCAGGCGATAGATCGCGACCGTCTCCTTGGGAAAGGCACAAACCAGGCCTGCGACCCAGCCGACCGCGCCAACGGCGAGTGCCTCAAAGGCGAGATTGTCCACACCCGTGAGCACCGCATAGCGGTCACCGAGACGATTGAAGATCTCCGTCGTGCGACGGATGTCGTCGGACGATTCTTTGATGGCGACGAAACGCTTGTCTGAAGCCAGATCCTCCATAAGAGCCGGAGTGACATCGATACGGTAAGCGATCTTGTTGGAATAGATCATGATCGGGAGATCGCCGGCCTCTGCCACCGCTCGCAGCGCCGAGACGGTCTCGGCCTCGTTCGCCTGGTAGACGAGGCTCGGCACTACCATCAACCCATCGGCTCCCGCCTTGGCGGCGCGCTGCGCAATCTCGCAGCTCTCGCGGGTGGAAGCCGCGGCCACCGTCATCAAAACAGGCTTGCCACCGCTGACGGACTTCGCCGTGCGCATGACAGCGATGCGCTCATCCAGCGTCATCATCGGTCCCTCGCCCAGCGAGCCGCAAACGATGAGGCCGTCACAGCCGGCATCCATCTGCAGGCCGAAGCACCGGGCCATCTCGTCGTGATCGAGAGAACCGTCTTCCGTGAACTTTGATGTGACCGCAGGAAGAACACCAGACCACATGCCTTTTCCCTCCAATACCAGAACAGACCCACGCCACTGGCGACATCAGGACGACCGGCCTGTTGCATGGGCTCCGGCCGGAACCGGTGCCCGGTCACCCGGTGACTGGCGGGCGGATGCCGCACCACTCGCGTGGGAGTAAAATATACAATATTCAATCCGGAGCAATAGCACCCCTTTGCAGGGCGCTGGTGCGTCGGCTGAAAACGAAGGCCCCTTCAGCCACGCAAGACAGCGACTGGCCATGTCTGATCGGTGCAAAGACAACGCGCTCCAGTCTTCTCGGGCGCGAGCTTCAGGCCAGATGCGGTTTTTGAATGTCCGGCGCGGGCAAGGCGATATTTTGCTGGCGCGCCATTGTTTTGATGCCTGACATCGGCTTGGCCGCTCCGGGACGACACAGAGTGCCAAGCGCCGCTTTTGACGGAACGCTGAGCGCGGATTGATCCTGGTCAGGCCTCATGAAGGTTCTACGCGGGCTTTTGCGAGTGCCCGCGCGCTCAGCGCGTCTTAGGCTTGCGTAGGAGATAGGTGTCCATGATCCAGCCATTGGCATCGCGTGCCTCGCGGCGCAAGCGATCGATCTCCTCGGCAACATCATCGAGCGGACCGGAAAGGAGAATTTCCTCTGGCGTGCCGAGGTAGGCGCCCCAATAGATCTGCAGATCCTGACCGAGAAGGCGCCTGAACGCCTGTTCACCGTCGAGCATGACAACCGTATCAGCGCCCTCGGCCGAGATTTCGCCGAGTCTCCGGCCGGTGGTTATATGCACCGGCTCACCGATACGGTTGAGCGCGATGCGATGCCGCGCGGCCAGCGCCTGCACGCTGCTAATTCCGGGAATGACAGTATAGTCGAACGGAAATGATGCTTTCGCATCGATGGCCTGGATAATGCGCAGCGTGCTGTCGTACAGGGCGGGATCGCCCCACACCAGGAATGCGCCGGTCTCATCTTCGGCCAGCTCATTCTGGAGAAGAGCCGTATAGCGCGCCTCGATCGCTGCATGCCACGCCGCGACATCGGCCTTGTAGTCGTCGCTCTTGCCGCGCGGCGGGATCTCGATGCCCACGAAGCGGTAGTCAGGCTGACGGACGAACCGTGCGCAGATCTCCTCCCGCAGCTCACGCAGGGCGGCCTTTTCTTCCCCCTTGTCTGGAATGAAGAAGACATCCGCCTGATTGAGCGCCTCGATCGCTTGAACGGTGAGATAATCCGGATTCCCGGCGCCAATGCCTATGATGAGAATCTTGCGCATCAGAACCCCGCTTCATCCTGAGCATTTTCCAGCGAACTCCGGTTCACCGAATTGCTCCGGATCTGTGTGTCTACCGATTTTCTTCACGCGAACCCGTGTCCACTGCGCTCGAAAATGCACTCGCCGCTCATGCAACGACATACAGCATGCTGAGGAAAGCCCGATCAAGGGCAGCGAATGGGAGACGGAGCGAAAAAGAATGCTACTGTCACCCCCTTGCTGTCCGCCGGGACGACTGGGAGCTCTTCATGCGTATTGTCGACGTCCGTGAAATGACCGCGTCGATCGCCTCGCCGATCGCCAACGCCTATATCGACTTCTCGAAAATGACTTGCTCGGTCGTGGCTGTTGTTACGGATGTGGTGCGCAACGGTAAGCCCGTGATCGGCTACGGGTTCAACTCCAACGGCCGCTACGGCGCCGGCGGCCTCCTGCGCGAGCGCTTCCTGCCGCGCCTCAAGGAAGCGCGCCCGGAAGCCCTCATCACCGATGCCGGCGATAATCTCGACCCCTTCAAGATCTGGTCGACCCTGATGACCAACGAGAAGCCCGGTGGCCATGGCGAGCGCTCGGTGGCTGTCGGAACCATCGACATGGCCGTCTGGGATGCCGTTGCCAAGATCGAGGATCGCCCGCTCTATCGCGTGCTCGCCGATCGCTATCGCGGTGGCGTCGCCGACGACAAGGTCTGGGTCTATGCCGCCGGCGGCTACTACTATCCCGGCAAGGATCTCGGCGCCCTGCAGGACGAGATGAAGAGCTATGTCGACCGCGGCTATCACGTCGTCAAGATGAAGATCGGCGCCGCCCCGCTCGACGAGGATCTCGCCCGCATAGACGCCGTGCTGGAGATCGTCGGTGAAGGCGCCCGGCTCTGCGTCGATGCCAACGGCCGCTTCGACGCTGAGACCGCCCTCGCCTATGGCGAGGCGCTGAAGCCCTATGGCCTGTTCTGGTACGAGGAGGCGGGCGATCCGCTCGACTATGCCATCCAGGCCGAGCTCGCGGACCATTACGAGGGATCACTCGCCACCGGCGAGAACCTGTTCTCGCACCAGGATGCGCGCAATCTCATCCGCTACGGCGGCATGCGGCCCGAGCGGGACTTTCTGCAATTCGACTGCGCCTTGAGCTACGGGCTCGTGGAATACCTCAGGACGCTCGACGTTCTGGCGGAGCACGGCTGGTCGAGCCGGCGAGTGGTCCCGCACGGCGGCCATCAGATGTCCCTCAACATCGCGGCCGGGCTTCATCTCGGCGGCAATGAGTCTTATCCGGATGTGTTCCGGCCGTTCTGCGGCTTCGCCGACGGCATCCGCGTCGAGGACGGCTATGTCGGCCTCCCTGACGCTCCCGGCATTGGCTTCGAGACCAAGGCGGAGCTTTTCGCTGTCATGAGCAAGCTCGCTGGCTGATGTAAGTCTCGACGTCGCGAGCGCGGCCGCACACATTATATATAGGGACAAGCTAGAGCTGGATCACACCGGCAGCCGGCCCGAGCGCGCGGGCGGCAGCAGCAACCACATGCTCGTGATGGGTGAAGACGATGACCTGCGTGGTCTCACCGAGTTCCCCGAGCAGCCGGAAGCCTGCCTCCGTCCGTCCCTCGTCGAAAGTAACGAAGAGGTCGTCGGCGAGGAATGGGAGAGGAGTGGCCCGGCCCGCATGGTCGATGATTGCGGCGATCCGCAGCGCCAGGAATAGCTGGTCCGCGGTTCCCTCAGACAAGGCGTCAATGCCGAGCAAGCGCCCGTCCCGCAAGGCGCCCAGCCGCGGCGGATCCTCGTCGTAGTCTACGGCGATACCGCCCCAGCGGCCGCCTGTGAGCACCGCAAAGGCCTTTGAAGCCCGCTCGATGATAGGGCTTTGATGGCGCTGGCGGTAGCGCTCGATGGCGGCAGTCAACAGCCGCGCTGCGACATAGTCGTGGGTGAAACGTTCCATCGCATCCGCGATTTCGGCCACGGCGTCCTGCTCCTCCTGCGCAGCACCGGCCGCCCCCACCCGCCGTTCCAGAGTTTCGACTGCGGCGCGGGCCTGCGTATCACGCTCAACGGCGAGGTCTCGCGCACCGCGCGCTTCCTCGTGCGTCGCGGCCGCCTCGGCGATAATGCGGGCGAGGCTCTCATCATCCTGATCGGCAATGGCGGCGCGCATCTCATTCTCGCCTGGAGCACCACGGATATTGGCGAGGCGCGCCCTGGCATCCGCGAGACGCGCGGAGGAAGCCTCGGCAGCCTCCAACGCATCAAGAAGACCGGTCAACATCTCGGGATCCGACAGTCCAGCGAGCGCAATCTGCTCGTCCAGCGCCAGCTGCGCGCGCTCCCGAGCGACCTCGGCCGCAGCGACCGCCCTGCGCCGCACCTCTAGCGCTTCCCTGGCCGCGTCCGCTTTCGTCCGCGCCTGCCGTGCCGCGTCGAGCCGGATTCGCAGAGATTTGGCAACGGCGAAGGCATCGTCCTGGCCCACCGTTACACCTGCCTGCGTGGCAAGTGCCTTCACGCCGTTCACGAACGCCTCCCGATCGCGCACAATCCCCGCGACGCGGTACTCCGCCGTTCCCAGCGCCTCCGCGAGGGTCAGCGCGCGCCGCCACAGATCAAGCGCGGCCCGAGCCTCATCAACGGAGGCCTCATTGCGGATAGCCAGCAACGGAAAGACGACAGCCGCCTCTTTCTCCAGAGCCTGCCGCTCACACGCCAGCTCTTCGCTCCGATGGGCGATATCGGCGGCTGTCTCGCCGAGCCTTTGCAGATCGCGCTCGTGATCACGTGCCCCGAGAAAGCGCTGCTCCAGTTCGGCAACCGCGTGGCGCAGTTCCGCCATGCCGCGTGCAACGGCACCTGGCTGTCCGTCAACCAGTGGAGCAAGACCAAGATCTTGGCGCAGTTGCTCGAGCTCGGCGCGATCGGCGCGCGCCGATTCTCGGATCGCTTCGCCATCCGCCGCCTCGCGGCGCAACGCGGCATGAGCCTGGCGGATAGCTATGATCTCCCGCAGGAGCGCGAGCGCGCGATCGTCCGGCGCTAGCTCCAGCGTCGCGGGAGCCCACAGCGCTCGCCATTCTGCGAGCCGTATCGTCTCCTCGCGCACCGCGTCCTGAAGGCGTCCCTCAGCCGCGCTGCATCCAGCCCGCAATTCGGCGATATCAAGTTCGGCCCGGGCGAGATCAGCAAGCCGCTTGGCCTCGGTCAGCCGCTCATCGGCCAGTTGGTCCGCTCCCGACATGGCCCGCTCGAAAGCCCCCGCGGCGTCGAGATCTGAGGCTATAACACCGCGCTGTCCGGAGGTGAGCGGCCGAAGGCTTGCCCAGAGATTATCCCTTTCGCGCCGAGCAGCGGCGATAGCCCCCTCCGTCGGCGCTGGGCGCCCCGCCAGAAGCAGCGCTAGGCGCGCTTCGGATTTTGCCAACTGTTCATCAAGATCAGCCAGAGCCTGACGGTGCCGCATCACACGGTCCGCCGCGCCGTTCGCGGCGCGCTGTGCCACCTCCGCCACCGCCAGTTCGGGAAAGGGCATGAAAGCCAGCGAATCCACATCCGTGACGCCAATGCCAAGGCGAGACAAGCGCTCCCTGAGTTCAAGCTGCCCGGCCTTGAGGCGCAAGCCGAGCGACTGCACCGCCCGCTCACGTTCCTCCGCGCCATCGAGTGCCGTCACCCGGCGCTTGAAGGCTGCGGGATCGGCGACATGGCCGAGCTCCGACCGGGCGTCCTCAACCCTGCGGCGGAGATCGACCATTTTTGCCTTGTCTTTTTCAAGAGCGCCGGCCAACGCGCTCCAGGCACGCAATCCATCGACCAACTTGTCGGCCCGTGCCAAGAGCGGCGGCGCGGGCTTCAAGGCAAGCAGCGCCTCATGGTTGTCCAGGCCAAGACCGAGCGCCAGCGTCTTCAGCGCGGCCTGAGCCTCCAGTACCTCGGCGCTTCGTTTCGGCAGACTGGCTAGCTCGCGCTGGACGGCGGCGCGCTCCTCGTCGCAGGTTGTCACCGCCTCTGCCAAGGCCAGAATGTCATCATCCAGCGTGATCGCGTCCAAGGCAGCCTGAGCCGCGCGCTTTTCATCTGCGGCTCGATCCGCGACAGCCCGGGCTTCGTCGAAGGCCGCAAGCAAGCCGCGTGTTCGCCTGACGAAGCCGGCGGGCACCACCGGAACCTCGCCCATGCCGGCACGCAACGCGAGCTCGGCATCGATGATCCGCAGCTCCCGGGCACCACGGCCGAGCGCCTCGGCACGCTGGAGGGCCAAGGCCGCGTCGATCTCCGCTGTCACCGCTTGCTCGCGCAAGCGGGCGCTGTGTTCGGCCTCCTCCCGGATCTTCTTGACTTCGTCGACCCGCACTTCTTCTTCCCGCAAGCGCCGCTGGGCCTGAGTCCGCTTGTCCATGGCGCGGTAAAAGGCTTGCGAGGCGCTGCGACGATCCGGGTTGAAGATCTGGGCCGCGTTGCTCCTCATGCGGTCTCGCAGCGCCGTGACATGGCTGAGGCCCGGCGCCGCCGCAAGCAGCGTTTCGGCCAGATCGCCACCACCAGCGAGCAACTTGCGCCCACCCTCGCGCAGGCGCGCCTGATCCAGACCAAAGATCTCCAGAAACGCGCGTCGATCATGGGCTCCAAGAAAGGGAGCAAGGCATTCGCCAGCGAGCACCACATCGCTCTCAGGATCAACCAATGTCTTGTCGCGCCGCTTCAATCGCGCGAACGACAATCGTTGTCCGTCGATGCCCTCAACGGTCGCCGATAACCTCATCATCTTATATTCATGGAGGAAATTGAAGCGTGAGCGTTCCTCAATACCGAACAGGACGTCGGCAACGGCCGAGAGCGCCGTTGTCTTGCCCGCCTCGTTGGCGCCCTGCACGACGACAACCCGCGCCAGGGGATCGAACTCGAGAACGCGATTCGTAAAGCGGCCGTATCTCTCAAGCCCCAGCGACAACAGCTTCATGATAGCTCTCCGCCGTGGAGCACGACGCCGCTGAGGCTGGAAAGAATAGTTTCCTCCGCTGCCTCAATGGCGCGCGCACCGATGACCTGCTCCTCCTGATCGGTCCAGCCGACAAGAGCCGCGGCGTCGACCGGCGCCTTCATGCGCAAGTCTGCCAGCATCTTCGCGATCTCGGCGCGGAAGGAGGGGTCGGCAGCCGCGGCGGACAGCATCTCAGCAAAATCCCCGAGAGCGGCGCGACCGGCGGCGCCCTGCGGGCCTGATGTCTCGACCCGGACTTTCTCAATAAGAATGTCAGGTCCGATCTCCCAGGCGACCGCCTGCATATCCTCGTCGACCTGATTGGCCTGTGCGTGAAGAAGAGCATTAAGCGGCGTCTGGCCGGAAAGGAGGAGGCGCAATGCGAGCGGGCGCCCACCGGCACGCGCGTGTGCGCGGGCGATTGCCTCTCGAGCTGTCGCCATGAACGCAGGCATGTCGGTGATGCCCCCTAGATCGATACTCTCGTGATCAAAGCGCGCGGCATCGAGCGTCAGCGCCTCGAGTGCCGTGACCCGCCCCTCGGTCACAGTGACGAGTGTCGCACCCTTCTCACCAGTCTCGCGTGCATGCCGGCCCTGGAGATTGCCGGGAAAGACAACGAAAGGATGCTCCGATACCACCTCGCGTCTATGGATGTGGCCGAGGGCCCAATAATCGTAGCCTGCCCGCTGAAGATCCTCGATAGAACAAGGTGCATATACATCATGGCCATCCCGCCCGGTCAGCGAGGTATGCAGTACACCAATATTGAAGTATCCGGCGAGCGCCGGCGGGTAGGTCAACGCGACGTTGTCAGGCACATGGCGATTGGCAAATCCGCGCCCATGCAGCGCAACGCGCAGAGGCTCGATTGTCGTCGTCGCCACAGAACGCACCGAGAACAAATAGACATTCGTTGGCAGGGGCAAATTCCGGGTGATGACCGAATCAGCATCGTGGTTGCCACGAATCAGAAACGCCGGAATATTCGCCTGCGCCAGACGCCCCATCTGTCTGACGAAGAATTGACCGGTGGCGTAGTCCCGCCAGTCGCCATCATAGATATCGCCGGCAATAATGAGGAAGGCTACCTGTTCCGAGATCGCGGCAGTAACTAGATTGTCGAGGGCTTGCCGCGAGGCATCAACGAAGGCGCCAGCTAATTCCCCACGCCGTGAAAGTCCACGCAAGGGGCTATCGAGGTGCAGATCGGCTGCATGGAGGAATTGAAAGGATGGCACTGACATGTTGTTATGATTAGGATTGTTTTGCGTCATTTTGCAATCTGCTGTCGCGTATCGTCGCAGGCGCCTTCATTCTTGTATGGCTCGACCCAATCTGATCACGATCAATGCATTTTGGCATGGGGGAGAAGAAAAAACATGCTGGGGGCAATCTAATGTTTGAAATTTTCATAAAATCGGCGAAATAGTCCCTATATCCATCCTAGCGGACCACCCGTTAAATATCGAAGAGGATAGAACTTTGACCACGCCTACGGAGCAGACGGACACGAGCGATCTGGTGACGCTCTCCGCCGATGTCGTTTCGGCCTATGTTTCGAATAATCTCGTCCCGGCCGAGGAGCTGCCGAAGTTGATCGGCGAGATTTATTCTGCGCTGACGGCCCTGAACGCACCAGTTGCCGCTGCCAGCGAGCCAAAGCCTGAGCCCGCCGTGCCGGTGCGCAAGTCCATCACGCCAGATTTCATTATCTGCCTTGAGGACGGCAAGAAGTTCAAGTCGCTGAAGCGCCACCTTCAGGCTCACTACGGCTTGACGCCGGCTGAGTACCGGCAGAAGTGGGGTCTCCCCGCAGACTATCCGATGGTCGCGCCAAACTATGCGGCCACCCGCTCTGCGCTGGCGCGGGCCTCCGGCCTGGGCCAGATCCGCGGCGGCCGTGGCGCGGAGCCGGAAGTCGAGACCGTCGAGCCTGTCGCGGAAGCCGCGCCCAAGCGGGGTTCGCGCAAGGCCAAGGCCGAGCCGGCAGCGGCTCCTGCCCCGGCGAAGCGCTCGCGGAAGACCAAGTCCGCTTCGTGACGACCGGCGGCCTCGCCAAGATCAAGACCGGCTGCGCAATCGTCGGAGCCGGCCCCGCAGGTCTTATGCTGGGGCTTCTCTTGGCCAGGGCTGGAATTGACGTTGTTGTCGCGGAAAAGCACACAGATTTCCTGCGTGATTTCCGCGGCGATACCATTCATCCTTCCACTTTGGAAGTGATGCATGAACTTGGCCTCCTGGAAGGCCTGCTCGCCCTGCCGCATACGAAAGCGGCCTCGCTTCATGCAGAGATCGGTGGCAGCAACGTCACGATTGCTGACTTCTCCCGCTTGCCGACCCAGTGCCGCTTCATTGCCTTCATGCCGCAGTGGGAGTTTCTCAGCTACATCGCCGCCCAAGCTGCGAGATCCGGCAATTTCCGCCTCTTGATGAATACCGCTGTGGAAGCTTTATGCGAGGCGGACGGCAAAGTCACGGGTATCCGCGCCAAAACAAGCGACGGCGATGTCGAGATTTCGGCTGAGCTCGTCATCGGCGCCGACGGACGTAATTCCCGGATACGCGCGTGTGCCGGGCTCGAAGTCGAGAACTTCGGCAGCCCGAGTGAAGTCCTCTGGATGCGGTTGTCACGCCACCCTGGCGATCCCGCACAAGTCATGGGGCATGCCGGCCCGCGCCAGGGTTTCGTCATGATCGATCGCGGTGACTACTGGCAGTGTGGCTATGTCATCAGGAAGGGAAACTTCGCGGACCTGCGCGAACGCGGTCTCGATGCCTTCCGCCAGGAGGTCGCAGCTGTATCGCCGCTTCCCGCCAATCGCCTCACCGAGATCACTTCCTGGGACGATGTTCACCTTCTCAGCGTGCGTATCGACCGGCTGAAGCGCTGGTGGCGGCCCGGTCTGCTCTGTATCGGCGATGCAGCCCACGCCATGTCGCCAATCGGCGGCGTGGGCGTCAATCTTGCGATCCAGGACGCTGTGGCGGCCGCCAACATTCTCGGGCGACCATTGCGCGAGGGAAAACTAACGAATAAGGATCTCGCCGCCGTCGAGGCCCGTCGCCGCTTTCCCACCCGCGCTACTCAAAAGCTCCAACTGATGATGCGACGTGACAAGCGCAAGCGTCAGAATGATGTGAACCGCCGTTCAGGGCCGCCGGCATTCATGCGCGGCATCGCCCGCTGGCCCGCACTCGCACATCTCGCGGGGCGGCTGATCGGACTTGGCTTCCGGCCAGAACACATCAAATCCATGCGCTAGACCGCATAACTGGGGATCACCCCGGTCGCATTTTTGTCAATGCGGCGCGTTTGCGCTAAGCAATGGCAATATGCAAATTCGCGGTTCAAGAAGCTCTACGGAATACAATGAAGTTCGGGACGGATATCGCCACGCTCTGTCGAGACAATGGACTTCGACTGACGCGCCCCCGTCGGATCATCATGAAGGTTTTGTCGGAGACGACAGGACATCCGGACGTCGTTGAGCTGCATCGCCAGGTCAACGCCATCGATCCTGGCATTTCGATCGCTACCGTTTATCGGACCGTCAGCCTCTTGCAAGACAAAGGGCTCCTTGAGCGCCACACTTTCAACGACGGGCGCGCCCGCTACGAGGCTGCAGATCACGGTCACCACGACCATCTCATCAACGTCGAAACTGGTGACGTGATCGAGTTTCATTCAGACGAGATCGAGCGTCTTCAGGAAGACATCGCGCGCCGGCACGGCTACGCCATCGTAAGTCACCGGCTCGAAATCTATGTGAAGCCGCTTCCACGCAAGAAGACGAGCCGCAGCGAGCCGACGTGAGGCCGCTCTAGGCGTTCGCTTCGCTGGTCTCGTTGCGCGCGGCCCTCCGGGTCGCGATCAGGAAGGCGCCTATGAACAATATGGTCATGATAAGGACGATTGTCGGCGCGGGCGCGCTATCGATGAAGAACGACAGGTAGACACCGCTGGACGAGGCCAGCACCGCCAGGGCGACGGCAAGCATCAGCATATGGCTGAACCGACGTGTCAGCAGGAAGGCGATCGCGCCGGGTGCGATCAGCATGGCAATGGCGAGGATGATACCGACGGCCTTGAGCGCGCCGACGATCGTCAGCGAAATCAGGCACAACAAACCATAGTGCAGCAGCCGCACCCGCAAGCCCACCGCGCGCGCCTGGGCCGGATCAAAGGCATGCAGCAGGAAGTCTCGCCATTTCACCGCGATGATGCCAGCAGTCACGGCCGCGATCACGGCCGTTTCCGCGATATCGCGCCAGCTGACCCCAAGCATGTCGCCGAAGAGAATATGGTCGAGATGGACGTCGGACTGGATCTTGACATACATCACCAATCCGAGGCCGAACATGCCGGAGAAGACCACGCCCATCACGGTATCCTGCTTGATCCGGCTGTTATCTTTAAGAAAGCCTGTCGCAACCGCACAGAGCATGCCAGCGGCAAAGGCGCCGACGGCATAGGGAAAACCGACGATATAGGCGATCACAACCCCTGGGAATACGGCGTGGGAGATCGCGTCCCCCATCAGCGACCACCCCTTGAGCACCAGAAAGCAGGAGAGCAGTGCGGCCGGCACCGCGACCAGCGCGGAAATCACCAGCGCATTGACCATGAATTCGAACTGGAACGGTGCGGCCAGCGCGGCAAGGACGCTCATGGGCTGGCCTCCGCCGCCTGCGCGGCCCGCCTGCGGGCGGCGAGCATGCCGTGCTTGGGCGCGAAAACAAAGGCCACCAGAAAGATCAGGGTCTGCAGCACCACGATGATGCCGCCGGTCGCCCCGTCCAGGTAGTAGCTCGCGTAGGCCCCGCAAAAACTTGTCAACGCGCCGATCACGACGGCGATGAGAAGCAGACGCGGGAAACGGTCCGTCAGCAGAAAGGCCGTGGCCCCCGGGGTCACGACCATACAGATCACGAGGAATGCACCGACCGTTTGCAGCGCGGCAACCGTCGATGCCGCAAGCAGCGTAAAGAACATCACCTTAAGAATGGTGGTATTGATGCCGATGGAACGCGCGTGCGTCTCATCGAAGAAGACGACCATCAGGTCCTTCCATTTCAGGAGCAGAAGCGCGAATGAGACGAAGCCGATGATGGCGAGTTGCAGCGTGTCCTCGGGCGTGATCGCCAGGATATTGCCGAGCACGATCGTCTGGATGTTCACGGCGGTGGGCGACAGCGAGACCATGAACAGGCCAAGGCCGAAGAACGATGAGAAGATGAGGCCGATGATGGCATCTTCCTTGAGCTTGGTTCGCTGGTTGAGGAAGAGCATCACGGCGGCTGCCAGCCCCCCTGAGAAGAAGGCGCCTATCGAAAACGGCAGGCCCAGCATATAGGCGCCCGCAACTCCGGGCACGATGGAATGCGACAGGGCATCACCGATCAGCGACCACCCCTTCAGCATGAGATAGCAGGACAGAAAGGCACAGACGCCGCCAACGAGCGCCGAGACCCACATGGCGTTGACCATGTAGCTATAGGTGAAGGGCTCCAGCAAGATGTCCATTCGCGCTAGTCCCCATTGCGCTCGGCACGTTTGCGCGGAACAAGCTGGCCATCGCGCAGCACCAGCGGCCGCTCGTCATCGGTCAGCACACCAACTGGCTTCTGTTTGCCGTTGCCGGCCTCGTGCAAGACGAAATGGCGCAACACGCCGCCGAACGTCCGTTCCAAATTGGCTTGGGTGAAGGTTTCCGCGGTCGGGCCGTAAGCAAGAACGGTGCGGTTGAGCAGAACCGTGCGATCGCAGAATTCCGGAACACTGCCGAGGTTGTGCGTGGATACCAGCATCACCCGTCCCTCTTCCCGCAGCGAGCGCAAGAGGGATACGATGGCATCCTCGGTCTTCACATCAACTCCGGTGAAGGGCTCGTCGAGCAGAATGACTTGGCCATCCTGTGCAAGTGCGCGCGCCAGAAAGACCCGCTTCTTCTGCCCGCCCGAGAGTTCGCCTATCTGCCGCTTGCGGAAGTCACTCATGTTGACGCGCGCCAACGCCGCGGATACCGCCTCGCGGTCTGCCGCTTTGGGGATGCGCATGAAACCCATATGGCCATAGCGTCCCATCATGACGACGTCTTCCACCAGGACGGGAAAGTTCCAATCCACCTCCTCGCTCTGCGGGACATAGGCGACGAGATTCTTCTTGAGCGCGGCATCGACCGGCTGGCCGAGGATGGAAATATTGCCCTTCGCGAGACGAACAAACCCCATGATCGCTTTGAAAAGGGTTGATTTTCCCGAGCCGTTCACACCCACAAGCGCGGTAATGGTGCCGGTCGGGATCGCGAATGTCGCGTCGCGCAAAGCGGTGTGGCCGTTTCGATAGGTCACTGTCGCGCCCGTCACGGCTAGCCCCTCGCCCGCGGCAGACGCCGCCTCGACAACCACGCGTTGGGCTGGCACGTTCACTGGGTGAGCCCCCTGGCGATCGTGTCGGACGTGACCCGCAACAGATCGATGTAGGTCGGCACCGGTCCATCCGCCTCAGTCAGCGAATCCACATAGAGTACACCACCGTACTTCGCACCCGTCTCGCGCGCCACCTGCCGCGCTGGCTTGTCCGAGATCGTGCTCTCGGAGAAGACAACCGTGATGCCGTTTTTCCGGACCGCATCGATGACTTTGCGAACCTGCTGCGGCGTGCCCTGCTGGTCGGCATTGATCGGCCACAAATAGAGTTCCTTCAGGCCGAAATCGCGCGCGAGATAGGAAAACGCCCCTTCACTCGATACCAGCCAGCGCTTGTTCTCGGGGATAGCCGCAAGCTCGGCCTTGATGGGATCGATGGCGGCTTTGATCTTGGTTTTGTAGGCTTCAGCATTTGCGCGGTAGGTCTCGGCGTTCTTTGGATCATATTTGACGAAGGCATCGCGAATGTTGTCGACATAGATGAGCGCGGCCGACGGCGACATCCAGGCATGAGGATTAGGCTTGCCGGAATAGGGGCCTTCCTTGATACCCATTGGCTCCACGCCCTCCGAGACCACAACGCCCGGCACGCCCTTGAGGTTCTGGAAAAATTTCTCGAACCAGAGCTCGAGATTGAGCCCGTTCCACAATATGAGCTTCGCGCCCTGGGCCTTTTGAATGTCACCAGGCGTCGGCTGATAGTTATGGATCTCCGCCCCCGGCTTCGTTATGGACTCAACCACCGCCGCATCGCCCGCCACGTTCCTCGCGATATCGGCGATGACGGTGAAGGTCGTCACCGCCTTGAACTTGTCCTCGGCCGTCGCCGCTGAAGCGGTGAGGAACGATCCGGTCGCAAAGCCCAAAACTCCGGCCAGCACCGACCGCCTAGCCCAGCCCGTCATCGATCGCTCCTTGTTGCGATTAAGTTGCAATACAAAATGAGTGATCCCGTCGCCTTTTGCAAGTGCGATCCATTCGCAATAAGGTCGAAAAGGCCCTTGAATCAGGATAATTAATTGCCATCAGCGCCCGGCTCTCCCTATCGATGTCTTTCGTAGGGGGGTAAGACGGACGTGTGAGATTCGGCCGTGGGGGCTACATGGGGCGAATTGCTAGCCTGGCTGACGAGCGTGAGCGCGACAAACGTACGGTTGAGCGCTTGCTTGGCTCCTCCCGGATGTCCGACACGAAATGGAGGTTAGCGCTGGGCGCTGTATATGCGTGTGGCGTGCAGATTCAGGAGATGAAGGTAAAGTTCGTCGATGTTCCAGAAGTGAAACGCCTCGGCTCGCTCTGGTTCAAAACTCCCCACGCCTTCACCGACAGCCTGGAATACGGCCCCTTTCCTCTCGTCGCCATTGAAGGGCTCGAATTTCCGAGGGACATCGACCAAGGCAGGCGGAGCAATCCTCACTGTCGCGGAAAGCAGGACATCGCCGCGATCCGCGCGGCGCTCGATGCCACCGGCAAGGCACTTCCTCTTGAGGATACCGAGACAGGGCTTCGCATCGTTGGTCATCGCTTCAGCCGGTAACGGCCATGCTCTGCCGGCCAACCAGACGAGCATTTGACGCAATTGACCGCGTTGAAAAATCGCTTTTGTGTGCCTCTGTGTGATTGATGAAAGCATGGCATCTTTTATGGCGTCCAAACTATTCCTGAGCGGCCTCTGCGCTCTTGCGCTTCTCAGCTTTGTCGCCCCTGCGGCAGCACGCGACAGCGCCCCTTCAGATGAGACCAAGGCTTATGTCAAACACACCGTCGAAATCCTGCGAGCACGGATTTTCTATCCTGTCGTGCCGGACAAGCCTTTGGCCGGTGGAACGGCCATCGTCACGTTCCGGATCCAGTCGGACGGCAGCGTTGCGGATGTCAAGCTCAAGCGCTCATCCGGTCATGGTCATATCGATTCAACAGCGCTAGGCATCGTCTATGGAGCGCAATTCGCTCCGCCGCCAGCGGGCGTCGCCGGGCAGATGATCGTGCTACCCCTTGCATTCGAGGCACCGCGTCCTCGCAAGACATCGACGCCGCGGCAGCAATAGACAATCAGGGGACCGCAACGCGGCAAGAGCTCCCGAGATTACCCGGAAGCTCCTCAAGTCTTGGGTTTCAGATCGCGATCGATCAACGCGCCTTCAGGAAGTCCGCAACTTCGAGCAGAACGAATTCATTGTCGTCCTGCACATTCGGTTCGCGGCTGGTCGAGAACGGCAGATTGTTGTCGTTGCCGACGATGATGTGGCGATCATCGACAAGGTCGACATCCTCGATGGTGAAGAAGGGGAAGGTCAGCACGTCGCCGTTCAACGGCTTGCGCGCCTTCTTGTTCGGATCGGCGATCTTCATGAGATCGATATAAGCGACCTTGCGCGCGACGCCATTGGCATTGGCGTCGCTGAGCTCAACCTTGTAGACGCGCTTGAACTTCGCGATGTCGGCGAAGCAGTCGGCGCGCTTCTGGCCTTCGGGGCAGGCCTTGTCGGCCGTGCCTTCGCCGTTGTCTCGCTCGATGATCAAGCCCATGGTCGGATCGATCATGTTGAAGTCGCCAATAGCGTTGCCGTTCTGCTCAAGAACGAATTTCCAATGGCGGCCGGTCCACTTCTCCGCCGCAACATCGAACTCCAGGATGCGGAGATACTCCTTGCCGTCGGCGGTCTTCTCCCAATCCTTCTTCTCGACGTCCCAGAGGGGGCCCTCCAAAAGCGGATAAAGGAAGCGGCCGTCCTTGGAGGCGGCCATGCCCTCATACCCCTTAGAGCGGCGCACGTTGAAAGGGACCGGCTGATTGGGGGCGGCTGGCGTTGTGACGGCATAGTGGTCGGGCGAACGCGCCGGCTTGCCATCGACCATCGTCTCGATGACGGCTTCGACCTTGCCCGTCATGTCCGCACGAATGAGATAAGGACCGAATTCCTCGCCAATCCAGATCTTGTCGCCGATGATCTGGAAGCTTTCAGGATCGAAATCCGACCCCGTGAGGTAGCGTTTGTCCGTCGCCTCGTTCGCGATGCGGAACGGCACCTTTTTGTCGGGATCGCTGAGGAAAACCGTGCCGAGGCGCTCGACGGTGCCCTTGTCCCAGTCGATCCGGTAGTGGTTGAGATACAGCATGGAATCAGGGGAGTTCGCCTTGGCCCCCATGCCGTTGTCGGTCAACACCCAGAACGTGCCGTCAGTCATCTTCTTGATACCGGAATGCCCCTGCAGCGGCTGGCCGGTGAATGGCACCTTCATGCCCGTCGGACGTCCATTCGAGAGACCTTCGACGGTGTTAACAGCCTCGACACGCTTGCCTGTCGTGAACTTGCCCGATGTCCTGAGGTCGGCGGGCGCGTCGGCCGGAGCCTCGACAAAGCTCTTTGCCGGCAGGATCGCGTGACCGGCGAGCGTGGCAGGCGCGGCCTGCTGAGCCAAAGCGGTTCCCGCGAGCACAGCCGTCAGGGGCATCGCAAGCAAAAGACGGGCAATCATCATAGATCCTTCACGGAGAGAAAAACCGTCGGCAAGCTGACGTTGGCCCATGTCGGCACGTTGACAACGCAATGACGGCTCGATGACGTCTTCGCCGGTGGACATCCGGCACGACCGTTTAATGTGTTGCAGCGCACAGCGTAAAACCAAGTTCTTCTGACAACGTGTGCCGAGCTAAACCAAAAAATATATATATTTCCGGCGGTTATCGGACCCCCTCCGCAAATCGGCCGCCCCCGCGCGAAATCAACAGCCGTTGACAACCAACTCCCGGGAATTAAAAACCAAGCGGTCGGAAACGAAGATCGGTCGAGTTTCATGTCGCGCCCGAGAGTTATCAACCAGGAAAGCATCTTGGATGCGGCCGAAGCCGTCGTCGCTCGCGATGGAGCTGCGAGGCTGACGCTCGACGCTGTCGCGCACGAGGCGGGCATCAGCAAAGCCAGCGTGCTCTACGACTTCAAGTCCAAGCAAGCGCTGATCAAGGCGGTCATAGAACGCAGGTTCGCGGAAGAGAGGAATCGAATCGCTTTTGCGACCAAGCGGCTGAACGGCCGTCCCGACGCCAAGATTCACGGCCGCATCGCGGCGGCCAGGACCGTGCAGTATCGGGAGAGCCCTGCCGTCGCCGTTAGTCTCTGTGCCGCTCTGGCACAGGACACCGAATTGCAGCAGACAATGCAGGATGCTTTCCGTCAGGAGTTTGCGGAAGTCCTGGAGACCGCGACCAACACCCGCGGCGCTTTACTCGCTTTCCTCGCGGTCGAAGGCCTGATGGTGCTGGAGTATCTGGGGCTTCACCACTGGCCGGAGCCAACTCGCAGCGAGATCCTGAAGGAAATCGATGCGCTGGTCGACACGGCACCAAGAGACCCGCCACTGAATATACGCCTGCTCAAAGAGCACGTTTCTCGCCAAGCCGAGTTCGTGACTGAGCGCTAACTGGACGATCCGCCATGAAATCTGCTTACATACCCGCCCGGGTCCTGGCTGCCGCCATCTTTCTGCCGGTGGCCTTGTCGAGCGCCGCATTGCCCGCTGCAGCCCAGAACGGCGCGCCGCCGCCTTCGGCCGTCAGCGTGATCGAAGTCGCCGCCGAGCGTATCCCGATCATCAACGAGCTGCCGGGCCGCATTGCGCCAACGCGGATAGCGGAAGTGCGTCCGCGCGTGTCAGGCATCGTGACGGAACGCGTTTTCGAGCAGGGCAGCCTCGTCAAACAGGGGGACGTGCTCTACCGCATCGATGCCGACATGTTCCGAGTACGTGTGGAAAGTGCGAAAGCGACCTTGCAACGCGCGCGGGCGACGCAGCTCCAGGCTCGCCAGCAGGCAGACCGCCAGAAGGAACTGCGCGAACGCAACATCGCAAGCGTCCAGCAGCTCGAATCGGCCGTCGCCGCACTCGCCCAGGCCGACGCCGATGTTGCCGCGGCGGAAGCCGGCTTGAACGAGGCGCAGCTCAATCTCCAGTACACCGAGGTCCGTGCACCGATTGCCGGTCGTATTGGCCGCGCTCTCATTACTGAGGGCGCGCTGGTGAGCAGCACCGAAAACCTCGCGACAATCCAGCAGCTCGATCCTATCTACGCAGACTTCACGCAATCATCGAACGAACTGCTGAAATTGCGCCAAGCACTTGCCAGTGGCAGCTTGAAAGGCCCCGCCCCGGGCGAAGCCCGTGTCACTCTTCAATTCGACGACGGCCGGGTCTATGAGCACACGGGTACCTTGCTGTTCTCGGAGGCCGCCGTTGACATAACAACGGGGCAGATCACGATGCGGGCGGAATTTCCCAACCCGGACGGACAGCTTCTGCCTGGTCTTTATGTGCGGGTGCAAATCGAACAGGGCATTCAACATGATGCCGTCGCTGTTCCGCAGCAGGCGATCCAGCGTGATGCCAACGGGAACGCTCAGGTCTTCGTAGTCAACGACAAGGATATTGCCGAGCTTCGTCAAGTCCGTGTCAACCGGACCGTCGGTCAGCGCTTTGTCGTCGACAGCGGTCTGAAGCCCGGCGATCGCGTGGTGGTCGAGGGCTTCCAGAAGATCGCTCCCGGGGCAGCGGTTTCGGTACAAACATGGAAAGCGGCCGATGCGAGCGCCGCAGCAGCCAAGAAGAACACGGCTGTCGAGTAAAGGTCCGTCATCATGGCGCAATTCTTCATCGGCCGCCCGATCTTTGCCTGGGTGGTCGCACTTTTCATCGTGATCGGTGGCATCATCGCCATTCCGATGCTGCCAATCGCGCAGTATCCAAATGTCGCGCCGCCGCAGATCTCCATTCAGACAACCTATGCAGGCGCCTCTCCTGAAGAAATATACCAGAGCGTCACCCGGCCGATCGAGGAAGAGCTCAATGGCGTTCCGGGGTTGATCTATTTCGAATCAACGTCGGATTCATCAGGTCTCGTCCAGATCACTGCAACCTTCAGGCCAGGCACTTCGACCAGCCAGGCCTCTGTCGATGTCCAGAACGCCATCCGACGCGTTGAGGCGCGCCTACCCGAAACCGTCACACGCCAAGGTGTACAGGTGGAGGAGGCTGGAGCCGGCTTTCTCATGGTGGCTGGGCTCATCTCCACCGACGGCTCCATGGATGCCGTCGCGCTGGGCGATTATGTCAGCCGCAACATCCTCGGCGAAATACGCCGCATCGACGGCGTCGGCCGCGCTCAGTTGTTCGCGTCCCAGCGCGCGATGCGCATCTGGATCGATCCTGACAAGATGGTCGGGCTCAATCTCACCACGGGCGACATCGCCGCGGCCATTGGCGCGCAGAACGCTCAGGTGGCCGCCGGCCGTATCGGCGCACAGCCCAATCCGATTCAGCAGCAGATATCGGCGACGGTCCTCGTCAAGGGTCAGCTGACGACCCCGGACGAATTCGGCGCCATTGTCCTGCGCGCGAACCCGGATGGATCGAGCGTGCGTCTGCGCGACGTCGCTCGCGTCGAAGTCGGCGCGGAAACCTATAACTTCAATACGCGGATCAACGGCAAGCCTGCGGCCGCAATAGGCGTCCAGCTGTCGCCGACCGGCAATGCCCTCGCTACGTCCAAGGCGATCCGCGCGAAAATGGAAGAACTTTCGCGCTTCTTCCCGCCCGGTATCGAATACACGATCCCGTACGACACCTCGCCGTTCGTCGAGGTTTCGATCGAGAAAGTTCTGCACACGCTGCTCGAGGCCGTCGCGCTCGTCTTCGTGGTCATGTTCCTGTTTCTGCAGAACTTCCGCTATACGATCATTCCGACGCTGGTGGTGCCGGTCGCCTTGCTGGGAACCTGTGGCGTGATGTTAGCCACCGGCTTTTCGATCAATGTGCTGACGATGTTCGCCATGGTGCTCGCCATCGGCATTCTGGTCGATGACGCCATCGTGGTCGTGGAGAATGTCGAGCGCATCATGGCGGAGGAAGGGCTGCCGCCGCTCGAAGCCACCCGAAAGGCAATGAAACAGATCTCGGGTGCGATCGTCGGTATCACGCTCGTTCTCACGGCGGTGTTCGTGCCGATGGCGTTCTTCCCCGGCGCGGTTGGCGTCATCTATCAGCAGTTCAGCCTGACGATGGTGACGTCCATCCTTCTGTCGGGCTTCCTTGCTCTGTCGCTCACCCCCGCCCTGTGTGCGACCTTGCTCAAGCCTATCCCGCAAGGTCACCATGAGAAGAGGGGCTTTTTCGGGTGGTTCAACCGCAGCTTCGACAGGTTCACGAACAGCTATGCGGGAAGCGTGAGCTGGATCGTCCGTCGCGCGGGGCGTTTCATGGTCATCTACCTCGCCTTGCTGGTCGGGCTGGGGTGGGCCTTCATGCGCCTTCCCACTTCGTTCCTACCCAACGAAGACCAAGGTTACATCATTGTCGATATGCAGGCCCCACCAGAGGCGAGCGGTAACCGCACTCAGGCCATTATCGAAACAGCGGAAAAGCATTTTTCCGAGGAGAAAGCCGTCGATCGCATGGTTATGATCCAGGGCTACAGCTTCTCAGGAGCGGGTGACAACGCAGCCCTGTCCTTCGTGACGCTGAAGGACTGGAATGAGCGCGACGCCGGCAGCTCGGCAGATGCAATCGCCGCGCGGGCCAACGGCGCCCTGTTCCAGGTCCGCGATGCCATGGCGTTCGCCCTCTCACCGCCGGCCATCACCGGTCTTGGCACATCAAGTGGCTTCACGTTCCGGCTGCAGGATCGCGGTGGCCTTGGGCAGACGGCGCTCGTCGCTGCGGGCAAGCAGCTGATGGACGCCGCGGCGAAAAGCCCCGTGCTCGCCGGCTTGCGCGTTGAAGGCATGCCGAACGCCGCGCAAGTCAATCTGATCATCGATCGTGAAAAGGCGAATACCTTCGGCGTCACCTTCGCCGACATCAACTCTACCATTTCGACGAATCTGGGCTCATCCTACATCAATGACTTCCCAAACGCGGGTCGCATGCAGCGCGTTACCGTGCAGGCCGATGCAGGCCGACGCATGCAAACGGAAGACTTGCTGAAACTCAACGTGCGCAACTCGGCAGGCGGAATGGTTCCCCTGTCAGCCTTCGCACGGATCGACTGGCAGATGGGCCCGGCCCAGGTGGTCGGCTACAACGGCTATCCCTCCATCCGTATCAATGGTGCAGCAGCTCCCGGCTATTCTTCCGGTGCCGCTATCCAGGAAATGGAGCGACTGGCCGGCGAGTTGCCGACTGGCTTCGGCTATGAGTGGACCGGCCAATCCCTGCAGGAGATACAATCCGGGTCGCAAGCCCCGTTCCTCATGGGGTTGACGGTGTTGTTCGTCTTCCTGCTGCTGGCTGCCCTCTATGAGAGTTGGTCCATCCCGCTCTCCGTGATGATGGTGGTTCCGCTCGGCGTGCTTGGATCGGTCGCAGCGGTGATGCTGCGCGACATGCCGAACGACGTCTACTTCAAGGTCGGTCTCATCACGATCATCGGCCTCTCGGCGAAGAACGCGATCCTCATCATCGAGTTTGCGAAGGACCTGCGCGCCGAAGGCAAGCCCCTCCTGGAAGCAACCATCGAGGCGTGCCGCCTGCGGTTTCGACCAATCCTGATGACATCGCTGGCGTTCACCCTTGGCGTTGTTCCTCTCGCCATCGCGAGTGGCGCCAGCGCGGCGAGCCAGAACGCAATCGGTACCGGCGTGATGGGCGGCATGATCTCGGCGACCCTGCTAGCGATCTATTTCGTGCCCGTGTTCTTCGTCTTTGTGATGAAACTGTTCGGCCGGCGTGACAAGGCGAGCAGCGAACCTGCAGTGGAAAGCCCCACCCCAACAGGATCGGCGCCCGCACATCCGCATTGATGCCGCCGCACACGCTTGCGCAGATCATGAATGCCCGCCGGCTCTGACCCACCGGCGGGCATTTCCTATGCAGTTACCGCCCTGATTGCCGCCGATGATCGATCCGTAAAATCGGTGACCGAGAACAGCATCGATCGTATATGAAACACGTCCGACACATGCGGCATGTATGAAAATGTAAAAATGACGCCTCGTATCGGGCCGGAGGATTGTCCGCCTATTGGCTTAGGTAAAATCATCTCCAGCATTTGCTCCTGGACGGGCAGCGCCCCGCTATCATATCTGTAAAAGCAGATTGCAATATCAGGTGCTTGATCGACGAGGCCCGCATGAGCAATTCATTGCAGAGTCCCCTGCCCCTCTACGAGCAGATCAAGTCCACGATCGAAAAGCGCATACGCGGCGATGTTTGGCCCGCGGATTTCCGAGTTCCCTCCGAGGAGACGCTCGCGGAAGAATTCGGCGCTTCATCGCTCACGGTCCGGCGCGCCCTGCGGGAGTTGCAAACTGCAGGCATGCTGGTCAGGATTCAAGGTCGTGGCACATTCGTTGTCGGTCCCCGCATGCAATGCGCGATCTTCGAGTTGCCGGACATTTCTGAAGAAATAGCGACAAGCGGCGGGGTCCATACCAGCGAGGTCCTTTCGCTCAGGGTCGTGCCGGCCGACAGTCCGTTCACCAGCATGCTGCCCCACCCCTTCGACGGCGTCATTTATCATTCACGCCTCCTTCACAAGGAAGATGGAACGCCGCTTCAGCTTGAGGATCGCTTCGTCAATGCCGAGGAGGCTCCGGATTATTTGAAGCAGGACTTCACGCGCATAACACCGCATAGCTATTTGCTGCGTGAAACCGAAGTCTCCTTTGTCGATAATACCATTCGGGCTATCCGCGCAGACGAAGAGAGCCGCCAGCTCTTGGAGATCGAGAGCAATCAGCCTTGCCTTTTGCTTGATAGACGGACGTGGAGGGATGGCATCCCGGTGACACGTAGCCGGTTTCTCTATCCGGGAGACCGCTACCGGCTGCGCAGCGCTCACGAGGCGACGCCGAACGGAAGCCACGCGACACAGCCAGTCCATTCGCCGAAACGGGCCCGCTAAAGTCTCACTTCTTGTAAGTGTAGGAAAATAAGTCCGTCAGCACGCTATAAAGCACTTCCGTGAATAGATCCGGCGAGAAGATCAGCTTGGCAAAACGATGGAAATGGCAATCCTGCAGGCGAGCTCCTACGCCGTCAGGGGACCGAACCGCGTCATGACCGCTTCCCGGACGTCACGACCGGCTCGGCCCTGCCGCTTGCTACCGAGCGATAGGCGGCTTCAATCATGGCGAAGGCCCGCAATCCATCGTCGAGTGTGACTGGCATCGCAACGTCCTCCTTGAGAGCCTTTACGAAGGCCCAGGCGACATGCTCGTGAAAGACGCCAGTCGTGAAATGAGGCGTCGTGGGAGAGGACGTCCAATCGCCTGCCTCGCCCCGGCGTCGGAAGACGCGCAGGAAGTCCCGTTCCCGCGTCGAACGGGACGCAATATCAACGCCGCTGAGCAAGATAGTTCCATCAGTTCCGTAGATTTCAATAGACGTGTCCGCGGCGGCGAAGCACCAGCCCGTCGCAACCTCCGCGATCATGTTGTCATAACGGAACGTTGCAACAGCCGTGTCCTCTACGCCAAGCCCGAGCGTTCGAGACGACACCGTCGCGAAAACTGACGTCGGCTCTCCGAACATCCAGCGCAGGAAATCGGCGGCATGGATGCCCTCATCCAGTAATGTCCCGCCACCCGACCGTGCGGGATCTGTAAACCAAGCCGTCCGGAATGCCCCGTTCAAACCGTGGCTGTGGCTATGGCGTATGCGGCACAGCGAGACCTGGCCGATGGCCTTTTCCCTGAGCAACGCCGCGATCTCGCTGTTGATGGGATCGAAGCGCTTGGGAAAACTTTGCATGAACGGAATGCCGGATGCGTCGACGATCTCCTGAATCTGGAGGCAATCGACCATGCTGGTCCCCAGGGGCTTTTCGCACAGCACAGGTCGCCGATGCGCGGCGGCCGCCTTCACGAGCGAGAGATGATCGCCCGTCGCCGAGCAGATCGCGACGGCATCGCTGCCCAGGATCAGCCGGTCGAGGTCTGGCTCGACTGCTAGGCCATATTGAGCGGAAAAGACAGCAGCCCGATGCGCGTCGGAATCCCAAAGACCAGAAATTGCGGCATCCGGACTTTGAAGAAATGCCTTTGTCCAGAAGTTCGCGTGGTAGTGCTCGCTCCCAAGAATCGCGACGCGTATCGTCAAAGCCCCCTCCCCCAGTCAACCGGCTCTTGTTGCTTCGGCCGGCGTCCGCTGTCCAGTACGGGCAGCCTCGTAGATCGTCTCAGCAATCATCACGGACTGAAGCCCAGCCTGAGCGGTATCGTCGCCAGGTGTGTCCCCACGGACGATATCAAGCCAGTGCAGGTGATGGGCCCGCCCAAGCGGCTCCTCCGGGAGTTCGTGTGCGACCCAGTTCCGCACACCGGTGACGGACGGCGCGTATAAGGCCGCCGTCCCACGCTCAGTACGCAGCCAGACGGTTCCATGCTCTCCATACACTTCCAGCCGAAAGCGATCGCATCCTTGCAGCTCGGTATAGCTCATTTCATGGCTGACCCGGACACCACTGGCGAGTCGGTAAAGTGCGAAAACGTTGTCCTCAAGCACCGTCCGCATCAGACGTCCATCGGCCAGGGTTCTCTCGGGCCGCGCCGTCATTGCATCAGCAGATAATTCGGCGATGGGCCCGAAGAGATATCGACAGAGATCGATCCCATGCACACCCAGTTGCATGACGACGCCACCCGAGACATTGCCCGGCTTGAAGAACCACTCGGCCCAGTCGGCGCCCGGGGTCGCGTTGCGGAGACGAACCGAATGAACGGCGCCGAGGCGTCGCTCGTTCAGCATCTCACGCAGCCAGCGCACTTCCGGAAAATGGCGGTGCATGAAACTCACAGTGAGACGTCCCGCCGCTTCGTCCGCCGCCGCGATGATCGCCCGGCACTGGTCGCTGCTCAGGGCCATAGGCTTCTGCAGCAGTACAGATTTCCCCGCTGCCAATGCATCGATGGCGATGCGCTCATGCGTGTCGTCCGGTGATGCGACGACGACCGCATCAATGGATGGATCATCCAGTACACGACGATAGTCGGTCTCGATCCGGCCGATTCCGAGGGCATGCGCCCGTCTCTCCGTCGCCTCCCGTCGGCGGCCTACGAGCACGGCGACATCCGCCTGACTGGTCGCAGCGAGCCCTCCGGCGTGATAGTCGGCGATAAAGCCCGCGCCGATGATGGCGACAGCAACCCTGTCAGTCGTGCGACGAGGCCTACTCATCTTTTCAGGCCCCATGCCGCGAACGAGCTACCGCCACCCACCCGATGGCCGAC
>NZ_JAHBRW010000002.1:1800000-2012910 GCF_018398315.1 Chelatococcus sp. YT9
GGCTCGTGGAAATGCCCAGGGTCGGTAGGCAGGACGAAAGCAACCGTCTCGCCGACACCGCGCCGCAGCCGACGCGCGGCAGGATTGGGCCGATAACCCATCTCCTTGGCGGCACGCTCGACACGCTCGCGCGTCGCAGCCGCGACGTCGGAATAGCCATCGAGCGCCCGTGAGACGGTCGTTATCGACAGGCCGAGATGCGATGCGAGCTTGCGCAGCGAGGTCATGCGTTCCCTCCACCCATCGTCCCCATGATGCGTGACGGAATCCAAAACGTTTTGGAAACAAGCCGCCAAAGGCTCACCTTGTCAAGACGCGCTGCAGCAAGCCGTGCACAGGAAGGTTTCGCACACGCGAAAAGGACACCACGCGAGGTATAGGCTTCCCTAGCGAATGTGAAACGTAAAGCTCCGCGAAATCGGCGATGCTTCGATCCGAAGCTAGGTCGCGCCCGATGCGGGGGTAATCGACAGCCAAAAAAAAACGGGCCCTTCAGGGCCCGCATGTCGTTCTTTCGAGAGGAGTAGGTATCGGCTGATAGAAGCTCTCAGCCAGCGCCTTACTCATGTGCCTCGGACTGCCAGTTCAACCGGATGGCCAGGATTGTGCAGATCGCGCCCGACAGCAGATAGGCGCCGGCTGACAGGAGCCCGAAATTGGCGGACAGCAGCAGCGCCACGAGCGGAGCAAATCCAGCGCCGAACAACCAAGCAAAATCGGAGGTGAGTGCCGAGCCGGTGTAGCGGTAGGCCGTCGCGAAATTCGAAGCCAGCGAGCCGGAGGACTGACCAAACGACAGGCCGAGCAGAATGAAGCCGAGGATCATGAAGACCGTCTCGCCAACCGCGCCGGCGTCGAGCAATTGCGGTGCGAAGCCGCTAAATGCCGCGATCGCAATCGCCGAACCCATCAGGAGGGAACGACGGCCGACACGGTCCGCGACAATTCCCGAGGCGAGGATCGCCACGATCCCGAACATCGCGGCGACCGCCTCAATGATCAGGAAGCGCGTGGGATTTTCTTTTGTGAACAGATAGATCCACGACAGCGGAAAGACCGTGACCATGTGAAACAGCGCGAAGCTGGCAAGCGGCGCAAAGCTACCACTCGCCACAATGTGCCCCTGCTTGCGCAGTGTCTCGCCGACAGGCGATGGCTCAAGAGCACGGCTCTCGAACAGTTCCGTATATTCCGGGGTCACGACAATACGCAGGCGCGCGAAAAGGGCGACCACATTGATCGCAAAGGCGACGAAGAAGGGGTAACGCCAGCCCCAGCTGTAGAAATCTTCCGCCGACAAATTGCCGACGAAGAAGGCGAACAGGACACTCGCTACGATCAGGCCGAGCGGAGCGCCAAGTTGGGGAAGCATGGCATACCAACCACGCCGCTCCTCGGGCGCGTTCATGGCCAGAAGCGAGGCAAGGCCATCCCAGGCGCCACCCAAGGCGAGGCCCTGGCCGATTCGCAATATCGCAAGTACCCAGACAACGGCAATACCGACCCGGTCGTAGCTCGGCAGAAAGGCTATCGCGACGGTCGAGCAGCCAAGAAGGAACAGCGCGATCGTCATTTTCGCGCTTTTTCCATATGCGCGGTCAATGGCGGTGAATATCGCGGTGCCGATCGGGCGAGCGACGAAAGCCAATGCGAATATGGCGAAGGAGTAGATCGTCCCTGTCAAAGGATCGACGAATGGAAACACCAGTCGTGGAAAGACGATAACAGAGGCAATTGCATAGACGAAGAAATCGAAGAACTCGGACGTCCGTCCAATGACGACCCCGATCGCGATCTCGCCCGGATTGACCACGCCGTGGGGTTGAGCGTGCACCCGCCGCGCGTCTCTCTCCAATGTCGATGACGCAGGCGCCATGATGTTCGCACCGCTAGCCAAATGTCGTTCCTCGCTTGGCATCCTGACGCTATCTGATAGCGTTCGCAAGTCTAGTCTCAAGTCGCCTTGTGTCTCATGCCGGCCTGACACGGCATTGGACATTTTGTCCAATGTCCCTTTTGCTGCAGCGCAGCTAGCGGTGCCGACCAATGATGGATCTGGCCATGGGTAAGCTTGTGAGCAAACTTCGCCTTTTCGCTCTGCTGCCGCTCGCGGTTTTGCTGACTGGCTGCAACTTCGTTGTGATGAGGCCTGCCGGCGACGTTGCCGAGCAGCAGCGCGACCTCATTATCGCCTCCACGATCCTCATGCTGCTCATCATCATTCCGGTGATGGTGCTCACGGTCATATTCGCGTGGCGTTATCGGCATACGAACAAGGACGCGCCGTACGATCCGGAATGGTCGCATTCCACACAGCTTGAGCTTGTTATCTGGGCTGCGCCTCTTCTGATCATCATCTGCCTTGGGGCCCTTACCTGGATGGGGACGCATCTGCTGGATCCGTATCGCCCTCTTGATCGCATTGCGCCGGGGGAGCCCGTTCCCCGGGATGTGCAGCCCCTGGAGGTCCAGGTCGTCGCATTAGATTGGAAATGGTTGTTCATCTATCCCGAGCACCAGATCGCGCTCGTCAATGAATTTGCGGCGCCAGTGGATCGCCCCATCCGTTTCCGCATCAGCGCTTCATCGGTGATGAACTCGTTTTACGTGCCTGCGTTGGCTGGGATGATCTATGCGATGCCCGGGATGGAGACCAAGCTTCATGCGGTCATCAACAAGGCAGGTGACTATCAAGGCTTCTCGGCCAACTATAGCGGCGCAGGGTTCTCGGGAATGCGCTTCACGTTCCGCGGGCTTCCCGACGCCGAATTCGACGCCTGGATCGCACAAGTCAAGGCTTCGAGCGAAAACCTCGGCCGGGAGGAATATCTCGAGCTCGAAAAACCCAGCGAGAACGTGCCGGTTCGCCGCTTTGGAACCGTCGATCCGCAGCTGTTCGCCGCCATCGTCAATCGTTGCGTCGAACCGGGCAAGATGTGCGCCCACGAGATGATGGCGATCGACGCACAAGGCGGCCTCGGCCTTGCCGGGATCGATTTGATGCGCTTGCATTATGACAAGACCGCCAGACGCGGCGCATTTTTCGGCCCCACACCGACCTATCTCGTCAGCATCTGCTCCGTCGAGGAGGCGAACGCCGCGCTCAATCAAGGTGCCGTCAAGCCATTGCCCATCTCGGGTTCGCCGATCCTCGGCGTTGGCCTGCCACGTCCTTCGTTCACGCCTTCACCATCGCCGCGCGCCTCCTGGCTTCTTGACATGCGCCAGTCGCAAAGATCCTGATCGGCTCGATTGATATGACTGATCCTACTGCGAACTACAGCTTTCTTCTCGGGCGGTTCAGCCTGGAATCCCTGCCCCTGAATGAGCCCATCGTTGTGGTGACCTTCGTGGTCGTCGCCCTCCTCGGAGCCTGTCTTCTCGGCGCGATCACCTATTTTCGCCTGTGGGGCTATCTCTGGCGCGAGTGGTTCACCACTGTAGACCACAAGCGCATCGGCATCATGTATATGGTGCTCGGCATAGTCATGTTGCTGCGCGGCTTTTCCGACGCCATCATGATGCGCCTGCAACAGGCAATCGCCTTCAATGGAAGCGAAGGCTATCTCGACGCGCATCACTACGACCAGATTTTCACGGCTCACGGCGTGATCATGATCTTTTTCGTGGCCATGCCGCTGGTGACCGGCTTGATGAACTACGTCGTGCCGCTGCAGATCGGGGCACGCGACGTCTCGTTTCCGTTCCTCAACAACTTCAGCTTCTGGATGACGGCGGGTGGCGCGGTCATCGTGATGATGTCGCTATTTATCGGGGAGTTCGCCAAGACCGGCTGGCTCGCTTATCCACCATTGTCGGGGATCCAGTACAGTCCGGATGTTGGCGTTGACTACTACATATGGGCGCTGCAGGTCGCGGGCGTCGGGACGACCTTATCGGGCATCAACCTGATTTGTACGATCGTTAAGATGCGTTGCCCCGGCATGACGATGATGAAGATGCCGATCTTCACCTGGACGTCGCTCTGCACGAACGTGCTCATCGTGGCATCTTTCCCTGTTCTGACCGCCGTCCTCGTGCTCCTGTCGCTCGATCGTTACGTAGGGACCAATTTCTTCACGAACGATTTCGGCGGCAACCCGATGATGTATGTCAACCTCATCTGGATCTGGGGGCATCCGGAGGTTTACATTCTTATCCTGCCGGCATTCGGCATCTTCTCCGAAGTCGCCTCGACTTTCTCAGGCAAGAGGCTTTTCGGGTATACGTCCATGGTCTACGCGACCGTGTGCATCACGATCCTGTCCTACCTCGTATGGCTGCACCACTTCTTCACCATGGGTTCCGGCGCGAGCGTCAATTCGTTCTTCGGCATCACGACGATGATCATCTCGATCCCCACCGGCGCGAAGATCTTCAACTGGCTGTTCACGATGTATCGCGGGCGGATCCGGTTCGAGCTGCCGATGATGTGGACGGTCGCCTTCATGCTGATCTTCGTAATCGGCGGCATGACGGGCGTGCTCCTTGCCGTCCCGCCGGCAGACTTCGTACTCCACAACAGCCTGTTTCTCGTCGCGCATTTCCATAACGTCATCATTGGCGGCGTGTTGTTCGGCCTCTTCGCCGGCATGACATACTGGTTCCCGAAGGCATTCGGCTTCAAGCTCGATCCCTTTTGGGGCAAGATGTCGTTTTGGTTCTGGGTGTCCGGCTTCTTCTTCGCCTTCATGCCACTTTATGTGCTCGGCTTGATGGGCGTTACACGGCGGCTGAGGGTCTTCGACGACCCCTCGCTCCAGATCTGGTTCGTGATAGCTGGTTTCGGCGCCTTCCTGATCCTGTGCGGGATCCTCTCATTCCTTCTGCAGATCGCCGTCAGCATCATGAAGCGGGACCAGTTGCGCGATACAACAGGCGATCCCTGGCACGGCCGGACCCTCGAATGGGCCACCTCATCGCCGCCTCCGGACTACAACTTCGCCTTCACGCCCGTCGTGCACGACGGTGATGCCTGGTGGGATATGAAGGCCCGGGGGTACGAGCGCCCCCTGGAAGGCTTCAGGCCCATCCATATGCCGAGCAACACAGCCGCCGGCGTGATCCTTGCTGGTTTCAGCGTCGCCCTCGCCATCGGCCTGATCTGGTATGTCTGGTGGCTCGCGGCGCTGAGCTTCGTTGGCCTCCTGGCGACAGCGATCGGGCACACCTTCAACTACAAGCGCGATTTTTACATTCCCGCCGATGAGGTTGCGCGCACCGAGACCGAGCGCACGCGCCTTATCGCGGCTCAGGTGTAAGTCATGACAACAGTCGTTAGCACCGCGAAGGCCGAACCAGGCGCCCCTACCTTCTATCTCGTGGAGGAGCATCACCACGAGGAGGGGTCGAGCACACTGCTCGGCTTCTGGATCTATTTGATGAGCGACTGCCTCATCTTTGCAGTCCTGTTCGCGACCTTCGGGGTGCTCGGCGGCAACTTCGCCGCGGGGCCGGGGCCGAAGGACCTCTTCGACCTTCCCCTGGTCGCCCTGAACACATCGATGCTCCTGTTTTCGTCGATCACATATGGTTTCGCCATGCTGACCATGGCGCAGGGGCGGGTCGCGGCTACTCAGATCTGGCTCGCGGTCACGGGCCTCTTCGGCCTCGCGTTCCTCTCGATCGAACTCTACGAGTTCACGCATATGTTTCATGTGGGTGCTACCCCCCAACGCAGCGCGTTCCTGTCCTCGTTCTTCGCGCTCGTCGGCACCCACGGTCTTCATGTGACATTCGGCACGATCTGGCTTGTGACCCTGATGGTTCAGGTGCACCAGCGCGGTCTGATCGCTGCGAACAGGCGACGCCTCATGTGCCTCAGCATGTTCTGGCACTTCCTGGACGTTATCTGGATCGGCGTCTTCACCTTTGTCTATCTCATGGGAATGCTTCGATGAGCACCGACGGTCACGCCGCTCACGCGTCTACCCACGACCAAGGTCACGATAGCCACAACGCTGGTCCCTCGCATGGAACGCTGCGCAGCTATCTCATCGGCTTCGCGCTGTCCGTGGTTTTGACGGCCGTGCCCTTCTGGCTCGTGATGGCGCGTCCTATCGCGAGCAATGAAGTGACTGCCGTCGCGATCATGGCCTTTGCCATCGTGCAGATCGTCGTTCACATGATCTACTTCCTGCATATGGACTTCCGCTCAGAAGGTGGATGGACGATGATGGCTCTCGTCTTCACGCTTATCATCGTCTTCATCGCGCTCTCCGGATCGCTCTGGGTCATGTATCACCTCGACACCAATATGATGCCCGGCCATGCGACGGGCCAGGCTCCGTGACGGGCTTCTCCGGCATGGCACGCGCTGCCGATCTACATGATCGGACGCGTGAGCCTGCCGGCGGCCGAGCACCAGCGGCCATTCCGAGCGACCCGGCTCCTCGCTCGCCATGGGTGCTCGCGCTGCTCGGCATCCTCGCCATCATCGGGGTCGCCGGTTTTACGGCGCTTGGCGTTTGGCAGATAGAACGGCGCGCCTGGAAGCTTGATCTCATCGCCCGTGTTGATAGCCGGATTCATGCGCCCGCGATCGCCGCACCGGGGCCTGACGCTTGGCCGCGGATCGACACAGCCAACGACGAATATCGCCGGGTCGTCGTCACAGGCCATTTTCTCAATGACCGCGAAACGCTGGTCCAGGCGGTAACGGAGCGTGGGGGCGGCTATTGGGTGCTGACGCCGCTCCGTACCGCCACCGGCTTCACCGTTCTCGTCAACCGTGGTTTTGTGCCGCCCGAATTGCGCGATGCGGCGGCACGCGCAGCGGGCCAGATTTCCGGTGAGACGACGGTCACTGGCCTCTTGCGCCTCACCGAGCCACAGGGAGCGCTTCTGCGCACGAATGATCCGGTCAATGATCGCTGGTATTCGCGCGATATCGCCGCCATCGCCGGGGCGCGCGGGTTGTCCGGCACGGCTCCGTATTTCATTGACGCAGATCGCGTTGCCGCATCGCTCTCAACACCGGTGGGGGGCCTGACGATCATAAATTTTCCCAACAACCATCTCGTCTATGCGCTGACCTGGTTCGGTCTTGCCCTGATGGTCCTGGCGGCTGCCATTTTCGTCTTTCGCGGCGAGTACCGATTGCGGCGGGGCCTGCCGCCCTAGTCAGCTAACCTGCTTTTTCTCGAGCTTGCGCGCCAATGTTCGCCTGTGCATGCCAAGCCGCCGAGCTGCCTCTGAAATGTTGAAGTCCGTCTCCACAAGGGTCTCGTGGATGCGCTCCCATTCCAGCGTCTTGATGGACGTCGGACGTACAGTCATGGGTACCGAGGGATCGCCCTCCCCGCGTCCCCACGCGGCCTCGATCTCGTCGGTATTGGCCGGCTTCGCCAGATAGTGGCAGGCGCCCAGTTTGATCGCCTCCACAGCGGTCGCGATACTCGCAAAGCCGGTCAAGACGACGATCTTCATCTCTGGATCGTGCTGGTGCAGCATCTTCACGCATTCAAGTCCGGAGCCGCTGGCAAGCTTGAGGTCGACCACGGCATAGGCCGGCGCCATCTGCTGCAGGGCGCTCCGTGCTGCGTCGATGCCATCGCTCACTGCAACCTCATAGCCGCGGCGCTCGAACGACTTTCGCAGTGCCTTCGCGAAGGAAGCATCGTCTTCAATGATGAGAAGAGACGGGTTAGCGTCCACGGCTGCCTCCTGATGAGAGCGACGCGATGGGCAACGTGAGGGTGACCGACGCACCGCCGCGGGGATGGTTCTCGGCCTTGACGTTTCCGCCGAGCTTTCGCACGACATTCATGACCAGGAACAGCCCGAGACCACCACCCGGTCTGTTCTTGCTCGAACGGTAGGGCTTGCCCAACTCGGCGAGAATCCTTTCATCGAAGCCTGGTCCCACATCGCTGACCGTCAGAATGAAATCATCCTCATGTCGCCGGACTGTAACCCCGATCCAGTTCGGCGAGGCCTCGTGGGCGTTGTCAAAAATGTTGAAGATGACCTGCTTCAACGCCGGGTCCGAGATAATGGCGGCATCGGGGCTGAACGCGCTGACATAGTCGACATGCGCTGGCGAGCGACTAGAGCGCCACTCCTCGACCAGGTCATCGATGAACCCGTTGACTGTCGTTCTGACGGTGCCCTCGCCTCTCGCCTCGCCTGACGACATCAGGATGCCTGAGACGATCTGCTTGCAGCGATCGACCTGATTTTGCATTTCGCAGATCTCCTCGAGCAAGTCAGCATCCGCCCGGAATTCCGGCATACGCTGCCAGTCGTTGAGGATGACCGAAAGCGTCGCGAGCGGCGTACCGAGTTCATGCGCAGCGCCCGACGCCAGCAGCCCCATGCGGACGATGAGTGCCTCCTCGGCTGATTGCTGACGCATGGCCGCGAGCCGCGCATCGCGATCGCGCAGGTTGCGATTGATGCGTGTCGTGAAGAGCACGAGCAGACAGGCAGCGAGAATGAAGCATACGAACATGCCCTGGATGTGGAGACTGAAAAGCTCGTGGCCGTCGCTGAGCGGAAGGGGAAGTGGACGATAAAGGCTTGTGAGCGCAAAGAAGCAGCCGCTGGCTATGGCGAGAAGCGCCCAGACGAGGCGTTCCTCCAGAAGCACAGCCCCGAGTGTGATCTGTAGAAGATAGAGCGATACGAAAGGATTGGAAGCACCACCGCTGAGAAACAGCTGTACCGTCAGGGCGGCAACGTCGAGGACGAGCGCCAGAAACAGCTCCGTGTCCGACACCTCCGCGCGCAGCCGGTATCGGAGCAAGCTGCCGATATTGAGCAGTACCAGGCAGGCGAGCACCGCGACCATCGGCCAAAGCGGCAGCGGTATTTCAAACCAGAACTGGACGAAGACGATCGTGATGATCTGCCCGCATACCGCCAACCATCGCAAGTGAATGAGTAGGAGCAGGTTTTTCTTGTTTGTTGTGTCAAGAACGGGAATCGCCGTCTTCCTCGCTGATCACCTTGGGACCGGAAAGCCCACGGTCCCGCACGGCGCTTGCGAAAGAAGCGCCCATGTGGTGCGTTATAGGCAATCCGTGGCCAAAGATCACGCTCGTCGTAATCTCCTTTAGCGAATGGTACTGATGCGCAGCCCGGCCGCCGCGCGCTCCAGCTCCCCGGCGAGCTTCTGTGCGGTCTGCCCCATTTCTTCAAGGCGTCCGTTGTCGAAATAGACGGTCGCCCCGTTGATGCTGACCGCAATTCGCACCGTCCCGTCAATCAGGAAGGTGGATGCGACACCGCAGGTTCCGACATCACACTCGTTGTAATCGAAGGCGAAGCGTCGCTCGCGCGCTGCCGCCAGCTCGCGGCGCAGTTGCTCGGCGCTCTTGGGCGGGGCCGGCGGGAGCTGCTTCAGGAACCCCTTCCAGTCATCTGCGGGCAATACGCTCACGAGCGCCTTCCCTACGGCGGTCAGCAAGGCTGGAGACCGTTGTCCCACGAAGGAATTGATCTGCAATTGCCGATTTCCAGGCGCCCGCTCGATGACCACAATGTCGGTTCCATCGAGAATAGCGAGATGGATAGTGTCGGATGTCTGCTCCGCATAGCGGACGAGAGTGGGGCGCAGTACCTCCACGAAGCTCAGGCTGCGCTTTTTCTGTTCGCCGAGCTCGAGGAGCCGATATCCAAGCGCGTAGCGTCGCGCTTCAAAGGACAGATAATGATGCTCGACAAGAGTTGCGAGCAGTCTGTGGGCCGTGCTGCGCGACATATCGGCGGCTGACGCAATTCCGGCAAGGGTGTCGGTGCCTGCCGCAACGAGCTCGATCAACTTGATCGCCTTGGTAATGACGAGGCTCATGGGAGCATCGCCCGCGCGTCCCCGGCGGCAAGGCCGGCGTTCCCGTTGATGTGTTCTGGCACAAGCTCCCCCTCTTCCTTCCCTGTCCACGCTCATACGACAAACGACCCCGGCTATCAATACTTGTCCCAATATTTGGGACGAAACTCCTGACTATTGACATACCCGAACGGATAGTGCGATGCTCCTCACAAGAACGGTTTCCTGCGCGAACCGCAGGCATTTGCTGACAATATTTGCGCGATTGCGCAAATAAGAAGCATAGCAATTAAAATCCGAGGGGCTAATGAAGTCGCGCGTGTATATTGGGCGAGACCGCATATCTGATATTCTTGGGAGAAGTTTCTGGAACGAGCTTACGTTCCCGAAGATATTCAAAGACAGTGCGAACAGCATTGGTCCCGTTCTGATCGAAAACGACGGCAATGCATCCATGGTGATTGGAGCATTCGATGCAGCCGCCTTCCAGACGGCGACAAAGGCCATCCCTTTTGAAACCTTCGCTAGCTATTTCAGCTGGAATGACCCGCCTGGACGTCGTCCCCAATCGTTTACTGAGGCCGTGCGTAGACTGGCTGGCGATGGGCTGCTGGACATTGACGCAGATATGCCGATTGGGCGCTTTGATGCGTTGGCACAGTCAGGTCCTGTGGCTATCGCAAACACGAGCGAGTTGCACCAGCCCATGGGGCCGTGTTTCCTGTATCGCAAGCGTCGGCAGGATATAGAGGCACAGTGGCACGCCTCGCGCGATACGGATGTTCCAGCGCTGACTCCTTTTGTGTCTTCGCTGCGCTTTGGGCCTGAACTGGTCAGTAGCCTATCGACTGAACCGCTAGGATTTGCCGTTCTCGACAGACTGTGCAGAGAGGCGGATCTCGGCGCGATCTACGTGAGCGCTCCCTTCAACGTGGAGATGTTTACAGGGCTGCCTTGCAGCGTTGCTGATCGATACGGCACGACGGCTCTTTATATCCCTGAAAGCGACGAGATCCTCATCATCTCCCGCGACAGCATCGAACGTGCAGATTTCATTCCGGCCGGCCGCGCGCCGAGCCTGATAGCCGCTCTCCGTAACAGCAGAAATCAAAAGCTTGCTATCGAGCGCGAGCATCTGGCTGTCGGGATCGGTCAGGCACTCGCAAATGATGGATTTGTTCTTGCTGACGCAACCTACGCCCTGCGCCGTTGGCAGGACGAACGCGCTGGAACGGATCTCCTTTATTTCATTACTGCGGCGAACGCGGTGCTCCACGGTATCGATCACGCCACTCAATTCATGAAGTATAGGCTCGGTAGCGGGTTGACGGAGAACGAAGTCGCCGCCGTCTATCACCAAGGTGTGCAGAATTTTGCGGCCATGGTCGGCATGGATGGCCGCATCCATCCATATTTCGATATCATTCACTCGGGCGAACGGACGCTTTTACCTGCGATTGCCGGAGACTATCCGCTTAAAAGCACCGACAAAACAATCAAGTTCGATATGGGCCTTCTGGTCACCGATGCTTTCGGCTGCGTGCGCGGCTGCTCGGATATCGCACGCAGTGTCTCCCCCGACGCGGGCCTGCAAGCCGCGCATGACGAACTTCGACAGCTTCTGGTGGACAAACTGATCCCCTCGATCGAAAGCGGGATGAGCGGCGGTGAAATTCATGCGAACGGGGTTGAGATCCTGCGTCCGATGACGACGCCCCTGAAGCAGGTCGGCTTGCTCCACGAAGACATGACAATGGATGGCTACACACGTGATTGCGGCCATACACTGCAGCGGCAAACTCTTGCGACAGTCCACTTCCTGCCTGGCTTCAAAGAGCGGCTGCATACGGGCATGCTCGGCTGCACGGAATTCGTTTGGCCAATCGATGACAAGATAATCGCCGCGGAAGACGGATATTACGTGACAGAGAAAGGCGCCGTTCCTTTCACGATCTAAACTCACTGCAAAAAATAAAAGGGGAACATCATGCATAGTCTCTCGCCGTTCAAGGTGCGATCATTGGCATTCATGCTGGCGATCAGTGCGAGTGCTTTTGCATTGGCTGGCCAGGCCGATGCACGCAGCATCAAGTTCGCAATGGGAGCGCCCGTCCTGACGCTTGACCCAGGCGTGGCGGCCGGAACGCAGGCGCAGACCGTGCGAATCCAAGTCATGGAACCTCTCGTGCAGATGAACGCCGAGACGGGTAAGATCGAGCCGCTGTTGGCCGAAAGTTGGACGCTGGCCGATGACAAGAAGACTTGGACCTTCAAGTTGCGTCCCAACGTCAAGTTCCATGATGGTACATCGCTCACTGCTGCTGATGTCGTGGCGTCCCTCAGCCGCATCATCGATCCGAAATCGGGTCTCGGCCGCGCGGCGGATCTACGTGCAATCAGCGAGGTTGCGGCCATTGACGATCTGACCGTCAAGCTCACGACCGCGGCGCCTTTTGGCGCGCTGCTGCAGGTTCTCGCGCTGGATTCCGCATCCATTCTAAGCGCCGCTTCCCTTAAGGCAGACCCGGCGAAGATCGGCTGGAACCCTGTTGGCACCGGCCCCTTCAAATACGTGTCGCATCAGGCTGAGCAGAGCGTCACGCTCAACCGCAACGACGCCTACTGGGGTGAGAAACCGGCGGCAGATGGCATTCAATTCATCACAGTTCCCGAGGCTGCGACGCGCCTTTCAATGCTAGAAACCGGTGAGGCGGACATCGTGACAGATGTTCCCGGCTCCGAAATCGAGCGACTGCAGTCGACGCCCGAAATTTCCTTACTGAAGAAGCCGAACACCCGCGTTGGTCATATCGGCATCAACGTGAGCAAGCCTCCCTTCAATGACGCGCGGATACGCCAAGCCCTCAACTTCGCCGTCGATCAGGAGGCGATCGCCGAGGGCGTCCTGCGTGGGCTCGGCATACCGGCAGAGACGATCATCGCGCCCCCGGTGTTCGGCTACGCGCCACAAAAGCTCTATTCCTACGATCCGAAGAAAGCGAAGGCGCTGCTCGCCGAGGCCGGTTTCCCGAACGGGTTCAAGACGACGATTTGGACGCCGCAGGGCCGCTACTACATGGACCGCGAGACGGTGATCGCGGTGCAGGCTCAGCTCAAGGAGATCGGCATCGACGCCTCCGTCGAGATCGTCGACTGGTCGACCTATCTCGCGGCCTTGCGCAAGCCGCAGGCGGAGAACAAGTCCGAGCTCTACATGCTAGGCTGGGAGACCGGCACCGCGGATATCCAGATCATTCTAGACACGGTGTTCGACAGCGCGCGTATGCCGCCCAACGGCTGGAACACCATGTTCTACAAGAACCCGGAAGTGGATTCCCTACGTGTGGAGATCGGGCGCGAGGTGGATCCCGACAAGCGACTGAAACTAGCTGCCGATGTTCAGGCACTGATCATGAAAGACGCGCCTTGGGTGCCGCTGTACAGCTACATTCAGGTTACTGGGTACCGTAAAAATATCAGCGGCTTGGAATATCTCGCTACGGACGTCTATCGCCTCAAGAATATCAAGTTCAACTGAGGCTGCAGCGTTCCCGTCCGTCGGATGGTCCGACCGAGTGGCTTGCAAAGGCCTTGGGTGCTGAGCTGCGATACTCTGGTCCACACGTGCCTGACAGAATGGCCCCAGACGTGCTGTCAGGTTCGAGTTCAAGAATCGGGCGATCTTTGTCATGGATCTCGCGTCGTTCATCACACGCAGGCTGGTCTATGCCGCACTGGTGCTTCTCGCTCTCTCGGTACTGGTGTTCTCCATCCTGCAACTTGTACCCGGTGATCCGGCCGTAACAGTCGGCGGTATGGGAGCATCACAAGCGGATATCGAAGTAATTCGTCATCAGCTTGGTTTTGATCAGCCCGTCTGGTGGCAGTTTCTAAGCTGGCTTGGCGGGCTCTTCACGGGAGATTGGGGCACGTCCATCGTCTCCCGCGAGCCCGTGCTGCCGATCCTGATCGAACGATTCCGGATGACTCTGCTGCTCGCCAGCGCCGGCATCCTATTCGCGGCGGTCGTGGGCGTGACCCTTGGCGTCAATGCAGCCCTGCGCGCCAATTCAGTGTCGGACCTCCTCCTGTCGGTCATCGCGCTGATCGGCGTCTCCGCGCCCATCTTCTGGATTGGCCTCATTCTCCAGCTCATCTTCTCCGTGCGCCTCGGCCTTCTGCCGTCGACAGGTGCGGGAAGTCTTTCGCATCTCATCTTGCCGGCGCTCGCCATCGGCGGCAATTCGATCGGCATCATCATGCGCATGACGCGAGCAAGCCTTCTGGAGGTTCTGCAGCAGGATTATGTCCGCACCGCCCAGGCCAAGGGGCTCAAGCACCGGACGGTGATCTATACACACGCGCTGCGCAACGCCTTCGTGCCCATCCTGACGGTCATCGGCATCCAGTTCGCCTATCTCATGGGCGGCGCCGTTCTCATCGAGACGGTCTTTGTCTGGCCGGGGATCGGCAAGTTGCTCGCCGATTCCGTTTTCCGGCGCGATTTCCCCATCGTTCAAGGCGCCATCCTCATCATCGGAGCCTTCTTCATCCTGGTGAATACCTTGGTCGACTTCGCCTATACGATCGTCGATCCGCGCATCAAGGCCAGCTGAGAGATGGTGGCGCTGTTGAACCCTGCCGATACCTCCGCTCAAGCCACCCCGAGCAGCCGCAGCCGGCGCCTGCGCAAGTTCCTGCGCCACAAGATGGGGATGGCCGGCCTCGTCATCGTGCTGCTCTATATCGCCGCGGCCCTTCTCGCACCGTGGCTCGCGCCCTGGGGGCCGGATACCGTCGATCTACGCAACGTGGCGAAGCCCCCAAGTCTCGCACATCCCTTCGGGACCGACCAGTTCGGACGTGATGTGCTGAGCCGCACGATCTTCGGCGCGCAGACCTCGCTTGTCCTCGGCTTTTGCGTCGTCGGCATCGCCACGTTGTTCGGCATGCTGTTCGGCGTTCTGGCCGGATACTATCGGGGGCGCGTCGAGCGCGCGGTGATCTTCATGACGGATGTGTTGATGACCTTGCCGAGCATCATCACCGCGCTTGCCGTCGTCACCATCCTCGGCCCCGGCCTTGGCACGACCATCATCGCCATCGCGATCGCCAGCCTGCCACGCCTCGTGCGCGTGGCCCGCAGCGCGGTGCTGCAGGTGCGTGAGATGGACTACATCCAGAGCAGCCGATCGCTCGGCGCGACGGACGGCGCCATCCTGCTGCGCCATGTGGTGCCGAACGCGCTGTCGCCGGTCATCGTCCAGGCATCCCTGTTGATGGCCGAAGCCGTGCTGGTGGCAGCTGGCCTCGGCTTCCTCGGCGTCGGCGTCAAGCCGCCGCTGGCGGAGTGGGGGCAGATGCTCGCCGAGAGCCGCACGCTGCTGCGCAGCGCGCCGCATATTTCGATCTTCCCGGGCCTCGCCATCATCTTTCTGGTGCTCGGGCTCAACCTCTTGGGCGACGGGCTGCGTGACACGCTCGACGTTCGCACACGATAGGAGACACAAGTGATTGACGAGATGAAGGGGCGCGTGCAGCGCGTGCGCGAGCTCGCGAGCATGCGCGGCTTCGAGGGCGTGATCGTCGCCGGGCGCGCGCCGGATCGCAACGGGGATCTGGCCTATCTCTGCGGCCATATCCCGATGCTGGCGGGCCATCCGAGCCGCTTCGCGATCCGTGGCCGTGGGCTCGGCCTGCTCTACATTCCGACGGATCCCAAGGACGATCCCGGAATCGCGGTCACGACACCGTTCTACGTGCCGGCCCACGGCGTCGGGGAGACCGTGGTCAATCCCAATATCGTCGCGGGCATAACGGCGATCCTGGAGCGCGCGGGCGCGCAGCGCGCAACCGTCGGCGTTGTCGGCATGGATGTCATCTCTGCCATGACCTTCGCCGAGATGACGCACTACAATCCCGGTGTCCGCTTCCTGGAGGCCGACGACCTCGTGATGAACCTGCGCGCCGTCAAGAGCGAGAAGGAGCTTGAGGCGCTGCGACAGGGCTCAGCCTTCGCCGATGAAGTCGGCGAATTGCTGCGCAAGGAGATCAAGCCGGGCGTCACCGAGCGCGAGCTTGCCAATTTCGTCATTTCCGAAATGACGAAGCGTGGTGCCACCAACGCCTTCGCGACCTGCCAGTCCGGCGTCGAGCGCTCGGGAGAGCCCTTCCTGTTTCCGGCCTTCTCCGATCGCGTGCTGGAGGACGGCGATCTCGTCCATATGGAGATCAACGGCCGCTGGCAGGGCTATATGATCGACATCTGCCGTGCGACGACGGTCGGCCGCCCGACGAAGGACGGCGTGCATCTGCTTGAAACCGTGCTGAAGATGCTCGAGACCAGCGTCGACGCCATCGGCCCAGGCGTCCTCGCGGAGGACCTCGAAAAGATCGCCGACGATGTCGCCGTCAAGGCCGGCTTTCAGGGCAAGTTCGCCTTCGGCTACGGCGGCGCCGGCACCTATCTCGGCCATGGCATCGGCCTCGGCGTCGATGAGCCGCCGGCGATCTGCAAGGGCGAGAAGACTTTCCTGCAGCCCGGCATGGTGCTGACCATCGAGCCCGGCCTCTACCGGACGCCGGCGGGCGGCGCGCGCATCGAGGACGAAGTCCTCGTCACCACGACGGGTGTCGAGGTCATCACCAAGCTCGAACGGCGCTGGTGGGCCTGATCATGTCCACTTCCTCCGTCAGTCAGGAGCTCGCCGTGCTCCTCGGCGACCTCGTCCGCATCAAGAGCCATTCGGGCGAGGAAGGCGCAGTCCAGGCCTTCATCGCGCGCTGGTTCGAGGACAACGGCATTCCGGCCCGCATCGAGCCGGCCGCCGGCGGCCTCACCAATGTGGTCGCCGAGGTCAGCGGCGGCGCGCCGGGGCCGACCCTCTTCATCGGCGGGCATTGCGACACGGTCACGCCGCCCGACGACTGGAGCATGGACCCCTACACCCCGGTGATCCGCGATGGACGCCTCTACGGCGTCGGGGCCATGGACATGAAGTCCGGCATCGCAACAGCCATGCACAGCGTCCGCGACCTCGCGCGTCGCCGCGGCGACTGGGCCGGCCGCGTGATCTTCGCGGCGCTCGCGGACGAGGAAGCCTATTCCCGCGGCGCGCGCGGCTTTCTCGAACAGGGTCATGCCATCGACGCGGCGATCATGTGCGAGCCGCATTTCGACATCCCCTCGATCGCCTCGATGGGCAAGATCAACCTGAAGGTCGTCGTCACAGGACGGTCTGCCCATGGCTCGCATCCAGCTGACGGCATCAATGCCGTGACGGAAGCCGCGCGCCTTATCGTCGCCATCGACGGACTGGCGCGGCCGACCCATCCGGAATTCGGCACCAGCACCCATTGTGTACTGAACGTGAGCTCGGGCACCGGCGTCTACGAAATCCGCGTGCCGGACCGCTGCGAGTTTCTGATCAACTGGCATTTCCTGCCGACCGAGACCGCCAAGGAAGCCGTCGCCACCATCGCGGCGCTGGCGCATGATCTTCGCTCGCCGGCACGCTTCGACGTGACGATCGCCGAGCCACGCTACGACAGCTTCGTGATGGACGAGGTCCATCCCTTCGTCGCGGCTTTCGCGGGGAGCTATCGGCACGTTCTCGGTAAGGCGCCACCCTTCACGTTCTGCTTCGGCGTCTCCGACGCCAACATCTTCAACGGCGCGGGCATCCCGACGCTCCTCTTTGGCCCCGGCGGCGCGAATATGCACGCGGCCGACGAATGGGCCGATCTCTCCCAGATGGAAAAAGCTCGCGCCGTCTACCTCGATCTCGCCGAGCATTTCCTGGTCGCCCCGACACAAAGGACTGCGTCATGACTTTCGGCTCCACCAAGCTCCCCCACTCCATCGACCGGGTGATGGCGCATGTTGACCACATGCGGATCGACACGCCACGCCGCAAAAGCGGCTCGGGCCAGGATGTCCGGGCCGGCCAGTATGTAGTCGATACGCTGAAGTCCTACGGCCTCGACGCGGCGCTGCAGGAATTCGAGACCTTCGACAGCGATCCGGGCGAAGCCACCCTCGAGGTGGTCTCGCCGGAAAGGCGCGTCATCCGCGCGCTCGCCTGCGCCCATATCGAGCCGACGCCGGAAGGCGGCTATTCCGCCGAGATCGTCGACGTCGGCCCCGGCGGCGAGAGCGACTACGAGGGCAAGGACGTTCGCGGCAAGATCGTCCTGGCGGAAGTCTCCTACGCGCCCGCGACGCCCGAGAAGGCGCGCATCGCCTCCGTCAAGGGTGCGGCAGGCATCCTCCTCATGAACTGGGGCCGCGACGGCGAGCCGGATATTCCCTGGCGCGGGCTGAAATCGGTGTGGGGCAACCCCACCCCGGAGACCTGGGAGAACATTCCGCGCCTCTTCGGCCTCAGCATCTCGCGTGGGGACGGCCAGGCGCTGCGCGCCCTCATGAAAAACGGCTCCGTCGTCGTCAAGGCCGATGTCACGGCGCATCGGGAATGGCGCAAGCTCAGCCAGCCGATCGGCTGGCTGCACGCCCCCGAAACCTCGCCTGAAAAAGACCAGTTCATCATCGTCTCCGGGCATCTTGATTCATGGCTGCCGGGGGTGACGGACAACATCACCGGCGACGCGGTGATGATGGAGATCGCACGCGTGCTGGCCGCCCGCCGCGCCGAACTGCGTCGCTCCGTCGTGTTCTGCTTCTGGAACGGCCACGAGGTCGCCGAGGCTGCCGGCTCGACCTATTTCGTCGATGCTTTGTGGGAACAGATCAACGGCAACGGCGTCGCTTACCTCAATATCGACTCCGTCGGCATGAAGGACACCACGGAGTTCCATGTGAACGCCTGTCCGGAGCTGCGTGAATTCTCGCGGACCATTGCCGAGGCGGCGGTCGGCAGCAGCATTCCGATTGCTGTCGGCAATCTCGACAGGTTCGGCGACCAGTCCTTCTTCGGCATCGGCGTGTCGTCGACCACCGCGCGGCACGGCTTCTCGCGGGAGGTCATCGAACGCTATCACGGCGCGACGATCGGCTGGTACAACCACACCGAGCATGACACGATCGAGATCGTCGATCCCGCCATCCTCGACAGCGATACCGACTACTGGACGCGGCTCGTCCATGCGCTCGCCACCACTCCAATCCTGCCGCAGCGCTTCACCCCGCGGATCAAGGATCTCCAAGCCCGTTTCAAGCGGATGCTCGACGGCAAGAAGGATCCCGCCGCGCTGTCGCTGATCTTGGACGGCATCGCGGCGCTCGCGCCGGAGCTGGAATGGCTCGATGCCAGGCTCGACCAACTGGCGGCATCCGGCGCCACGGACCAGAAGGCCGTGCAGCGTGCCAACACCCTCATCCTACGGCTGTCGCGCCAGCTCACCTTCATCACCGGCTCGGCGAGCGGAAAATACGAGCAAGACAGCTACGGCATCAGCACCTTGCACCTGCCGGTGCCCCTGCTCGCCTGCCTCGACGACTTCCAGAAGACCGACCCGGACGGGCTCGACGCCAAGCTCCTGACGACCAAGCTGATGCGTCTCCGGCACACCGTGACGGACGCCTTGCAGCTCGCGCGCGCGTTCATCGACGACTTCCGCGCATTGTCATGACGACCCGCCCAGGAGCCGCCGGCTCTGGGCTCTCATTGGTCAAATGGAGGCGGCGGTGGCCCGCAGAACGATCTATGTCCTCAATCCGAGCAGCCGCACGGACACCGGCATCACGGAGGATATGCAGCGCAGTCTCCGCTGGCTTGTCCGCGAGGACGGCCCGGATATCCGCTGCCTCACCCTGAGCGACGGACCGAACGGCATCAAGAACGCAGGCGACAGCGACAAAGCATCGCCCGCCATTCTGAGCTTCATTGAGCGGGAATGCGAAAAGCCGGAAGTGGCGGGCTTCGTCATCGCCTGCTTTTCCGATCCCGCCGTGTTCTCCGCCCGGGAACTGACGGCCAAACCCGTCATCGGCATTGGCGAAGCAGGGATAATGGCTGGCCTTGCGCTCGGCGACCTTGTCGGCACCATCGGCGTGTCCGGTGGCAATCCGGTGAAGGGATTGCGTTTCGCGCGTCGTCTCGGAGTCCGGGAGCGCGTCGCCGGGCATGTCGGGCTCGGGCTCGACTATGGGCAGCTTCAGGATCCCGCCGTCGTCGAGAATAGCCTGATCAAGGCCGGTCTCGCCTTGCGCGACGAGCATGGCGCCGACACGATCGTCTTCGCAGGCGCGGGCCTTGCCCGCTACGTCGCGTCGCTCGGCGCGGCAACAGGATTGCCTGTCGTGGATCCAACGCAAGCGGCGGCTGCCCTGGCGCTGACCCAGGCAGCATCCACTTGCGGCTAGCCGGCACCACGGCGATGTCTTCCGCGCAGCGTAGACAATAAAAAGGCCCGGGCGAAAAGCCCGGGCCTGCACCCAACGCCGACCGGACGCGTTATTCGGCCGCGCGCTTCAGCACGCGCGCCGCGATAAGATCGCCCGTCGCCTGGTCAATGCTCGTCCAGTACCAGATGAACCGCTCCTTGATGGCGTCGACCGTCAGAGCGTTATATTGGCCGACAAGCGTATCAACGAGCCGGTCGCGCTGCTCCTGGGTGAAAACCTTGCGGATCAAGGTGCCGGCCTGTCCGAAGTCATCGTCGTCGCGGCGCAGCGTGTAGGCCGAACGTACGAATTCGCCGTCCGCCTCCCAGCCCCGGCTTTCCGAAGCCCGCGTCGGATCTGCCGACGGACCACCAAATGAATTCGGCGCGTAGACCGGCTTGGTGTGGCTGGCGAAGGCGTGCCGCATCGGCCCATCCTTGGAATAGGAATGGACTTCCGATACTGGCCGGTTCACCGGCAGTTCGTTGTAGTTCGGGCCGATGCGATAGCGATGGGCATCAGCATAGGAGAACACGCGCGCCAGCAGCATCTTGTCTGGGCTGACATCGATGCCCGGCACCAGATTGGAGGGCGCGAAGGCCGCCTGCTCGATCTGCGCGAAGTAGTTCTCGGGATTGCGGTTCAGGACGAACTCACCGACCGGCATGAGCGGATAATCCGCATGCGGCCAAACCTTGGTGAGATCGAACGGATTGAAACGATAGGTCTTTGCGTCCTCATAGGGCATGATCTGCACGGAGACCTTCCAGCGCGGGTAGTCGCCGCGCTCGATCGCCTCGTAGAGGTCGCGGATGTAATGGTCGGCATCCGTACCCGCGATACGCTCGGCGACGTCACCGGTAATGTTCTGTTCGCCCTGTTGATTGTGGAAGTGATACTTCACCCACACGCGCTCGCCGGCGCCATTGATCCATTGATAGGTATGGGAGGAATAGCCGTTGAGATGCCGCCACGATGACGGCAGTCCGCGGTCGCCCATGAGATAGGTAACCTGATGGGCGCTCTCCGGAGACAATGTCCAGAAATCCCACTGCATGTCCGCATCGCGCAGGTGGCTGCCGGGCAGGCGCTTCTGTGAGCGGATGAAATCCGGGAACTTGATGCCGTCGCGCAGGAAGAACACCGGCGTATTGTTGCCGACGATGTCGTAATTGCCCTCGGTGGTATAGAACTTCAGAGCGAAACCCCGCACGTCCCGCCAGGTGTCGGGGGAGCCGAGCTCGCCTGCCACAGACGAAAAGCGCAGTAGCATCGGCGTCTTCACGCCCTTCTGGAACAGCGCCGCCTTGGTGTAGGGTGACATGTCCTCGGTGACGACAAGCTCACCAAAAGCGCCGCCGCCCTTGGCATGCACGACCCGCTCGGGCACGCGCTCACGGTTGAACTGAGCCAGCTTCTCGACGAGATAGACGTCGTGCAAGACGACCGGCCCATCCGGCCCCACGCTGCGGGAATGTTCATCCGACGCCACAGGAGCGCCAGTGTTGGTGGTGGTGAAATTCTTCCCTGTCATCGCCCTCTTCCCCAAACAATCAACCGCCCGCGCACGTACACAACCGAAGCTTAGCAGATCGGATACGGTGCTGGAATTTTTCTAAGGAGACTTCTGGCATAGCCCATCCATAGGATCAAATTGCATTTTCATCAAATTATGATAGGATTTTCCTATTATGGTAACGATCAAACAAATGAGGTATTTTGACGCTCTCGCCCAAACCCGGCACTTCGGCCGGGCGGCTCAGCTCGTGCATGTCAGCCAGCCGGCTTTATCGGCGCAGATCATGGAGCTCGAGGCGGCGCTGGGAACGAAACTAGTTGAGCGAAGCCGCTCACGCATTCTCCTCACGCACGAGGGAGAGGCGCTACTTCCGCGTATGCAACATATACTTGCGGAGGTCGCTGACCTTGAACAGGCAAGCCAGCACAAGCACGGCCCTCTTTCCGGCACGGCCCGCATCGGAGCCATCCCGACAGTCGCGCCTTATCTCGTGCCCAGACTCGTTCCTTATCTCCGGGCCGCCTACCCGCGCATCGAGATCGAACTGCGCGAGGCAATCACGGATAAATTGCTGCTGGAATTGGAAGAGGGACGGTTGGACGCAGTGGTTGCCGCGCTGCCTGTGGCAAGAGAGGGTCTGTCTGTCCGCCCCCTCCTGAAAGACCGCTTCTTCATGGCAATGGCGGATACCAGCCGGGATGTACTCACCTCTCCGCTTACGGGAGCAGAGATCGATCCGGGGCGTTTGCTGCTTCTTGAGGAAGGCCACTGCCTGCGAAATCAAGCGCTCGATGTCTGTAGTGCCGCGCGCCCGAACAATGTCATCAACATTGGCGCTACGTCTATGACGACTTTGCTCCAGATGGTCACTCACGATCTTGGAATGACTCTCGTGCCGGAAATGGCGCTGCAAGCCGAGACTGTCAACCACAGGCTACGCGTCGTGCCCTTTGCACCGCCCGAGCCGTCACGCGAGATCGGGCTCATATGGCGGCGCAGCAATCCGCATATCGCGGATATCGACGCACTCGCCGAAGCGATCGTCGCCACGACGCCCCGCGTCACGACTGAGACGCAAGAACCCATCGCCCAACGAGGCGCCTCAAGATAGTGTTTCTTTAGCACCAATGGATCAACCGCATTCAGACCTATCGTCCTTCCTATAAGCAGCAACGGCTGATGCCTATCTGTATTGGGAGACGTGTATGCCGTTGCGTGCTGCGAAGCAGCAGGTTGTGGCCATCCACATGCCCGCCACTTCGCCGTTATGCACAAACCGCCCGTCGCGCGGCGCACCACGCCATGCCTACAGGGTAGCTATTTCCCGGCAGCGGCCCATGAATACTACATGGCCCGGAGGAATAACTCACGTGACGCGCGGAAATTTCAAAGATTTCATCAACGAACTCGGATCATTTCTCTCAGCCAATCACTACAACGCGGTTGACGTGAATACCCGCTTGGGACGATACGCGCTTGACGAGGCGGATCTCACCGGGATCGATGTAGTCCGGCGCGACGGCGACAGTGGAAACAATGACTACAGCGGCGGCTGGGTCGGCAAATACGGTATCAAGAGCCGAGATCAATTCCTCCGCTCGCCTGAAGCCCAGGACAAGGCCATCCTCGAGGTTTTGGAAAAGCGCGCAGATTTTTTTCATGTCTTCAAGCACTCCGACGGCCAGACGATCAGTGGCCAAGAGATTTCATTTTCTGGCATTATCGGCGCATCATTTCTCACTGACGCAAGCCATATACTGAGTAGCCTGTCGAACCTCCATGGCCCGTCCAACGATGCCAGCTCGGCATGGCTCAGAGAAGGATTTGTCCGGTTCGGCGGTTACGAGGTGCCATATGTCGACCAGGAGCGCGGCCACACTTTCGTGGGCAGCGACCAAGCTGACGTCATCCGCGCTCATGGGGGCAAGGACCGATTTGTCGCGCGAGATGGCGACGATGAATTTCATGGCGGAGAGGACGAGGACACTCTTGTTCTCCCGCGTAACCGTTCCGAATACACCATCACCAGCGAGCCCTTTCAGGCTACTGGGCCTGCTTCCCCCACTTGGCACATCAAGCGCTCGCTCTCCAATGGGGCCGACGAACATAAGGAGATCCAGAACGTAGAGATGATCGAGTTCGCAGACGGCGAAGTGATTGATCTGCGCCACATCCTGCAAGCAGCGCTGGAGCAGGAGCCCACCCCTTTGATCGACGTGCACCTGTCGACCGGCGCACAGGACGCAGTCGATGTACCCGCAATTCCAATCGCTAGCAGCGGTGTTCCGGCGCCTACCGCCCTTGTCCTGGCGGATGCGGAGACGCCTGGTTTTCAAAGCGTCGCCCCCAGCATTTGACTGCAAGGTCAAGCGCCTAGGCCGCTAAGGCTTAGTTGTTCAAAATCGTGAGCGTTGGCCCAAAGACCTGACCGGTCCAACGTGAGCTTAGCCAACAATTTTCCTCATCATTAGCTGCATTCCGGAGGCGGAACATGGCACGTGGCACCCTTGCGGATTTCATTAACGAGCTCGGCCTCTTTCATTCGATGAATCGTTATGATGCCGTCAATTCCAGCAACCAACTTGGACGGTTCGCACTCACCGAGGCGTTCCTTATGGAGATTGGCATGGTGGGCAATGATGGCGAGCCATTCAACAACGATTACAGCGGTGGGTGGACAGGCAAGCACGGAATCAACAGCAAGGAGGCCTTCCTAAATTCACCCCCGACGCAGGACATGGTGATTCACGACTTCCTTGGCAGGCAACTCAATAATCTCCGGGATCTCGCCCACTATGATGGCCAGATCATCAATGGCTACGAGATCTCTCTTTCCGGCCTCCTCGGGGCGGTGTCCAGTATCGAGAGTCGCGAGGTCAGGCGCTTCATGGAACTAGGCGGAGAATACAATCCAAAATGGCCTGATACACCGCGGATCAGCGAAAGCATTTCCCGGTTTAACGGTTACGATCTGCCATACAAAGTTGATCAGAACGAAAGCTACACGTTCATGGGCAGTGACGGTCCAGACGCCATCCGGGGATATGCAGGTAACGACTACTTCGTGGCAAAGGGCGGCGATGACACGTTCGACGGCGGGGAGGACATTGACACCATCGTCCTGCCCGGCAACCGGTCAGAATTCAAGCTGGCGAACGAACTTGGTGCAACCACCGTGCAGATAAAGCGCGAACTGAACAATGGCCGCGTTGAACATAAGGAAATTCGGAATGTCGAGCTGGTTGAATTCGCAGATGGCGAGATTGTCGATCTGCGGATTACACGGTTCGATGCGACCATCGAAGAACCGACCACCCAAGCGACTGTACACATCGCGACGAGGCCGGTCCCGATTGAAGTGCCGCTTGTGCCATTAAGAATCGACAAAGCTGAAGTCGGTGCGCTGGACGACACCGAAGTTGGCACGATCGGCGTCAGGAAAGAAGACGAGCGAAGCGGCACGGTCGATGCTTGAGGAGCGATCCCACGATTGATGGCGCGCGCAGCTTTCGCCGGAACTTTCCGTTGTGCAGGCACCTGCGCACCTAGCCATTGATCTCGCTTGATGTTGTTAGATATCGCGCCAATCATGCCGTATAAGCGTCGTTTATGGCATCACGTGAGACGCCCATTCGTCGCGTATAACGCATATATTTACCCGTTGGCTATTTAATACGGGTGTACGCGATGTCAGGTAACACTTTCGACGAATTTATCTACGATTTGGGTCAATATCACTCCTCTAATCGCTACGATGTGGTCAACAGAACCAATCATTTGGGACGATTCCAGATGAGCGAGGCTTCGCTCACGGATATCGGCATGGTTCATAACGACGGAAAACCCTTCAACAACGATTTCAGCGGCGGTTGGACTGGCAAGTATGGAGTACACAGCAAGGAAGATTTCCTCGCGTCACCGGACGCGCAGGACAGAGCGATCCATGATTTCCTTGACAAGCAGGTCCATTTTCTTCGGGGCTTTATCCATTATGACGGACAAACCATAAACGGCGAGGCGATCTCCATCTCCGGACTCCTCGCGGCCGCACATCTCGCCGGGGCCGGCGGGGTCAGGCGCTTTCTGGTGTCTGGCGGCGAGTATAACCCCCAGGATGCTCATGGTGCTTCGCTCCGCGACAGTCTCAGCTGCTTCCATGGCTACGATGTACCCTATAAGGTCGACCGGTCACGCGACTACACCTTTGTCGGAAGCGAAAGCTCGGACTTCGTCCGTGGATATGCAGGCAAGGACCACTTTATCGCGAAAGGCGGCGACGACACTTTCGATGGCGAAGCGGGCGAAGACACCATCGAACTCCCCGGTAATCGATCCGAGTTCACGATCACTCCCGGGCCGACTTCCTCCATGTGGCAGATCAGGCGAGAACTCGACGAGGGATGCGAGGAATACAAGGTTATCCACAACGTGGAACTGATCAGATTCGCGGACGGTGAGATTGTGGATTTGCGCCATCTGCCATCCGTGGCGCCCAGCAACGAACCCGTCGTTGTCTTTGAGCCCTATCCCGCGAACCGACCGGTAAGCGATATGGCTGGTCCAGCCCCGCAAGATGCGAGGCCCGTCGATGACGTGTCCGTCACACCGGTCGGCTTGCCGGCGAACGATCCCTCGGACGCTCTCCCCAATATATAGCGTCTGGGAAGCGATCCCCCGCAGCCTTCATCACGGTACAAATAATCGGGACGGACATATCACGTCTTCGCTGTTTCCACAGCGATCCAGGACGGTTGTAAGACCGCACACCTGTAATCTTGAATCTCCGTCAGCCCAACGTGTTGGCGGAGCCTTCCTGTCGCTGCAACCGCCGATCGGCCCAGACATCGCTCATCGCGCTGTGAATGCGGTGCGTTACGGAACAGAAGGGTTCTATCTGCCCTCCGGCAATGGGACTGCAGAAGTTGCGCCCTTCATTGCACCAAGTGAATTGCGCTTATGCTCCATATGTCTAGACCACCATGCGCGAACATGATGGTAATCTTCTTGGAGTAAGAAGGATGGCGAACAAGGCATATGGAGACTTTATAGAAGATTTGGGAGAATTTCTTTCCCAAAAGCGCTACGATATGAACGGTGCCGGCTCCCGCCTGGGCCAATTTCATCTGGATGAGCTGTCGCTGCGGCAGATCGGCATGATCGAAGAAGACGAAGCCCCCTTTGATAACGAATACAGCAGCTGGACGGGGAAGTATGGCATCAAATGCCGGGAGGAATTCCTCGCCTCACCCTGGGCGCAGCATCGCGCGTTCGAAGATTCTTTGGAAAAGAACGTCTACCTGCTCCGGCATGTGCTGCAATATGATGGCCAGATTATTGACGGTCAGGAAATTTCGCTCTCAGGAATGGTTGCCGCCGCATCAGTCACCGACGCATATAAGGTCTTTTCCTATCTGGGTGGCGACAAAAGCCGCGGTCTCTATCCTGAAACAAGCGATGTCAAGGAGGCTCTTTCGCGATTTCACGGCTACGAGATCCCATACGAAGTTGAGACTCGCTCAGCTTTGGGCTCGCACGTCGTAGGAAGCGATGGGCCTGATATCGTGCGCAGTCGAGGCGACGGCTTTTGTTTTAAGGCAAAAGGCGGAAACGACATATACTATGGCGGTACCGGCGAAGACACCATCAAACTCACGGGTCAGCTGAAAGACTTCACGATTACACCAGGCCTTGCATCCGCCTCATGGGATATCAAGCGCCAGCTGGACGATGGCTCCGAGGAACACAAGCACATCGACAATGTTGAGTTGATTATGTTTGAGGACGGGAAGGAGCTCGCGATTCTCGACTTGCGCGAGATGCCCACGGATGTGTCAGCGGAGAAGCTTCCCCTCCTCATGAGGCTGGCCTTGTGGGACTTGACCCCAGTTGCGGTAGATTTCCCCGCCGTTGACAGTTCACCGGTGGAGTGGGTTGCCGTGGGGGAAACTAACCAGCCGGGCGCAGCTCCGGACTTCTGACCTCGCGCTCCTGAATGGGCGGGCAGGAGCATTTCCGCACATGAGGCGGCGATGCTCCGAGATTTCGCGCTAACCGATCGCTTTCTCCAGCAGTGCCATGGCCCGAGCGCCGTCAGCGGCGTTGGGGAACGACACCGGCTCGCCGCGTGCGGCGCGCACGAATTCGCCGAGAATTGCGTGATAGCCCTTATGGTCCTCGTTGGCCGCAGCGGTGAGATTCGGCTCCCAAACCAGGGTATCCTCGCCATCGACAAGGCTCGCGTCGAGCTTCGATACCTTGAAAGGCGGATGGCGGAAGTAGCGCACCTCATGGACGTTGCGTACCTCGACACGGCGGTGATCACCCATCACCTGCCACCATTCCATAGGTGTCCCGCGTGACTGGTGAGTGCCCATCACCAAGGTTCCGATTCCTCCGTTGGTGAACAGGAAGTCGACGTGCAGCAGCAACTTGCCCGGCTCGATTTCGTGGCGCCGCGCGCTGATATCCGCGACGTCTCCCATGAGGTGAGGCACCAGATCGAAGTAGTGCACGCAGTGATGGAGATAAAACCCGGTATAATCGACATCTTTCGCGAAATAGGTCGGCGCTGTCATGTACTGGCCGAGAAAGCTCGCGGTGACGCCAAACTCTGCAGAGTGAATGACATTGGCTGCAATGCGGTTTGCGGTCGAATAACGCTTCATGAAGCCGAGCACCACCGGCACGCCGCGGGCGGATGCCGCATCTGCGAGTTCCTGCGCCTGTCGCGCGGTTGGCGCTGGCGGCTTTTCGATGAAGACCGGCAGGCCGCGGGCGACGGCAGCCAAGCCGATCTCGTAGTGGAGCTGGGGGCCGACCGCGAGGCCCAGGGCGTCGATGTCGTCTCGCGCCAGCAAGGCCCGCCAGTCCGTGAGCTGGTTTTGCGGTGAGACGCCATAGCGCCGTCCTGTCGCGGCCAGCCGCTCGACGGAGGTGTCGCACAGCGCCTCGATAACGACATCATGGCGGGTGAGCTGCGGCAACAGCATCTCGTTGGCGTGCGTGCCACAGCCAATCCAGCCGATGCGGAGGGGGGAGGTCATGTCAGGTCTCACGCGACAGGTTGAAGGAACAGGTCAGGCCGTCTGGCGGGCAAAGGCGAGCGCGGCGTTGAGATAGGCTATGCTGGCCGCAAGCTCGTCATCCTCGTTCACCGTGGGGGCGCGCCACTGTGCGAGAGTGACGCCAGCGCCCTCGTCAGAGCGGCGGAATGGCTCCAGCACAATCGGACCGGTATATTTCACATCGCGAATAGCGCGCGCGACGCTTGTCCAGTCAATGTGGCCGGATCCCACAAACCCGCGATTATTCTCATTCGCCTGAAAATGGACGATCCGCGATCCCGTTTTGCGGATGGCATCGGCGATATCGAATTCTTCCATATTCATGTGGAAGGTATCCAACATGACCCCAACAGCGGGATTGTCCACACGCTCGACGATCTCCAGCGCGTGGCGGGCGGTGTTGCAGACATCGCTCTCAAAACGGTTGAGTGGTTCCACTCCAAAAACGACGCCATGGTCAGCCGCGCGCTTTCCCGCCCGCTTCAGCCCGGCGACCACCGCGTCGATGCGGCGCTTGCGCTCGCTCTCATCGATCGGCGCCGGAGCGCGGCCGGCGAAAACCAGCGGCGCGCCATAGAGCGGACCGCCGACTATGGTCGCCCCAAGCGCGGCGGCAGTATCGACGGTGCTTTCGAGATAAGCGACGCCGCCCTTGTAGCCTGCGTCGTCTGCGCTGGAAAGATCACGCGCCAGATTGACGCGCGCGGCGAGCACGCAGGAGAGGCCAGCATCAGCGATGGCGGCCCTTGTCTCGCCAAGATCGAGCTCGCCCGGCTCCGGCACAAGCAGTTCCACCACATCCGCGCCCGCCTTCTTCATGCGGTGGAAGCACTCGAAATGATCGCGCGTGAAGGGACGCGCGTAGAACATCGAAATAACGCCGATGGCGTTCCTGGTCTCAATCATGATTTCACCGCACCGGCCGTGAGCCCGCCCACGAGCCGCTTTTGCACCACAAGGAAGAGAAGTGTCACCGGCAAGGCGATCAACGTGCCGCCCGCAGTCAGAAGTCCCCACTGGACAGTAAATTCGCCGATGAAGAGCTGCAGCGCGACCGTCACCGTGCGCACGGCCTGGCCCGACAGCATCATCGCGAATAAGTATTCATTCCAGGAGGTGATGAAGATATAGATGCCCGCCGTTATCAGCCCCGGCAGAATGAGCGGAAGCACCACGAGACGGATCGTCTCCATGCGGCTGGCGCCGTCGATCATTGCCGCCTCATCGAGGTCTTTCGGGATGGCATTGAAATAGCTCGTCAGCATCCAGATCGCAAAGGGGATAGCGAAGGTGGAATGCCCGATGACGACACCGAGGTAAGTATCGATCAGTCCCAAGTTCCGCATCATCAGAAAAAGTGGAATGATGAGCAGCACGATCGGAAACATGTTGATGACCAGAAATCCTGTCATCAAGCCGGTCCTTGCCTTAAAGCGGAAGCGCGAGAAAGCGTAAGCCGCGGGAACGGCAACGCCGAGCCCAAGCACGACAGCCCCGGTGGCAATAATGAGACTGTTGATGAGACTGCCGGCGAAAGACGTCCTGGCGATCAGATCCCGGTAGTGATCCAGTGTCGCGCTTTTCGGCAAATACTGGACAGGGAAGACCGCCAATTCCGCCTGCGGCTTGATCGAGGTGAGAATCATCCAGACGTAAGGAGCGATCGCGAACAAGACGATCAGCAGGATTGGGATTTCGACCTCGATCAGCCGGCGTTTGTAGGAGCGGCGTTCAATCATCGCGAAAGATCCCGGGACGCGCGCCGGACGTAGGCCCAGACAACCGCCATGAGCAGGAACGTCAGGATCAGCGCGAGCGCTGCGCCATAGCCGAACTCCATGCCCGTGTAAGCCCGGATGAAGGCGTAGAGGGGCAAGGTGTGGGTGTCGTATCCCGGCCCGCCTCCCGTCATCACCAGAATGACGTCGAGGGAATTGGCGACCCAGATGGTGCGCAGCAATAGCGCCGTCGCGATCACGTCGGCAATGGACGGGAGAGTAATCGAGAACAGCTGCTGCCGCGGTGTCGCCCCGTCGATTTCGGCCGCCTCGTAGAGCTCCTGCGGAACCGTTTGCAAGCCGGCGAGAATCGTCACCGCGAAGAACGGAAATCCTTGCCAGATCAATGCGAACATGACCGCATAAAGCGCCGTCGCGGGGTTGGCGAGCCAGGCGATCGGTGTCTCGATGAGGCCGAAGCGGAGCAGCATGTCGTTGATCACGCCGACATTGAAATCATACATCCACGTCCACATCAGCCCAATGATGACACTGGGCAGTGCCCACGGAATGATCACCAGCGAGCGGGCAAGGCTGCGCCACCAGAAGCTCTGGTTGAGCAGCAGTGCTGTGCCGAGCCCGAGAAGGAACTGCAGGCCCACGACTCCGACAATCCAGATGAAAGAATGGCCCAGCGATATCCAGAAAACTTCATCCGCAAAGATAGCCGTGAAGTTGCCCACCCCGATGAAGCGCGCGTCGTCCGGCGCATACAAGAGATATTCATGAAGACTGAGCCAGAATGTCTGGAGCACCGGAACCAGAACAACGGCGGATGTCACCACCAGGGCGGGGAGGAGAAACCAGAGCGGTGTAAAGTTGCGCCGCGGCCGCGGCGCAACGGTTCCAGCGTAAGACGAAGCAATACTCGCCATAGGAGCTATCAGCCGTAGAAGTGCTGTTCGATCGCCTTCATCATGTCGTCAGGCGATATCTGCCCGGTTAGGGCGCGCTGCATATTGGTCGGCCATACTCGGCCAATGAAATCCGGCGTCTTCGGGCTGTCCGGCAACGGTCCGGCGATTGAGACCGACGCGCGGCTCGCGTCGACGAACCGCTGCGGCACCCAATCTGCGTTGGCCTTCGAGGATACAGGAAGCTGTCCGGTGAGCTTTGTGAGGGCTGAGTTGTTTTCTCCCGTGGAGAGGAAACTGATCCAGCGGAAAGCAGCTTCCTTGGCCTTGCTGGCTGCAAAAACCGCATTGGACTCGTCGCCGAAATAGGTCCAGCCCTTGCCATCTGGGCCGACCGGCACCCGCTTGGCGCTGACTTTGTCGCCAAGGGCGGCTTCAATTTCCGCTGCCGAGCCGACATGATGGATCATCATGCCGGTGCGCCCGGCCTTGAAGGCGTCCACGATCTGCCGGAAGCTGTCCGTCGGCGCGGAGGCCGGCACCACCTTGTCCTTCGTTGCGAAATCGACATAGGAGCGATTGGCAGCAAGCGCCTGCTCACTCACCATGCCGCCCTTCTCGAATCTCGCGCCGCCGCCAAGGACGAACGGCCCCCAATTGTCGAAGCCACCAGCGCCGCCGCGCATACCGAAGCCCGCGACATCGCCCTTCGTCAAGGCCTTGGCGACCGCGCGAAAATCCTCAAACGTCTCAGGCGCTTTCAGGCCGGCCTGCTGCAGAAGATCCTGGCGATAGTAAAGATAAATCACCACGTACTGCAGCGGGAGATAGTATTTCTGCTGTGCTCCGCCACCAACGATCTTCCAGATATTTTCGTCGATATCCTTGCGGGCATCCCATTTGGCGAGGAATGGATCAAGCGGCTCAAGCGCCTTCATCGTCTGGAGGCGGGCTGCCCACGACAAACGCACCATGGCGCAATCAGGCGCGTTGCCGGCTACCAAGGCCGCGAAAAGGCGGGTCTGGTAGTCATTGCCGCCGCCCCACGGAATCGCCTCGGCCTGTATCTTGATGCCGGGGTTTTCCTTCTCGAATTTCGCGACGAGCTCGGCCGGAGAATTCTGCGGATTATCGAAATGATACCACCAGCGTACGGTGGTGGCATCCTGCGCCACCGCCGGCGCGGCCAATGTGGAGGCAAGGGGCGCACCGAGCGCGGCAGCGCCCGCAAGCTTTAGAAATGCTCTGCGTTCCATAGGTATTCTCTCCCATCATCTTCTTCACGGTCCAGTTATCCCCGACCGTGTCGAGGCCCTCTGGATTCTGCCGACCGTCGATTTCCATGCCCGGGCCTGCCGAGCACGACAGCTATCCCCTCATCTCCGCCGGATCATCCTCCAGGACGATCGTATCAATATGGAGTCCGAGTTCGTCAGCGAGCCCTCTGCCATCGCGAGCCACGAGACGGTCGATCAGGATGTCATGGCGCCGCGCCGTATCCTCGAGGGGCCTGCGATGCCGCGGCGCCCACAGCTTCGAGCGATGCGTATGCATGATACAACGGGCCAGGATCTGCTCCAGGGCTTCGAGTTGCGATAGGCGGAAGATCGCGAGGTGAAAATCCTTATCGGCCTCGATGAGCTGAAACTCGTCGCCCGCACCCGCAGCTTCGTTCATTGTCTCGCGAATGGCCATGATCGCATCAAGCGAACGGGCGTCAACATTGCGGGCCGCGCGCTCCGCACCACGCATTTCCAGACGTCGCCGAAGCGCGAGCATCTCCTCCGCCTCTTCGTCCTCCAGGCGCGTGACAACCGTGCCGCGTCGTCCCGTGCGTATGACGAGGCCATCCTCCTGCAGCCTGAGCAAAGCCTCCCTTATCGTGCCCTGACTGCAGCCAATTTCATGCGCGAGGCCAAGCTCCGTCAGCACGGCCATCGGTTTGAGCTCGTTCAGCATGATGCGCCGCTTGACGATTCCGTAAACGTGATCAGCTGGACGAACGAGTTTAACGGCTGGGTTACTCATCATTATAGATATCGATAATGACAATGAGATCGACCGTCAAGATGCTCTGCGGGAAGACAGCCCTTGTATTTTTGCCCGAGCCCAGTGCGGAAGCCCGCGCCCTAAGCGCGAGCGCACAGCAGCGCGAACAAGCGAAGCGCTACACCAACAAGGGCAGAACAACGAAGGGGATGGGAGAGAGGAACCCCGGCAACGTCCCCGATCGCGTCGGCTTCTAGGCGTGGACGCGTGCGCGGACCATGTGCAGCACGGTCTCGAGGTGATCCCGGATCGCGGTCTCGGCGCGGGCCGCATCGCGCGCTACGAGTGCATCGACGATTGCGATGTGCTGCTTCTGCAGTTGAACCACGTCGGACGCATTGCCGGCTGGGGCGAGCTCGCTGTCCGAATACTCGTAGAATTCTTCGATCAGGTTGGCGAGGCGCGTGCTCCCGGACAACTCCCCGAGATTGAGGTGGAATTTTCGATCCAGGCTGGCTCGTTGCTGCACAGCCATCGTCGGCAGAGCCTTCAGAACGGCGTCGCATTCCGCGCGCAAAGCGGCCAATTCCCCATCGCTCGCGCGCATGCAGATCAAACGCGCTGCGGCTCCCTCCAGGCTTTGCCGCAGCACGATAACTTCCGACAGTTTCGAGCTGGTGTCCTCGACCACCACCCCGCCACCTGGGAGCCGTCGGACGAGCCCTTCGAGTTCAAGTTTGGAGATTGCCTCGCGAACCGGTGTGCGGCTGACGTTGAGGAGCTTCGCAATAGCCGTCTCGACGAGCCGCGACTCGACCGCAAATCGCCCCTGCAAAATAGCACGCCGGAGCTCACGATGGACATGTTTGACCACCGGCTCGCGTTGCACAGCCTGCAAAAGCTCGATCTCACCGTTCATAGAGAGCCGAACCCCAATCCTTCGACACCATCGTCATAGAAAGCCATAGCTTCCCCGCCGGTCTCGGGCCAGCCCCAAATTGAGGCGACGCGCGTAGGCCCTCGATCAGGCCCGTGAAGAGATCTTCTGGATGAAGGCGACAAGCCACAATCCAAAAACCGAAATGACGGTCATCAGTGTGGAAACAGCCGCGATCGTCGGGTCAATGATCTGCTGGACATTCACCCAGATCTGGCGCGGCAGCGTCGGCGCGGTCAATTTGGTCAGAAACAGGCTGAGGATGATGTCATCAAACGAAGCGATGAAGGCAAACAACGCCGCGCTTATGATGGCTGGGCGCAGCATGGGAAAGGTAACATGGCGCAGGGCCCCGAGAGGCGAGGCACCAAGGCCGCGTGCCGCCCATTCAAGCCGTCTATCAAAGCCATACAGCGCGGCTGAGATGATCATCACAACATAGGGCATGGCAATCAGCGTATGCGCGGCGACCAGTCCAAACGTCGTTCCGAGGATCCGCATGCGGACATAAAGAAAATAGAGGCCGACTGCGATGATGATCTTCGGAATGATCAAGGGGCTCATGAGAAAGATGCGCACCGCGTTCTTGCCGGGAAAGCTTGAACGAACGAGCGCGACAGAGACCATGAAGCCCAAAACAAGTGACAGGATGGCGGTCAAGGTTGCGACCAGGAAGCTTATCCGCGTCGCCGTCATCCACATCGGGTTGGAGAAATAGGCGGAATACCAACGCAGCGAGAAGCCCTGAGGTGGGAACTCCATAATGTCGCTGGGCGAGAACGATACCACAATGATGACGACGATCGGCGCGAACAAAACCGCGAGAACGGTGATCGAAAAGGCGGCCAACAATATGCTAACGGGGGACGTGCGGGACGACGCCGCAGCCGTGCGTTGCATGCTCATCGTGCACCTCCCCACATCTTGTCGAAGTCGACATAACGGTTAGCGAACACTTGAATGGTGACGGAGACGATCAGGAGGATCATCGACAAGGCCGCAGCCAAAGTCCAATCCAATGCCTCGTTGATCTGCAGGGCGATGACCAACGGCAGAGTGGTCTGGTCCGGCCCGCCGAGCAGGGCCGGCGTGATATACATCCCGACCGCCAACATGAACACAAGAAAGCTGCCCGCAAAAACGCCCGGCTTTGTGAGCGGAACGAATATTGCGAAGAAAGCACGCAGGGGCGAAGCTCCAAGGTTGCGAGCAGCAAGCATCAAATTGCGGTCGATATTATTCATCACACTGAAAAGACAAAGTATCATGTAGGGCAGAAGATAGTATGTCAGACCGACAATGACCGCTGTATGCGTGCCGAGGAAAGGTAGTGGCTCGTCGATCATCTCGAAACGCATCAACGTCGTATTCACAAGCCCCTGCCGGCCGAGGATGACGAGCCAGGCATAGGTGCGCACCAGTCCGCTGCTCCAGAACGGAATGAGGACAAATGCCATCAGCACGACCGTCCAGGTCTTGTTCAACCCCACAAGCCAATAAGCAACGGGGTATCCGATGCCCAAGGTCAAGACGAGCGTAACCACACCAATGATCATCGTGTAGGCAAGCACCCACCAGTACACGGGGTCGCTGAAGAACTCCGTGTACCCGGCAAGGGTGAAGCCATCGCTCCAGAGGCTGCTCCAGAGCATCTGGAGAAGGGGCCAACCGAAGAAGACAAGATAAAAGAGGGCCGCAGGCGCCATGAGCCAGGGAAAACGCGCTGCGAAGCGCCCAGGGCCTCGGCCTGCCGCCGCAGGAAGTGGGAGCGTGGTATCCGTCATCGGTCGTCCAACCTCATGGAGATCCGGCACGCCAAGGCGGCGAGCCCTGGCCCCTGCTGCTGGCATCACGCGATGCGATCGCGAACACTGCCGCTAATGTGATTACTTGAATCGAATGATCCAAACCTGCGCCAACTTGAGCATCTTCAGCGCGAGATTTTGCGCACGCTGTCGCCTCGTCAACGCAATCCAGCTACGGATTGCCGCAAATGTCAGGCGGCGCCCTAGCGCACCGCCATTCTCGCCCAACCCTTGGCGATATCGGGACGAACCTTGCTCAGGAACACGGTATCGATCGGACGCCCGAGATCAACGGTTTCGGGATTGCCGGGCAGAAGTTTCGCCACATCGGCCGGAATGAACTTGTATGCATCCACGTTGATCGGCCCATAGTTGGTGGGAGCCGCGATCCTCGCGAGCACCTCTGGCTGGCACACATAACCCAGAAACTTCATCGCATTGTCCTTGTGCGGCGCGCCCTTCGGGATAGCGAAGAAGTTCGGGAACGTGAGATGCTGGTTCCAATTGATCGCAACAGGCCGCCCTGCAGCAACCAATGGTCCGATACGGCCATTTGGGATGATAGCCATATCAGCTTCGCCGTCAGCCAGATATTGGGCGACCTGGGCATAGCCATCCGCAAAGATCATCGCGCTACCAAGCGTCTTGATCTTGTCAAAGGCAGCGTTCAGATCAAACGGATAGAGCTTAGCAAGGTCGCCGTTGATGGCGAGCGTGGCTTGCTCGACAGGCGGACGTGTCGCGCCGATCGAAGCTCTTTTCCCCGGAAACGCCGTTACGTTCCAGAAATCCGCCCATGTTTTCGGTGCCTTGTCCGGCGGAATCTTGCTGGTGTTATAGGCCATGACCATCGCCCACTGGATGATGGGAAATGCATAGTCCTTCTTCATATCCGCCGGGATGCCGGCCTGGCACTCCGCAGGAATCTTTGACCAGTCGATCTTCTCGAGAAGACCGGCGTCCGCCAGAGAGGTCATCGTATCTGCCGATATATCGACGACATCCGCTTCAACGTTGCCGGACTCGATCATAACCTTCAGCTTTGCGAAATTATAGCCGGAGGCCTCGGAAACCTTCACGCCGCTCTGTTCTGCGAAAGGTTTGAACCATTCTTTGCTTTGCGCATCTTGATAGCTGCCACCGAGAGATAAGACAACGAGCTCGCCGGCGTTCTTGTTCTGCGCGTTTGCGACACCTCCAGTGACCAGGGCCGCCGAGAGCGAAACGGCGGTCAAGCCAAGCCTGAGCCGGACGGAGATTTGACGTGCCTGCAACATGCGTGAAACTCCTCTGGATTATGTTGTGGAGTGAGCGGCGCGACTTATTGTCGTTTCCGCCGCCTTCGTCAGCTCTGAAGAACGACGCTATCGTTGATTTGCCATCCGATCATCAGTTCATCACCTTCACTGATATGCATACCGACACCACGGTTTGGGCGCTTGACCTTGACCTCGATCCCTTCTGCTATGCGCACGCGGTATAAGGAGGAGTCGCCAAGATAAATTTCGCCGGTTATGCGGCCGGGAATCTTGTTTGGAAGCGGATCATCTTGCTTGCAAAGTCGCAGGCGTTCCGGCCGCAGGAAGATCACGGCCGAAGATCCGGCCGGCGCATTCGTGGGCGCGACCGCAACGGAGTGCCCGGATACGAGCTCGCATCGACGCTCCTCGCCATTGTCACCAAGACGGCAGGGAATGAAATTGGACTCGCCGATAAAGTTGGCAACGAAGCGATTCTGCGGCCGCTCGTATATCTCGCGCGGGCTTCCGTAACTCGAAATTCGCCCGCCATCCATGACCGCGACGACATCGGACATCGTGAGAGCTTCTTCCTGATCATGGGTGACATAGATGACAGTGAGGCCGAGCTCGCGCTGGATGCTCTTGATCTCCTCCTGCATCTGCAGACGCAATCGCCGGTCGAGCGCACCAAGGGGTTCATCCATCAGCACCAGCGAGGGGCTGAACACCATGGCGCGCGCCAGCGCCACGCGCTGCTGCTGGCCACCGGACAACTGCTGCGGATAGCGCTTGGCCAGCGCCTCCAGACCAACGAGCTTCACGAAGGTTGCGATCCGGTCGTTGGCTTCCGAGCGCGCGACGCCTCGCATCTTGAGCGGAAATCCGACATTCTCCGCCACGGTCATGTGAGGAAAAAGGGCATAGCTCTGAAACACCATGCCCATATCGCGCTTGTGCGCCGCCACCCGCGTTACTGAACGACCATTGACAAGGATCTCACCGGCAGTCGGATCGACGAAACCGGCGATCATCATCAAGGTCGTCGTTTTTCCCGAGCCACTCGGTCCGAGCAAGGTAAGGAACTTGCCCGGCTCCAAATCAAGCGACACGCCGAGGACCGCCCCACTGCCATCGTAGAACTTCGCAAGATCGCGTAGGGAAAGACTGGCACCCTGGGGCATTGCACTCTCGCCATTGGGGATGTTCGGACGAATGAACCGGAGCTTGCCGCCGGATCAAGCCACCGCGGACGATGGCTCCCGGGCAAAGCCAAGATCAGCCCAGGTCTTGGGCTTGTCGACAAGGGCACCATACTTCTGCTTGGGTGCATACTGCCCAGCTACGTCTGCGTCAGCGACAAGTCGGAGCAACTGCGATGCGCGTGTATGCAGCGATGCTGTGCGGACATCGCGCCACAAACGCTCCAGCGGTGCCGTCTTGAAGAGCGCACGTGTCCCGACCATGTCGAAGACCTTGGTGATCACGTGGATGGCCGTCTCGCGGGCAGTGTGATGGGCGCGCAACGAGGCGAGCGCTGCTTCCCCGAAGCGCTCCTGCTCCCAGAGCGAATTGGCGATCAGGCAGGAGCCCCGGGAAGCCTGGACTTCCCCTGAGAGCTCGCCGAGGGTCATCATCAGCCCTTCCTCGTTCTGCAGGAAGGGCCTTGCCCTCAGCACCTCGAGCACATAGTCGAGCGCACCCTGTGCCGCGCCGAGCAGATGAAAGGCTTGTGACAATTCTAGCGTATACGGGTCCTTCTGAACGAAATCCCCCGGCTCGCCGAGAACATTGTCCCAAGGGATGAAGACGTTGTCCAGTTTGGCGCTCCAGCTCACAGAGCTGCGCAATCCGATGATGTCATCCCAGCCGTGGCGGGAAAACGTGAGGCCGGGGCTGTCTTTGGTGACGATAGAAAGCGTTAGCCCGTCCGTCGCCGCATTGGCGCCTGGCGCGATGCTCCAATAGAGCAAGTAATCGGCTACGGGCGCATTGGAGCAGAAGTGCTTCGAGGCATTGGCGAGGAAGCCACCCTTTACAGGCGCCATCTCGGCCTGGAAGATCAGCTTGCGCGATGCGTCCTTGGCAGCGGTCTGCTCCTGATGGTTCACCTCGCTGCCGAGCGAACCCATGATGGCGCCCTTGTTGACGACATCGCCGAGGATACGGCGCTTCTGCTCTTCGCTACCGAGGCGCGCAACGGCGCCGCACTGATGATAGTGAATGATGAGGTCCCATCCCGTCGCAGCACAGGCGCGCGAGACCTGTTCGGTCACGAGATAGGCTGTCAGATGAGCGTTGCCGGTGGCTGGCCCCTCGCCGCCATACTGCTTGGGCACGGCCAGGTTCAGAAGCCCTGCCTTGCGCAGCAACGCGAATGTCTCGGCAGGAAAGGCGGCCGCTTCATCGTCACGACGCGAAGCCTTCGCGATATCCGGCGCGAGAGAACTGGCGACGTCGACCCAGCGCTTTTGCTCTGCGGTAAGGGTGAAAGCCATGACACATCCTTTTCGATAGCGGCCGGGCGAGCGCGCATTGCCGAGGCGCTGTTATATGGCTCGCCGGTTTACTGCATGCAGAATGCAGCACTTTTGGCTTAAGTCAAATCGGAATTGAATGGATTTTGTGCGAAGCCGGTCGATGGAGCGCCCAAGGAACGGGCGCTCCGCGCGATGTTGAAAGTCATCAGTCTGGTATTGCGTCGCTTTTTCAAGGTCCCTGTTCCGTGCCGGCGCTGGAAGATTGTGCAATGCGATCGAGAATGCGGACGTAGGCCTCCTGCCCGCGCCGAAAGTTATCGAGCCGCAAGAACTCGTTTGGAGCGTGAAAATTTTCGTCCGGCAGGCCAAATCCAAAGATCACGGTGTAGGCGCCGAGTTCCCTCCGAAAAAGATCGAGGATCGGGATCGAGCCGCCGGAGCGCGTGTAATATGGTTCGCGACCGTAGAGCTCGAGAAGGACATCACGCGCCGCCCTGTTGGCGGGATGATCCATTGGGATGAGGTAGGGCCGCGCCGCGTTGGGCAAAATTGTGACAGTAATATCAAGTCCGTCAGGCTGCTGGCGTTCGAGATGCCGCTTGACAGCCATAGCGACAGTTTCCGGCTCCTGGTCCGGCACCAGGCGACAGGTAATGACGGCACGCGCGGAGGCAGGAATGATCGTCTTGATGCCCGGCCCCGTGTAACCACCGGAGATCCCGTTAATTTCGAAGGTCGGCCGCGCGCCGATACGCTCGCGCGCGGTGAAGCCGGGCTCGCCTGCCAGAGCCTCCACGCCGATCGCGCGACGATAACCGACTTCATCAAAGGGGATTGCCGCTAGCTGCTCCTTCTCAGATGCGCTGATTGTTCGAACATCGTCATAAAAACCGGGGATAGTCACACGACCCGACGCATCACGCGTGCTTGCGAGCAAGTTGACGAGGCCCTGAAGCGGATTGGCGACGGCACCCCCATAGAGACCGGCATGGAGGTCCGTCGCCGGGCCCGTTGCCACAACCTCGAGTGCGCAGATGCCACGCAAACCCACGCGAAGATCCGCCTCAGTCGCGCTCCACTGCCACCCATCGGCACTAATCGCCATGTCGCAGGCAAGACGACTTCGGTGGAACGCCACGAATTCAGGTAAATCGGGGCTTAGAATTTCCTCCTGCCCCTCGAACAACACCTTAACGTTCACCGGTAAACACCGGCCGGTTTTCAACAAGGCCTGGAGCGCCAGGATTGGCGCCAACATATTGCCCTTGTCGTCAGAAGCACCGCGCGCATAGATCCGCCCGTCACGAATGGTTGGCGAAAAGGGCGGATCAGTCCAAGCTTCGATGGGATCCACCGGCTGCACATCGAAGTGACCGTAGATCAGCACCGTGGGCTGGCCAGGCGCCCCAAGCCAGTCCCCGTAGACCATCGGATACTGTCCAGCGCGCAGCACATCCACATGGTCAAGGCCAGCCGCCCGGAGGCGGGAGGCGAGCCACTCTGCGGCGTGATCGACATCCGGCAAGTGGGCCGGATCGGCGGAAATGCTTGGAATACGCAGGAAGTGCTTAAGCTCCTCGACAAAAGCTGCCTGGTGCTCATCGAGGTAATGCCGCCAATCCGTCATGTGATGCTCCTCAGGCTGCGTTCTCGAGTTGACGCTGCAGCACCAGACTGTCGCGCAACACCCAACTTTCCTGGATCTGCCCATCGGCAACCCGGTAGATCCCGATGCCCGGCACGGTCACGGCACGACCGGTCGGGGCGCGGCCCTGAAACTCGCCTTGGTGGGTAGCAAGCATTGTATAGCGAACGACCACCTTATCGCCGTCGACAAGGATGTCATCTAGTGTGAACCGCACGTCCGGAAACGCTCCGACGAGCGAATCGTAATTCTTGCGGATGCCCGCCGGGCCAGCGAGCACGCCCCGCGCCCCCGCGTGGTTGAGATACCCCGGCGCGAACAGGCTATCGATGGCCTCCGGCTGACGCTTGTCCCAGACCAGGTCGTAGTACTTGAGAATGACGGAGCGAGGTGTCTGGGTCTCGTTCATGATGATCTCCGAAAGAAAGTGATGATGACAGTTGCGGACGCTTGACAACGGAGCGGCCTCGGCTCCACAGTAAGCCCTCTGCATGCAGCATGCCATAGCCAATCGACCGTAGCAGTTATTGGCGCAGCTGCATAACCGCGACGAAAGTTTTCCCATGACCGAAACGTTTTCGAAGCGCCGCGACCAGGCCCGTCACGCCATGCGGTCCGCTGGTTTCGATCTGCTTCTTCTTGGACCGGGGCCGGGGTTCCGCTATTTCACAGGACTGAACGCGATCGCCACGGAGCGGTTCGTTTCCCTGGCGATCGGAAGCGATGGTCACGACCGCATCTTCACACCTCGTCTGCAGGAGCCCCTTTACGCCGGCATTCCCGATGTGAACACGGTAGTTTGGGACGAGGCGGACAATCCTCTCGCGCAGGTTGCCCATGTGGCGCGAGAAGCCTCCGTCAAGACGATCGCAGTCAATCCCGAGTTCTGGAGCGGGTTCCTCATCACACTGAAGGCTCTTATGCCAGACGTCGCGCTGCATTCAGGCGGCTCCATCATCGACGATCAGCGCTGCATCAAGCACGCTGGGGAGATCGCCGCACTTGAATCGGCGGCCGCGCATATCGATGCGGTGTGGGCGCGATTCTGCGAAGCGACGCCATCCATGGTTGGGCGCACCGAGCTTGAGCTCCGGGCCGATATCGACCGATTGATGCGGCAGGAGGGTTTCAGTGAAGTCAGCTGGGTTGACGTGGGGGCCGGCGCCAATGGCGCCTCGCCGCTGCATCACGGCAGCGATCACATGATCCGCGCCGGCGAGCCGGTGGTCTTCGATTTCGCGGGTTGTTACAATGGCTACTACGGTGACATCTGCCGCGTTGCCATCTCAGGCGAGCCGAGCCCGGATTTTCAGAAGATCTATGAGGTCGTCCAAGAAGCGCAGGAAGCGGCTTTCCAGGCGGTGCGTCCAGGCGTTCGGGCCGAGGAAATCGATGCGATCGCACGGCGCATCATCACCGAGGAAGGCTTCGGGCCGTATTTCACGCATCGATTGGGCCACGGGATCGGACTTGCCGCTCATGAAGAGCCCTATATCGTCGCGGGTAACTCAACGCCACTCGTCGCGGGAATGGTTTTCTCCAACGAGCCCGGTATCTACATTCCCGGACACTGGGGCGTCCGCATCGAAGATATCGTTGTCGTCACAGCCGGCGGTGCACGGCGCCTGACCCATTCTCCCCGCCACCTCGTTCGTCTCGATTGAGCCATCGGAAATATCTCATGTCCACAACCAAGGTCTTCGCCTTTCCGCTGGAGGAATATGCCGCGCGCGTCTCGCTGCTGCGGGCACGGATGGCGGATGTTGGCGCCGATGTCCTGATCATCGATGAATTTGAGCACCTCGCCTATTTCACAGGACATATCCCCACAGCGGCCATGTATCAGTGCTGCTTGATGCCGCGGAGTGGGGAACCCGTAATGATCGTGCGCTCCCTCGACGGGCCAATGCTTGAAGAAATGAGCTGGACCAGCGATCATGTTCTTTTCAACGATGGTGAAGATCCGGTCCAGATCGTCATTGGTGAGTTGAAGCGTCGCGGCTACGGCAAGAGCCGTATTGCCGTCGAGACTGACTCGCATATTCTCCTCCCCAAGCGTCTGGATGCGTTTAAAGCTGCCTTAAACGAGGCAATTTTCGTCGATTTCAGCGGACATATGTGGGAACAACGACTGCGGAAATCGCCGCGTGAGATCGACTATCTTCGACGCTGCGCGAAGATCTGTGACCTTGCGACCCTCGCCGGTGCCGAGGCGTCGCGCGCCGGCGTGCCCGAGCGCGAGGTCGCGGCCGCGATAACGAGCGCTGCATTGAAGGCAGGAGCGGACAACACACGGCTCCTTTTGATGCAGTCTGGGCCGCGTTCCAGCACCCTGCATGGCGGATTAGGCAATCGCATCCTCGCCAACGGCGATATCGTTCACATCGAGATGGTTCCGCATCTGCGGGGTTATACTGCACGCTCCATGCGCCCGGTCTCCGTCGGGGCGCCCAGCGCGCGGCAGCAAGAGGCTGCGCAAGCACTCATCAGCCTGCAAGACGCCCAATTTCAAGCCATGCAGCCGGGTGCGCATGCCGGCGAGGTCGACGCCATCTTGCGGGACGGCGTATTAAAAGCAGGATTGCGCGAGAGCTATACCAATATCACGGGCTACACACTCGGGCTCGTAACCATTCCTCGCACCAGTGATTTCACCCGAGTCTTCTTGCCTAATTCCGAATGGATTCTTGAAGAAGGCATGGTCTTCCACATGTACACTTGGGCGGAAGGGATGGCCTTCAGCGAAACAATGCTGGTAGCCGCTGACGGCGCGGAACGATTGACCCGGATGGAGCGGAAACTTCTCGTTTCCTGCTGACCGAGCCGCGAAGGCGGCCAATGAGCCATGCAGCTGAGGGTGTGGAGCAAAGATATGACCGTCGTTTCTTTCCCCCCGGTCGACAGCGCTAGCTTCCGTCGCGCCCTTGGGCAATATGCAACGGGCGTTGCTGTCATCACGGGCCGCGATGGAAATGGTGAACGGTTTGGTCTAACGGTCAGTTCATTCAATTCGGTGTCGCTCGACCCACCGCTCGTCCTCTTCAGCATCGATCGCGCGGCGCGCAGCCTCCCCTCGCTCTTGGCGTCGGAGGGCTATGCTGTCAACATCCTGTGTCGGCACCAGGACCATCTGTCGAACCGATTTGCGAGATACGGCGCGGACAAATGGGTGTCTGTCGAGCACGCCCTTGGCCACGCACAGGCGCCTCTGTTGCCAGATACGCTTGCGCATTTCGAATGCGCGCATTACGCGCATTACGATGGCGGAGACCATGTTATCTGCGTAGGACGCGTTTTGTCCTTTGCCTGGAACGAAGCAGAACGTCCCCTGATCTTCTTTCGCGGCGCGTATCGCGATCTTCATCTCGACGCCTCATAATCCGCGCCGGGAAAGCATTTCTCCCCGCCCGTGATATAGGCAGCCTCGCCGCCCGTGCGGAATCAAGCCGGCTCCTACGATGCGAACCACGACAGCATGGTTGCATTGCATGCTTGACCCGCCTGTGGACAATCCGCGCACCTGCCAAACGCAAATGAGACAACCGTTTCCCTCCAGGCCGTTAGCAATCAATTTGGCCTGAAATAGATGTCATTTTGCCACGGATTAGACATTTTCGGTGAAGTCGGCTATACAGCGGCAACATCGAGAGGATCAACGATGGGCCTCGTGATGATCTGCAGATCACTATGAGAGGGAATGCACCAATGGACCGCACTCCATTCTGTGTCTCTTCCGATCATTGCAAACATATATTTTCGTAATATTTTCTTGCGATGACAAAATCTGTATCGGGATGCGATGAACTTCATCAGACGCCCCTTATTTCATGGTGCCGATAACCGAATTCCACCGCAACCATGCACAATGACTTGGCATTATTGAGAGACCATAACAAGGAAGGAGACGATCCAGAGCAATGACTCGGGATAACAACGGAAAAATCGTAGAATTTTCAAATTTTTCGCGAATGCACATTGCGGTCATTGGCGGAGGTGCCTGGGGAACGGCACTCGCTATCACTGCTGCCCGCGCAGGTCGGCCAGTTTCACTGTGGATCCGGGAAGCTGATGTTGCCGCATCCACCGCCGATAGCCGGGAGAATAAGGTTTTTCTTCCTGGCCATTCGTTACCTGACTCGATCTGCGTCACGGCGGACTTGGCAGCAGCGGCTAGCGGCGCCAGCATCGCGCTTCTTGCCGTTCCCTCACAGCATCTGCGTGCCGCCGCCACGCGCTTGCGTGGTGTTCTGCCTCTTCAGGCGACGGTCGTAATCTGCTCGAAAGGCGTTGAGCAAGGCTCCGGCGCGCTATTGTCCGCCGTTGTCGAGCAAGAGCTTCCAAACCATCCTCTCGCCGTGCTTTCCGGACCAACATTCGCCTCCGAAGTCGCGGCCGGCATGCCGACCGCCGTGACAATCGCATCCCGTGATGCAGCCCTCGATCCCCCGCGTTCTCAGGCGGTTCGGGTGGCGCGGGCCCTCGGCACCAGCACCTTTCGCCCCTATGTGTCGGATGACGTCATCGGAGCCGAGGTCAGCGGCGCAGTCAAAAATGTCCTCGCCATTGCTTGCGGGATGGCAGCTGGACTTGGCTTTGGCGCTAATACACGAGCAGCGCTGATCAGCAGGGGACTGCACGAGATCCAGAGCCTCTGCGCGGCTCTCGGTGGCCGCCGCGAAACTGTCGCCGGGCTGTCAGGTGTCGGCGATCTCACCTTGAGGTGCTCAAGCGAGCAATCCCGCAACATGCGTTTCGGCCTGGCGCTCGCTACAGGCCGTTCGGCCGCCGATGTCTTCGAAGGCCGCCCCGTGGTTGTGGAAGGCGCCGACAACGCCGTCTCCGTCACGAATCTGGCGCGCAAGCTCGCCGTCGAAATGCCGATCTGCACGGCCGTTCGCGCCATCGTCGTTGATGGTCGTCCGATTCCCGCCATGATGGATGCATTGCTGCGGCGTCCGTTCAAGGGAGAGGTAGCGGATCTCGGTCTATCTATTCCTCAGCATCCGAGCAGGGCGATAGTCAAGCATATGGCCGGGGCCTGACGAATGCGGAGTTCAGACAGACGTCATCTCGTTTTGGCAACGGACCTTGACGGAACGTTTCTGGGTGGTCCTGCCGCAAGTCGTGAGCTGCTCTACGAATGGATCGAGAGCAACAGGTCGGACGTGACGCTCATCTTCGTTACAGGTCGAGATTTGCCTTTCGTGCGCGCACTTGTGCGTGACACACCCGTCCCGCAGCCGGATTTCGTTATCGGCGATGTCGGCACGACCATCGCAGGCGGCCCAACGATCGAACCGATCGATGAATTGGAACGGCCCATCGCCGATCTCTGGGGAAATAGCGGCGCGCGCGTCAGATCGCTCCTCGCTGAGGAGCCTGGCCTGCAGCTTCAGGACACAGCCTTTCGTTACAGGGTCAGCTACTTCTACGATCCGCAGACCCTTTCGCCTGATGCCGCCAAGATTGTGGGCGAGGCGGGCTTCGATTGTCTCTTGTCCGCTGACACTTTCTTCGATGTGCTGCCTCGTGGGGTTTCCAAGGGGCCGACACTCGTTCGCCTCATCAAGCATCTGCGGCTTGATCCAAGAGACGTGTTGGTGGCTGGTGACACGCTGAATGACCTGTCGCTTTTCGAGAGCGGTTTCGCCGGGGTAGCCGTCGGCAATTCCGAACCGGCCCTGCGCGCTCGCATCGCCGATCTCGCTACGGTCTTTTTCAGCAAGGAGGCGGGTGCCGCTGGCATTCTTGATGCGATAGCGCGCCGGACACGCAGCACGGGGGGCGCACCATGAAAAAATCCAATCTCGTCATCGTTTATCACCGTCAACCCTATAACGAGGTGTTTGAGAACGGCAAAACGATCTACCGGGAACATGCCAGTCCGAACGGCATCGTGCCTACCCTGAAGAGTTTCTTCAGCGCAGTCGACTATGCCTCCTGGATAGCCTGGAAGCAGATCGATCCATCGCGGAAGAAGATCTTCGACCGTGTGGTCGAAATCTCCGATTCTTATGGCACTTATACGGTCTCGCGCCTGCCGTTGACGGCGCAGCAGGTCAAGAGCTTCTATCACGTCACCTCGAAGGAAGCGCTGTGGCCCATCCTTCATTCGTTCCCGGAGAAGTATAATTACGACCCGGTGGACTGGGCGACCTTCCGTGAAGTGAACCAATTGTTCGCCGAGGCGGCAGTCACCGAAGCGGCCGAAGGTGCGACCGTCTGGGTGCATGACTACAATCTCTGGCTCGTTCCGCTCTATGTGCGGCAGATGCGCCCGGACCTGCGGATCGCTTTCTTTCACCACACGCCGTTTCCGGCGCCCAGCATGTTCAACATCCTGCCGTGGCGTGAAGAGATCGTCGACAGTCTGCTCGCCTGTGATCTCGTCGGCTTTCACATACCGCGCTATGCGGCGAGTTTTGTCGCGACGGCACGAAGTCTCAAGGATGTCGAGATTCTTGAGGAGACACCTGTTGAGGAGAGCCTCACCCCGCGCGGCGTGGCCCTGTCCGAACCGGTGGTGCCGACCCGCCTGCGCCATGGCGATCGGGAGATCCGGATCGACGCCTTCCCCGTCGGAGCCAACGCCTCCTATATTCGCGAACTCTGTCGGCGTGAGGTCACGCGACAACGCGAGGCGGCCATACGCAACGACCTGGACGGCAAGCGCTTCATCATCTCCATTGGACGCACCGATTACACCAAAGGGACGCGGGATATGCTGCTTGCCTTTGAGCGCCTGCTGGAGCGCCGGCCGGAACTCCAGGGCAGCCTGCAGCTCCTTGTCACCTCCGTCTCATCCAACCCGGGAATGAGTGTTTATCGCAATGTGCAACGCGAGATCGAGCAGATTGCCGGCCGCATCAACGGTCGCTTCGCAACGCTCTCCTGGCAGCCGCTCCTGTTGTTCACGCGTGCCCTGCCTTTCGAGGAACTCGTCGCTTATTATCGGTGCGCAGATGTTTGCTGGATTACGCCGCTGCGCGATGGTCTTAACCTCGTCGCGAAGGAATATGTCGCGGCGAGGCGCGGCATGGGCGGCGCTCTCGTGCTGTCAGAGTTTACCGGCGCGGCGGTCGAACTCTCGAGCGCCGTTCTCACCAATCCCTATTCAACGCGCGCCATGGACGCGGCCATTGATGCCGCGCTCGATATGCCGAAGGACGAGCAGTTGCTGCGGATGGATGCGATGTGGAAGAGCGTCGAGAAATATGACTCGGCCCATTGGGCGAGACACATTGTGAGCCGTTTCGAATTGCCCTGTCGGGCCAACGACACCCGCTGTGTTGCAGCGGAGTAGCGATGCGGCCCCGTTGTCTGCCTCGGTATCTCTTACGTCCATCACATCGGAGTCCGGCACCACGTGCGGGAAACCGTTTCATCGATCAAGCATTTAAGTTGCAGTGGGGAGGTCCGCTGCAATGGCCGGCCCTCGCAGGCCGGCCGCATCACGATGGTTTTCCCGCCTGACGGGACATATTAAAAAGGAGGATGAGCCATGGAGTGGAAACGGCTTCCCTTATGCTTTGCCCTGTTCGCCGGCCTCACCTTTGGCACCGCCGCACGTAGCCAAGCCGCCGATATAGCAATTTCTTGCGGCGCGGTCGGTCAAGAGCTCGAACTCTGCCGCGCCGGCGCGGAGGCCTGGGCAAAGGCAACCGGCAATACGGTCAAGGTAGTTTCGTCGCCGAATTCCGCGACGGAGCGCCTCGCGCTCTATCAGCAGCTTCTGGCCGGCGGCGCTTCCGATATCGATGTATTCCAGCTGGATGTGGTTTGGCCGGGCATCCTGGCAACCCATTTCATCGACCTCAAGCCTTACAGCAAGGGCCAGGAAGCCGAGCATTTCAAGACGATCATCGACAATAACACCGTGGACGGCAAGCTGATCGCGATGCCGCTCTTCACCGATGCAGGCGTCCTCTACTACCGCAAGGATCTTCTCGACAAGCACGGCGTCAAGGTCCCGGAGACATGGGAAGAGATGACCAAGGCGGCGGAGGCAGTCCAGAAGGCGGAGCGCGATGCTGGCAACACTTCTCTCTGGGGTTTCGTGTTCCAGGGGCGTGCCTATGAAGGGCTAACAGTCAATGCCCTTGAGTGGATCGACAGTTTTGGCGGCGGCACGATCGTCGACGCGGAAGGGGGCGTCACGGTCAATAATCCGAAGGCTGAGGCAGCGCTCGCGCTCGCTCAGCAATGGGTCAAGAAGATCGCCCCGGAGGGCGTCCTCAACTATGCGGAGGAGGAAGCGCGCGGCGTTTTCCAGTCAGGCAACGCGGTGTTCATGCGCAACTGGCCCTATGCCTGGGCTCTTGCCAATGGCGAGGATAGTCCGGTGCGCGGCAAGGTTGGTGTGACCGCGCTTCCCCGTGGGAATGATGGCGGCAAGCACACGGGCGTGCTGGGGGGCTGGAACCTGGCAGTCTCGCGCTATTCAAAGCACCCAAAGGAAGCCGCCGATCTTGCTATGTTCCTGACGGGAAAGGACGAGCAGAAGCGGCGAGCGGTGGTGGCTTCGTATAACCCGACGATGCCCGCGCTCTACGAAGACGAGGACGTCGTGAGAGCCAATCCGTTCTTCAAGACCCTTTACTCGACTTTCACGAATGCGGTGGCGCGGCCGTCGCGGGTCACGGGACAGAATTACAACCGCGTTTCCTACGCCTTTTGGGGTGCCGTGCACGAAGTGCTTGCGGGTAAGACTGAGGCGGGACCGGCATTGGCACGGCTGGAAAGCGAGTTGAAGCGCATGAGCCGACGCGGCTGGTAACGATGGCTGACGAGCAGGCAAACCCCTCTTGGCCCGGGGGGATCAGTGGGGCGCCTGCCCCGGTTGTGAAATCATCAGCGCCGCCAGCAGACCCCGACCGCGCTCGTGTGCGGAACGCGTGGGTGTTTCTAGCACCTACGCTGATCGCGCTCGCCATAGTGGCAGGTTGGCCGCTCGCGCGCACCATCTGGTTCAGCTTCACAGACGCGCGACTTGACGACCTCACCCGGTATGGCTTCGTCGGGCTCGACAACTATCTCGCCTACGACGACGGTGAATGGTACGGCGTTCTCGCCGAGGCTGATTGGTGGAACGCCGTCTCGGTCACCTTGTGGTTTACGGTCGTTTCCGTGAGCCTCGAGGTGGTGTTTGGGCTAGCAGTGGCCCTGGCTTTGAACGTACGCTTTCCACTGCGTGGCGTTGTGCGTGCCGCCATTCTCGTTCCCTGGGCAATCCCGACCGTCGTTTCCGCCAAAATGTGGGCCTGGATGCTGAACGACCAGTTCGGCGTCATCAACTATGTGCTCATGGGTCTCGGCATCATCGGCACGCCGATCGCCTGGACGGCGAGCGCCGATACTGCCCTCTGGGCCGTGCTCACCGTCGATGTGTGGAAGTCGACGCCCTTCATGGCGCTGCTGTTTCTCGCCGCCCTGCAAATGCTGCCGCAGGATTGCTACGAGGCGGCCAAGGTCGATGGCATCGGCCCGGTCAGGGCACTCTGGTACATTACGCTACCGCTGTTACGCCCAGCCATTATTACCGCAGTCATTTTCCGCGCGCTCGATGCCTTGCGCATCTTCGATCTGATCTATGTGCTGACCTCGAACGCCCGCAGCACCATGTCGATGTCGATCTACGCGCGCCAGCAGCTCGTCGATTTCCAAGATGTCGGCTATGGCTCGGCGGCCTCGACGCTGCTCTTCCTGATCATTGCCATGATCACCATTTCGGTCATTGCGCTCGGCCGGCTCGACTTCGACAAAGGAGCCACGCGGTGATACCAGCAGCATATAGGAATTATGTCGTGACGCAGCTTCTGGCGAAGATCGCCTTTATGCTCATCGTCGCAGCCATACTGATCGTGGCGTTGTTTCCCTTCTACTATGCTTTTGTCTCGTCGTTTCGCACCGGCACGGAGCTTTTCATTCCTCGACTTTGGCCGGAGCGCTTCGACCTCACGAACTATGCTCAGATCTTTACGCAGCAGGCCTTTGGATTGAACATCCTCAATTCTATGCTGGTGGCGCTCGTCGTCGTGGCGCTGTCCCTCTTTCTCGGCATGACGGCTGCCTATGCCCTGGCGCGGATTCGCTTCCGGGGCCGCGGCCCGATGCTGTTCCTCATTCTCGCCGTCTCGATGTTTCCGCAGATCGCCGTTCTCTCGGGCATGTTCGAGCTGGTGCGCGCGCTCGGTCTCTATGACCGGCTGCCCGGCCTCATGCTCGCCAATCTCGTGCTGACGCTGCCGTTCACGGTCTGGATTCTGACAACCTTCATGCGCGAACTGCCAAAGGAGCTGGAAGAAGCAGCGATCGCCGACGGTGCAACGCCCTGGCAGACGGCGCGCCTCGTTTTCCTGCCGCTCATGCTGCCGGCCATGGTGCCGACGGGCCTGCTTGCCTTCATCCTCGCCTGGAACGAGTTCCTGTTCGCGTTTACCCTGACGCTATCGTCGGAAAGCCGGACGGTGCCCGTTGCAATCGCTCTGCTGAGCGGCGGGAGCCGGCAGGAGCTACCGTGGGGACCTATCATGGCAGCGTCCGTGGTCGTAACGCTGCCGTTGATCATCCTCGTGTTGATTTTCCAACGCAAGATCGTGGCTGGCCTCACCGCCGGCGCCGTCAAGGGCTAGCCACGTCATGCTGGAACGAAGCCGCTGGGACATCCGCAAGAGACGGATTGCCCTGGGAGATCACAGCGGCAGCGACTTCAGCTGGGCGACTGCCGTCATGACGCCGCGCAGCTCGGCCAACCCCTTGAGGCGCCCTACAGCCGAATAGCCGGGGAAGCTGCCCTTTCCGACATCATCGAGCAGTTCGTGGCCGTGGTCCGGGCGGAAAGGCAATCGCCAATGCTGTCTCCCCTCCTCGCGGCGACGTTTTTGCTCGATGAGCAACGCTTCGATGACGCTGACCATATCGGTATCTCCGCCAAGATGGTCTGCCTCCATGAACGACCCGTCCGGCTCCTTGGCAACGTTGCGCAGATGCGCGAAATGGATGCGGCTGGCGAACTGCCGTGCCATCGCTGTGACATCGTTGTGCACGCCGGCACCGAGCGAGCCTGTGCAAAAGGTGATGCCATTGACCTCGGAGTCGACAGCCTTTGTGATGAAGGCAAGGTCCTCGGCGTTGGAGACGATCCGCGGCAGGCCCATCAAGGGGCGCGGCGGATCATCCGGGTGAATAGCCATGCGGATGCCGAGCTCCTCAGCGAGCGGGATAACCTCGCGCAGAAAGCGCGCGAGATTGGCCCGGAGACTATCCCCGTCAATGCCTTTGTAACGGTCCAGCATCTTGCGGAGCGCGGGAATGTCGTAGCGGTCGAAGGCACCGGGCAGACCTGCCATGATGCTTGCGAGCAGCGTTGCCTTGTCCCCCTCGCTCGCGTTGGCGAACCAACTGCGCGCGCGGGTCAGCACATGCTCGGGATGGTCCGCCTCAGCGCCGGGGCGCTCCAGCATGAAACAGTCGAAAGCCGCATATTCATGAGCGTTGAAGCGCAGCGCCCGCCCGCCGCCCGGCAGGGCATGGGCGAGCTCTGTCCGTGTCCAATCCACGACCGGCATGAAATTGTAGCATATTGTTCTGACCCCACAGGCCGCGAGATTGAGCATCGAATGGCGATAGTTGTCGAACAATGATGTGAGATCCCCCTCCCCGAGCTTGATACGCTCGTGAATGGGCAGGCTCTCGACAACATTCCAGTGCAAACCTAGGGACGCGTCAGACCCGATTTCCGCCTGGCGTGCCTCGATAGCCGCGACGCTCCACACCTCGCCATAGGGGATTTGGTGCAGCGCTGTGACGACCCCTGTCGCGCCCGCCTGGCGGATAGCATGCAATGGGACGAGATCCCCAGGACCGAACCAACGCCAGCTTTGTTCCATCTGTCTTCCGTCCTGTGTTCCGTTGCGCAACTCAAGAGGGGTACCTCTCCCGGAGAGCGCTTAGCAAGCCCTGACACACCCGTCATTCTGTCGGCAATATGCCTCAGCGACGCGGCGAGGATGGAGAGCGTTGGCTGGCTGTAGAAGGGCATGCCGCCGCGGCTACGGTCGTGGCAATTCGCTTCTGAACCGCAGCCCAACGTGTCGATCGGCTGCAGGTCCGAACGCACTCATTGAAGCCTCTACAAACTTTTCGTCATGCATGAGTTTTTGGAGGTACCACTCGAGCGATGCAGTCGAATTTGGCCCGGTGTGCGAAGCACATGTCAGGAAACGCCGCAGTTGCATCCGACCGCCTTTACCTCTCGTTAACGTTTAAGGGCGTTTCCTCGTAGCGATTGGGTTTCGCGCCGAGAGAGATTCTCGGTCCGAGGAGGGGAATGGAATGCAACCGTCCGCCCCTCGACACTGAAAGGACGACCGACAGCTTCTGGAGGACGCAATGAGCGACTGGCATTTCGCTACCCCTGTTCGCCTGACATTCGGACCCTCGCAACAGCGCATGATTACGAATGCCTGGGAAGCCGTAGAGGTACTGCTGAGGGATTGGCCGGGACGCCGCGATCACAGATATAAGCTCGCTCTCGTTGCATGTCAGGACGCTCTGGAGGGTTTCCGTTCTGGCCGTCTTGCACGCAAAGCTCTGGTGCGGGCAGCCAAAATGGCGGGCTTTGGCGTGTCCTCGCGGTAGTCGACCTCCGCCCTTGTTCGACCGATCCAAGAGGCCCAGCAAGTGCCTAAGCCATATTCGGCAGCATGGACTTGGTCACCTCGTGGCGCAGCGGATCACCGGCAAGGAAACGCAACGCCTCGTCGACAGCGGTCGCACCCTGCCGCAGATAGGTCTCATGGGTGTGACCCGCCGCATGGGGAGCAAGGACAGCATTGGGGAGAGTTCGCAAGGGACTGTCGTCGGCCAGGGGCTCCTTGTCATAGACGTCGAGCACCGCGGTGAAGCGCCCTTTCCGCAGCTCGGTGATCAGCGCATCCTCGTCAATCAAGGCCCCGCGCGCCGTGTTGATGAAGAGCGCCCCGTCCTTCACCCATGCGAGTTCAGCGGCGCCGATCATGTGGCGTGTTTCTGGAAGTGACGGCACGTGTAGGGAAACAATGTCGCTCGCAGCCAGGAGCTGGTCGAGGCTTGTAAGCTCTACGCCGAGTTCTGCGGCACGAGCGCTATCGAGAAAGGGATCGTGCATGAGGATTCGTGCATTAAACGCCTTGAATTGCCTCACCATCATGCGACCGATGTAGCCTGCCCCAACGAGGCCAACGGTCTGTTCGCCGAGCAAACGACCGAGAAGTCGCGAGCGCAAGGCAAACCATGGCTCCCTGGCACGCATGCCCTCGGCCAGCTCAACCGGATGGCGCAAGAAATTGAAGACATGCGCCATGACGAATTCGGCGACGGCCTCGCCGATATGAAGCGCCGAATGCGTGACACGGATCCTGTCGGTCTCGATAGCGGTGAAGGGCACGAGCTGCCGAATGCTGCCGGCGGCATGGGCCACGAGTTTCAGGTTCTGGCTCCGCGCCAGAACTGTTTCATCCAGCCTGGGCGTACCCCAACCCGTAATGGCGATCGTCGCGCCTTCCAGAAGCCGCGGCAGCGCTTCAGCCGACAGTTCGTCCTCAGCGGGGGCAGTGACAACGACCTGTGTTGACAGCCGCTCCTCGGCTGCGCGTGGAATGAGTTGTCTGCGCATTTGCGGCGTCAGCAAAATGGCGACAACTGGCCTTGTGTGCTCGGACATGGCCCCTCCTCCCTGGTGCGATTGCACGGATCCCGTCAGCCTTCGCTGCGGGCGTCTGTTGTTGCAGCTGGACTAAAAGCCGACACCGCCATTGATCTGCGTAATTTCCCCCGTGATATAGGATGCCCGATCCGATGCCAGGAACAGCACAGCATCAGCAACATCCTGTGGCACGCCTTCGCGCCGCAGGGGCGTCCGCTCGACAGCCGCCGCACGCCCCTGAGGAGTGTTGAATGTGTCATGGAAGCGCGTGCCGATGAGTCCAGGCGCGACCCCATTCACACGGATACCGCTGGGACCGACCTCCTTGGCCAGCGCCCGCACGAAGGTTGCAACGGCCGCCTTGCTTGACGCGTAATGGGATGCGCCTGGCCCGCCGCCATCGAAGGCCGCTAGCGATGACATCATGATGATCGCACCGCGACCGCGTGGCTCCATGGATTTGAGCACGGCCTGCACCACCAGAAAGGTGCTGAAGACATTGACGGAATAAGCCTCCTGCCACAGATCGAGGCTGGACTCGACACAGCGTGCCCGCCGCAGCAGTCCCCCCGCATTGGCGAACAGCACGTCGACAGGCCCTAGCTCCTGTTCGGCTTTTGCAACAACTGCGGCAACCTCATCGGGCTTGCTCATGTCGGCCTGATAGCCGCACGCGACCTGCCCGCGTGCAGCGCATTCCGCTTCGATCGCCTGAGCCTCAATTTCACTGGTGACATAGGTGAACGCGACTTTGGCGCCCGCTTGCGCAAAGGCCCTAGTCGTGGCGCCACCAATTCCCGAAGCACCACCGGTGATCAGAACAACCTTTCCGGAGAAGTCCATGTGTTTGTTCCCTGTCTATGTGGCGACGCACCTCCGCAGTGAGATGCCACGCGCAACTTCATGCTCAACCAGCACCGGGGACGTCTCGGAGACCTTGAACACGGTGAGTCTCAGCGCTGGCTTGGTCCGATATGCAGTTCCGCGACATGCGCTCGGGGTGGCAGGCGCATGATGAACAGGCATGCCGCGGCGACATCCTCCGGCCGTAGGGCGGAGGCGCGCGCCTCCGGTGTGACGGGGGTGGGCCGACGATCAAGAAGCGGGGTGTCTGTCATGCCCGGCAAGATCGCGCTTGCGCGAATGCCGTTCTGCCATTCCTCTTCCATCAGGGCATGCGTCAACGATAGCACGCCGGCTTTCGTGGCTTGATACGCTGCTCCGGACTTGTCGGGTTTGCGCGCAGCCGTGGAGGCGATGTGAATGATCAATCCATTCTTGCGGACGCGCATCTTCGGCAGGAATACCTTCGATAGATTGAACGCCGCGGTGAGATTGCTGTCGATCATCTGTGCCCAGCTATCGGACGTCAGCTGATCGAAGGCGCGCTCGGGAATGTTCGTGCCTACCGAGTTGACCAACGTATCGACCATTGAAAGATCCACGCCGGACACTACCTGCGCCAGCGCAGCCGCGTCCGACGCATCAGCGGCAAGCGTTGCGGCCGCCTTGCAGTTTGGTGCCGCGTCGCGGACCAAGGCCGCGGTCATGTCGAGCGCGGCTTTGTTCCGCCCAAGAAGAATGAGCGCGGCCCCCGCCCGAGCGCAGGCGATCGCGGTCGCGCGTCCCATGCCGCTGCTCGCTCCCGCGATGAAGATCGTACGGCTCTCCAAGTCCCGGCTCATGCCCGCCCCTCCCTGAGCTCGCCAGCCGATTGTTCGCGGCGAGCCGTGATGCGTGCCCGCGCGGTCGACCCGCGAACGATCAATTGCGGCGGCACGTTGATAAAAGCTTCGTCCGCAGAAATCTCATCACCCTCGACGCGTCGGATCAACAATCCGACAATCTGTTCAGCCATCGCCAACACCGGCTGGCGAATAGTCGTAAGGGGGGGATAAACAATCTCCGCCATCGCAATATCGTCAAAGCCAACGATGGAGATGTCGTCCGGCACACGATAGCCGAGATCACGAGCCCCAGCATATGCACCAAGCGCATACATATCGTTACCGCAGATCACCGCCGTTGGCGGCAATTCGCGACTGAGAAGCTCCCTGATGCCAATCCGGCCGAGCTCGGAGCCTTCCATATCGCCAAAGCCGATGACGCCGCCGCCCTGCCAACGCAGCTCGTCCGGAAGCTCCAGCCCAGCGCGCGCCAGCGCGGCACGCACGCCGCTGACGCGATCGATGCGGCTGTTGGTCTTGATTGGGCCAGTTACGACACCGATCCGCTTGTGTCCAAGCCCCATCAGATGCTGCGCGGCAAGCATGCCGCTCAGCTCCTGGTCGACACTTATGCCGCAGGTGACACACTTCTGATCGTCGCCGCCGATGCGTTGATCAAAGGCAGCTATCTTTAGCCCCCGTCCGACGAGATCGCGTAGGTGGTCGAAATTGAGCGGGGAGGACCCCAGAATGACGCCGGTAACGCCTGAGCCAAGCAGCGCCTCCGCATAACGGGCTTCAACCTCGCGATCGCGCTCCGCGTTACAGATCAGCAAACGGTAGCCATGGTTGCGCGCCGCGCGCTCGACATGGTGTGCGACCGCGCCCCAGAAAGGATTGGCTGCGGACGGAATGATGAGCCCGAGGGACATATTCAGTCCAGACTTGAGCTGACGCGCCGCGCTGTTGGGCGTATACTTAAGCCCCTCAATGGCATCCAGAACACGCTGGCGCGTTTCGGGGCGCATCTTGTTACCCCGCCCATTGATAACATTCGACACGGTGCTGGCCGACACTCCCGCGACCTTTGCCACATCATGAATTCCCGGCATTTCCCCACCGCACTGAACACCCGTATCTGTTTACTGCAACGATTTACCGATACGGTCGATCCAACAACTTGTCAAATGCCATAACCACTAAAAAAGTCGAGCCAGCTCGGTCAAGAAACGAGGAAATCGGCAGGTTGACGCCCCGCTCATTTTGGTGTTTCGTTGCACTAAGACGACCGGCTACAGGTCCGTATAACGGGGAGGAAACCCATGTCGGTGGAAATGAACCGGCGCGCCCTGCTGCGCCAAGGTGCGAGCCTGATTGGCGCAGCCGCCGCCTCCAGCTTACCGCTTGCTTCCAGTTTCTCTCAGGAAAAAGTCCGCGTACGCTTCGCCGGCTATGTTGAATCCCAGGAGCAGCTGACCCAAACCCTGGCGGCACTCAAACTTTATACGCAAAAGAATCCCAACGTCGAAATCATCCCGGAGTTTACCAGTTTCGGTGCATTCACGGACAAGATTGCCACGGAAACAGCGGGTGGAAATTCACCTGATATGTTTAGCGTCAACGTTGATCTTTTAGCTGAATACGCGCGACGTGGAGTAACCACGCCGCTCGACAGCTATATACCAAATCCGATAAATTTGTCCGATTACCTCCAGAGTGCCGTCAATGCCGCGAAGTTCGACGGCAAGCAGTACGCCATCCCGAACGACGCTATTGGCCCTGCCATCATAACCAACGCGTCTGCCTTCGAAAAAGCTGGGGTCAAGATTCCAGCGGACATGTGGACCTGGGAGGAACTGGCCGAGACAGCAAGTGCTTTGAACAAGGCCCTTGGACCGCGGTTCTGGGGCGTCGAAGACGCGGGCGGGAATTATATTCCCTGCGATATCTTTCTGCGTTCGCGCGGAAAATCAATGTTCACGCAGGATCACCGCCTAGGTTTCGAGCTTGAGGACATGGAGGCTTGGTACGCCTATTGGCAGAAGCTGCGCGATACGCGGGCGACTCCACCCGGCGACGTACAGGCCCTCGCAGGCAATGACGACCCCAGCACCTCGGGTGTCGTCGCCGGCCGGGCAGCAATGAATATTACGCTGACTGACAGTTTTGCCGGCTTCCAGGCCCTTACGCAGGATAACCTTATTCTCCATATGATGCCCAACGGCTTCCGTGGCGGAGAGATGAAGCAGAGGCATTACTGCTACGCCGGCAACTCCACGACTGTCTCCGCTAAATCCGCAAACCAGAAGCAGGTCATTGATATTATCCGCTTCATGCATTTGGACCCCGACGGCGCAAAGACCTACTATGTCGGCAGCGGCATGATCCCCTGTTCAAAAGCCGCTCGTGACGCCTTTGCGGCGACCGGTTCGGAGGCCGATCGCAAGATCATCGCTTATCTGGACGTCCTGCAGAAGGAGCCGGCCGCGCCCCGCTATCCTGGCGTTCCCGGCATGACGGGCATGCTGACGCGCGCCAATGAGGGCGTCGCCTTCGGCAAGCTCACGCCAAAACAGGCAGCGGAGCAATTCGTCAGAGAGGTCAGCGCGCGACTGAAAAAATAGCTGCACAGCCGTCGCGCCTCTTTGCCCTGGCAGCTTCAGGCTTCTAGTCAAACGCCTTGGAAGTTCGAGCCGAATACCGCAAGGGCCGTCTAACGGCCCTTGCATCGATCCCCACATGGATGAGTAGCCATGAGCTTGATCGTGCAGGAGAAACTCCCTGCCACCGCAATAACGGCACATCCCGTCCACCGCGGGCGCGCAAAAGTCGGCATGGACGCCAACAACAATGTTGCAGCCTTTGTTTTTTTATCCCCATGGCTGCTGGGCATGATCTGTCTTACGCTCGGACCAATCCTGGCGTCGTTCTATCTCTCTTTGACAAGCTATGACATGTTTTCCGCGCCGAAATGGATCGGCTTCGACAACTATATCAAAATGGCTTTTGAGGACGGGCGATACTATCAATCGCTTAAAGTCACTTTCTCCTACGTTCTCCTGTCCGTCCCGCTCAAGCTAGCCTTCGCTCTCGGAATTGCGATGCTCCTCAACCGCGGCCTGCGCGGGCTGGGCTTCTACCGCTCTGTTTTCTATCTTCCTTCCCTGCTCGGCGGCAGCGTGGCCGTCGCCATCATGTGGCGGCAGGTCTTTTCCTACGACGGCATCATCAACCAGATCTTGATGAAATTCGGCATTGATGGCCCCAGCTGGATCACCAGCACGGACTATGCGCTTTATACATTGGTCGCGCTCGCCGTCTGGCAGTTCGGATCACCGATGGTGATTTTCCTCGCTGGCCTAAAGCAAATTCCGCAAGATATTTACGACGCGGCGGAAGTCGACGGCGCCGGCCCGGTCCGCAAGTTCATGAGCATTACGATTCCTATGCTGACTCCTATCATTTTCTTCAACTTCGTTATGCAGATCATTGGCGCGTTCCAGGCCTTCACCCCGGCTTATATCATCAGCGGTGGCAAAGGGGGGCCAGCCGACGCGACGCTATTTTACACCCTCTATCTCTACGAGCAGGCTTTTACCAATTTTCAGATGGGCTATGCCTCGGCCATGGCCTGGGTGCTGGTCGGCATCATCGGAACTGCCACCGCCGCATCCTTTCTGTCGGCGCGCTACTGGGTGCATTATGGCGACGAACGTTGAGGCAAGGGAGACGATGGATGACCGATGCCACCGCGATATCGGGCGCAAGCCGGCACAGCCTTATAAACTGGCGGGGACTGGCCATTCACGCGGGCCTTATCGCGGCCGCCCTCGTGATGATCTATCCGCTACTCTGGCTAGCGAGCAGCTCTGTAAAGCCGTCCAACCTCATCTTCTCTGATCTCAGCTTATGGCCCACCCGGTTTAGGCTTCAGAACTACGTCGACGGCTGGCGCGGCGCGGCACTGCCCTTCAGCACATTCTTTCTCAATTCATTTATAATTGCTGGCCTTGCTGTGGTGGGTAATGTCTTCGCCTGCAGCATGGTCGCCTATGCGTTCGCGCGCCTCAATTTCGCATTCAAAAAAACGTTGTTCGCGTTGATGATGCTAACCATCATGATCCCGCTCCACGCCACGCTCATTCCGCAGTATGCGCTCTTTTACAGCCTGGGGTGGGTCAATACCTTTCTTCCTCTCGTCGCGCCCAAATTTCTCGCCGTTGACGCTTTCTTTATTTTTCTCATGGTGCAGTTCATTCGTGGGATTCCGCGAGAACTCGACGAAGCGGCGACCGTCGATGGCGCCGGACCAATACGTATTTACTGGTCGATTATCCTGCCGTTACTCACACCGGCCTTGGTCACAACAGCGGTTTTTTCCTTCATCTGGACCTACGAGGATTTTCTGTCGCCGCTGGTCTATCTCACGTCGATGGATAAGTATACCGTTCCGCAGGGATTGAATCTCCTGATGTCGTCCAAGGGGGCGTCTTCGTGGGGACCGCTACTTGCCATGTCTCTGCTGTCCCTCGTGCCGCTCTTCGTCGTTTTCTTCATCTTCCAGCGGCGGTTGATTGAGGGTATCGCGGCGACGGGACTGAAGGGTTAGGGAGATCATCTATGTGCGCGGTGCCCATTACGGTCTTCACCAAACCCTGGCTTTCCGAGAGTTTGCCTGAACTCGCCGACAAGCTCGCGGCCATCGGCCTTGATGGCGTTGAGCTCGCGGTGCGTCCGGGCTACCAGGTAACCCCCGAGACTGCAGCCGCCGGCCTGCAGGACGCGTCGAGGATATTCGCAGCGCGTGGCCTGACGATTGCAAGCATTGCGAGCGCCGCGGATGTGGCGATGATTGCAGCTTGCGGCGACGCGGGCATACCACTGATCCGCGTGATGGCGCCGATCGACATGCAGATTGGCTATCGCCAAGCTCTGGAGAACCATCAGCGAAGCTTTGACGCGCTTTTGCCAGCGCTTGACAGGCACAATGTTACCATCGGCGTCCAAAATCACTACGGCTTCTTCATCGGGAGCAGTACCGGGCTCCTTCATCTGCTTGGACGATATGAGCCTCGCCATGTCTGTGCAGTCCTCGATATGGCCCATTGCGCGCTGGATGGCGAGCCTGTCTCTCTGGCGGTCGACATCATCAAGGATCATCTTTACGGTCTGGTAAACTTCAAAAGTGCCTACCGGACCCGCGTCAATGGTCCGGAGGACGAGGCTTTATTCAAGGTCAGATGGACCACGCATCGCCACGGCGCCTATTCCTGGGGCGAATTTGCCGATTGTCTGCACCGAATTGGCTTCCGGGGAACCTTATGTCTGCCCGCGGAATACTCGAATCCCGACGGCGGCCCCCAGCGCATGGGCGATGATGTCCTTCCGTTCCTCAGGAAAGACCTCGCCCATCTGCGTGAACTCACCGCCCATTGGTAGCTCATCTCTCCACGCGTATGCACCGCTTCCCTGAGCCCGACGGCAGAGCAAGCCTTGCGTGAAACGGCCGAGCCCTTCAGCGCATCTGGAACAGCCCGGCCGCGCCCATGCCTCCCCCCACGCACATTGTCACCACTCCCCATCGCGCTCCGCGCCGCCGTCCCTCGACCAGGAGATGCCCAGCAAGGCGCACGCCCGACATCCCGTAAGGATGCCCGATGGCGATCGCTCCGCCATCGACATTAAGCCGTTCCGAGGGCAAGCCAAGAACACGCGCGCAATGCACGACTTGGCTTGCAAAGGCCTCGTTCAACTCCCACAAGTCGATATCATCGACGCTCAAACCGAACCGTTTAAGGAGCTTTGGTACAGCGAGTACCGGCCCGATGCCCATTTCGTCCGGTGCGCATCCGATGGTCGCGAACCCCCGAAAAATTCCGAGCGGCTCAAGCCCGCGCGTCTCCGCCTCGCGCTCCGACATCATCGTCACGGCCGCCGAACCATCGGAGAGCTGGCTCGCATTCCCAGCCGTAACCGTGAATCCCCGCCCACGGACAGGCGCAAGACCAGCCAATCCTTCGGCCGTCGTGTCGGGACGGTTCCCCTCATCCCGCACAAGTGAAGCCGCTCGGCTCAAAGGAGAAAGGGCATCATCCCCCGCCTGCAGGGGGGCTATTTCGGCGTCGAAACGACCGGCAACTTGCGCGGCGCTCGTCCGGCGCTGGCTTTCCAGCGCATAGGCATCCTGGTCCTCTCGCGAAACTCGATAACGCCGCGCAACGACCTCTGCTGTATCGATCATCGGCATGTAGATGTCAGCTAGATGCGCTGCAAGCCATTCTTCTTGCCGAAGGTTGGGGAACTGAGGATCGAGCTGAAGAGAGATGGTTTCAGTACCAGCCGCAACGGCCACGCTGATGTCGCCCGCCATGATCCGATGAGCGACGGTCGTGATAGCCTGCAGTCCTGACGCGCAAGCGCGCGTGACGTTGGCAGCAGAAATCGAAGTTGGAAGCCCGGCCCGCAAAGCCGCCAGCCGCGCCATGTTGCCGATGGCCGGCCCTGCGGAAACCGCCGAGCCATTGACGACCTCCTCGACAACGGCCGGCTCAATGCGAACACGCGAGAGAGACTGGGCAACAGCATGCCCGCATAGCGTTGCGGGATGGAGCCCGGACAGGGCGCCACGTCCGGCCTTGCCGATGGGCGTACGCGCGAACGATACAATGACTGCCGTTTCCGCGGTCATCCCTCACTCCATGGTTGCTGGTGTTGCGCCTCGCGCAGCATCGAACGTTGACGGTTCCCGAGATTGCCGTTCGATCGCTCAGAAGACGTTCGTGACATTCCTGTCGTTTTCCGAGGCAGGGATCTAGCGTCCCTGGAAACGAGGAGCGCGCCGCTCACGAAACGCCGCAATAGCTTCTCGATGGTCATCCGTCTGGCCGGATAGCGTCTCTGCCACGAGCCCTGCATCGAGGATGGCAGAGGCGAGCTGCTTCAACCCAATATTGATCGTCGACTTGGTCGACCGAATTGCCAGCGTTGCACCACGGGTTAACCGCTCGGTCCATTCCTCGACCTTGGCTTCGAGCTCTGCAGGCGGTACCGCAAAATTGATGAGGCCCATGCCGCACGCATCCTGAGCCGTTATCAGGTCACCTGTCATGAGATACTGCTTGGCTCGTACGTATCCGATGAGTTGGGGCCAAATGACAGCCCCACCATCGCCAGCAACGAGGCCCACCTTGACGTGTGGATCACCGATCCGTGCTGTGTCCGCAGCGATGATGATGTCGCAGAACAAGGCGATGGTGGCACCGAGACCCACGGCGTCGCCATTCATGCGGCAAATGATAGGCTTATCACAGTCGAGCAGACCATTGATGATCTGCTTAGCTTCGCGCACTGAGCGCGCGAAGCGCGCCGGATCTTCATGACAAGCACTGAGATAGTCGAGATCGCCACCGGCGCTGAAGGCGTTGCCGGCGCCGGTCAATACGATCACATCCGATTGAGCATCTGAAGCCAGGTCCTGAAACAGACATGATAGATCGTGATGCAGCTCTCCGCCCACCGCGTTCAGTTTTTCCGGTCGGTTGAGCGTGACACGCAGGACGCGTCCCTTCCTCTCAAAGAGGATCTGCTTGTAGTCGTGCTTGAACACTTCGCGGGGATCCTCTTCGCTTACGTATCAGACTGGCGGAGCGCATGTGAGATTATCGCAGCTGGAACTTCTGCACCTTCCCCATCGAGTTGCGGGGCAACGCCTCGATGACCTCGACAAAGCGCGGCACTTTGTAGTTTGCCATCGTTTTCCGGCACCAGGCCGTAAAATCTCCTGTGTCAAACGTGCTCGCATCGCGCGGCACGACGAAAGCCTTGCCAACCTCCCCCATACGGTCATCCGCGACGCCTATCACCGCCACCTCCCTTAGGCCGGGATACGCGAGCATGAGCTTTTCAATCTCTGCCGGGTAACAGTTAAAGCCTCCCACAATGAACATATCTTTCAGTCGATCAGCGATCCGGAGATAGCCCGCTTCGTCGAGCGAACCAATATCCCCGGTCTTCAGCCAGCCATCGACAGTAAAGGCCTTGTGAGTCTCCTCGGCATCCTCGAAGTAGCCGGACATGACATTGTGACCCCGCACTTGAATCTCGCCGGCTTCGCCTATTGGAAGGGGCCTGTCGAGCTCATCGGCACAGCGGATCTCGACGCCATCAATGGCGCGGCCGGCCGTCGTCGCGATAAGTTCTACCGGATCATCCTGCCGGCTCATCGCGACGAGAGCGGAGGATTCCGTCAGTCCATAAGCGTTGACCACAATGTCAACACCGACATCCTGCTGGAGTGCCTTGATCAATTGCGGAGAAACCATGTTGGCCCCTGTCGCGACGCTGCGCAGACTTGAAATGTCACGCCCCGCCGTCTTGTTCAGGTCGAGTAATGATGAGAATATCGTCGGCGGCCCTCCCATGACCGTGATCTTTTCTGCCTCGATCATCTCGAGCGCCTTGGGCGCGTCAAAGGTTTGTACAGGGTACATTGTCGCCCCTTTGAGAATGGACGCGACAACCCCGGCCTTGAACCCGAACGAGTGGAACATCGGAGCGATGATGAGGTACCGATCTCCTGCAGTAAGGCCTGTTCCGTCAGCCCATAAACTGTAAACCCGGACGATCTGGCGGTGTCGCAACATGACACCCTTGGGAAAGCCGGTTGTTCCGGACGTGAAAATGATCTCTGCGACATCATCCGGGGCCACGGCACGCGCGGCGACCCGAGCCGCTGACTTCGCGCTCGCGTCAACCGCGGCCAATGCGCTATCCCATTCGCCTCCACCCTTGAAATCAGTTTGGAGCCGCACGGCAAGTTCGGGCAGCTCCTGCCCATCGAGCATTGCCAAATAGTCGACCCCAAGGAAGCTTTGCGGAGCGAGCACCGCCCGCGCGCCCGCCTTTCGGAGCATATAGGCGGCTTCCTGTGCCTTAAGCCGTGTGCTAATGGGCACGATGACCGCGCCGATCAGCGTGATGCCCAACGCCGCCTCGATCCATTCCGCCGAATTGGGAAGCCATACGGCAACCCGGTCGCCTTTGCCGATCCCACGGCGCTGCAGCACTGCCGCGGCCGGGAGCGCACGATCGAGAAGCGCTATGTAGCTGATAATTCTCGAATCTGCGACAATCGCAGCTGCTGGGCCGTGAGCGTCAGCTGCAGCGAACAGCACCTCGGGAATAGTTTGCTGGCCGGGAGACATGGACATCTCTCCCCCTCCTATGGGACCCACAACGTTCCTCCTCAATTTTTGTACACTTGTTAGAATAATACTGTCAACGGCCTCACGTCGGTGTAGTCCCCCACTCGCAGAATCTCTTATACAGGCCCATTTTCCACCCGCACTTGAAATTTCGCGATAGAGCCCCTTGTCAATCCACCTCCCCATCAATTAACTAACTAATGTTAGAAAATATTCCTTTGCCCTGCAGAGGAGGAGTCGGTGCATGGCTAAGGTCATAGACGAAGTCCTCGATCGTGCTGTCGCAAGGATCGTCCTGCACGATCCAGAGTGCCGGAACGCACTGGATGGGCAGACGCGTGCGGACCTCGCACAAGCCCTGCAGCGCTTGAACGCCATTCCCCGCGTGCGGGCTATCGTAATCGGCGCCGACCGGGGCAACTTCTCGGTCGGCGGTGATCTCTCGCACGTGGCTGAACACGTCGCCGGGCAAAGTGCACACCGCACCATGCTAGCAGTGACTGAACTCGCGCTGCAGCTTCACAACAGCCCCAAACCTTTAGTGGCAGCTGTAAGTGGCTATTGTCTCGGAGCTGGCGCCGGCTTAGCCCTGCTGTGCGACGAGATCGTGATGGCTCGAAGCGCGACCATCGGATTCCCCTTCCTGAAACTTGGGGTTCTGCCGGATTGCGGCATCACCTTTAGCCTACCCCGCCGCATCGGTGGTGTGGCGGCACGGCGAGCGCTGATCGACGCGCGAAACTTTCAGGCCGATGATGCTCTAGCCAGCGGTCTTGTTGACGCGGTGGCGGACGACGGCGCCCTTTGGAATGTGGCGCTGGCCCGGGCAAGAACGTTGGCCGAGATGCCCGCTCATGCCCTCCTGCAACTCCGCAGGATGCTGCGCGCTGATCCTGCGACACTACCGGCCGCGCTCGATCTCGAAGCCCTCAACCAGTCGATCTGCTTCGGCTCGGAAGACCTCGCCGAGGGATTGGCGGCTTTTCGAGAAAAACGCCGGCCCGACTTCCTCAAGGCAGACGGCCTGCATCCATGACGCAGTCAGCCTGTGGCGCGCAGCAGGGGGGCGCCGAGATTTCAGTTCTCGCCGGGCTGAGGGTGCTGGATTTCAGCCGTTACATCGCTGGGCCCTATTGTGCCTCCATACTCGGAGACCTCGGCGCGGAAGTCATCCGGATCGAGCCGGTCGGCGGCGGTGAGGATCGCAAACTGGTGCCCGTGACCCCGCGCGGGGATGGCGCACTCTTTCTCCAGCTCAACCGCAACAAGAAATCGGTGGCTCTCGACACTGCTTCCGAGCAGGGCCGGAAAATCATGGAGGCCTTGATACGGACGGCCGATGTCGTTGTCACCAACATGCCGGTCAACGCTCTGGCGCGCTACGGGCTTGATTACCCCACATTGCGCGCCTTGAAGCGGAATATCATCGCGACCAACCTGTCCGCTTTCGGCATCAGGGGGCCGCTGTCCATGAAGACCGGCTTTGATGCTGTCGCGCAAGGGATGAGCGGCGCTGCGTTTCTGGGAGGACAGAGCGAACATCCTTCCCGGTCCGCCAGCTCGTATGTCGACTACGGCACAGGCCTCGCCGGCGCCGTAGGCACCCTTGCCGCACTTATTCATCGCTCCCAAACAGGTGAAGGGCAGAACGTTCAGGCCTCGCTTTTGGCAACGGCCATGACTTTCATCAATGCGGCTCATATCGAAGCTGCGGCTACGGGTGTTGACAGGAAGCCCTTCGGCAACCGTAGCCCGTTCTCGGCACCGTCCGATCTCTTCCCAACACAAGATGGCTCGGTTGCCGTGCAGGTGGTGGGCAACGCCATGTTCAGGCGATGGTCACGGCTCGTTGGCAGGCCCGAGTTGCCGTCGGACCCGCGCTTCGCTTCCGACTCCTCGCGTGGACGCAACAGCGAGCCACTCTCGCAGATCATGAGCGACTGGACCGCCATGCGGACAAGCTCAGCCGCCATTGCTGCGCTTGAGGAGGCTGGCATTCCTGCGGGCCCGGTTCTCTCGCCACGCCAAGCGATCACCGACCCTCAAATCGCCGCGAGCGGCGCGCTTGGCGCCGCCGCTATAACAGGCGCGTTCGGGACACTGCCGGTCGCCAATCTCCTCGTTCAGCTGGACGGCCTTGCGCCGAGCTTGCGTGCACCGGCGCCTGGACCGGGCGAACACACCATCGAGATCTTGCAGGAAATCGGCGTTTCTGCCGACCGGATCGCCGCCCTGATGCAAGAGGGTTTCGCCAGTGCTCCAGAAGGCGCACCCGCATAGTCATAGGCCGTGGTTCGACGTGGCGACCAGCGTCACGCGCCCTCAGCCCACACGCGGCCTTCGCTCGCCAACCGGGCTAGAAGAGCCGCCGGCTTAAAGTGCTCGTGTCCTGTCGCCTCATAGTAAGCCGTCAGGCGGTTCACAATATGCGGCAGGCCCACGTTGACGGCCCAATGCATCGGACCGCCACGTGCCGCGGGGAAGCCGTAGCCGTTCACCCAGATGACATCAATGTCTGACGCGCTGCGCGCGATGCCTTCCTCGATCACCAGGGCGCCTGTATTGACCAAAGGGTAGTGCGTGCGTTCGATGATCTCCCCGGCCGGCACCAGTCGCTGGCTCACACCAGCCGCATCTGCCATGCGGCGGATCAGGGCCTCAACATCGGGGTCCGGCGCGCCGCGCCGTGCACCGTCGGGATAAAGATGAAAGCCGCGACCACTCTTCTGGCCAAAGCGTTGAGCTTCGCACAGCGCATCAGCGATAGGCGCTGTCTTACCGTGAGCCTTTCGGTTACGCCAGCCAATGTCGAGCCCAGCAAGATCGGTCATCTCGAACGGTCCCATGGGCCAGCCGAAGTCGCGAAATGCCTGATCGATCTGTGCTGGCATAGCGCCCTCGAGCATCAGACTTTCCAGCTCCGCAGCGCGCGCAGCGAGCATGCGGTTTCCGACGAAGCCGTAGCCCACCCCCACGACAACCGGCAGTTTGCCTATACGTTTCGCGACGGCCATGGCGCTGGCGACGACATCAGGCGAGGTTTCGGCCCCGCGGACGACCTCAAGCAATTTCATGACGTTGGCGGGTGAAAAGAAATGCAGGCCAATAACATCGCGGGGCCGGCCACTAGAGGCGGCGATCTCGTCCACGTTTAGCCAGGACGTATTTGTCGCCAGAACCGCGCCGGCAGGCATGATATTCCCGAGTGCCGCAAAAATACTTTTCTTCAGCGCCATGTCTTCGAAGACGGCCTCAATAATCAGCTCGCATCCGACGAGCGCCTCAAGACCAACAGCACCGGTTATTCTGGCGAGCCGCGCAGCGGCCTGCGATTGGCCGAGCGATCCGCGACGCAGGGAACCCGCGTAGCTATCGGTAATAGCCGCGAGCCCCCGCTGCAACGCCTCATCTCCCTCCTCGGCGAGCACAACTGAAAAGCCAGCATTGAGGAATGCCATGGCAATGCCGCGCCCCATCGTGCCGGCACCGATCACACCCACCTTCCGGACCTCACGGACCGCTCCTGCGCAGTCGTATTTTCCTGCCTTCCGCTCGGCGAAGAAGAGATGCCGTAGCGCCTGAGATTCCGCCGAAGCGACCAACTGGAGGAAAAACTCCCGCTCTGCCGCGAGCCCCTCATCAATCGGCATGATCAAGGCGTTCCTGATGGAAACCGCGGCCAACTCGGGAGCACGCATCCCCCGCTTCTTGGCGAGAGCGGCCTGGCAAGCGATATCAAAGCTGGCGACATCCCGCATCGCTTCCGCGATTGCCTCCTCGCGATCGCGCACGGCTACATGACGACCGCCAAGTTCGACGCGGGCTCGAGCAAGGGCGATCGCGTCGTGCACAACATTGCCTTCCGAGACCGCATCCACGAGTCCAACATCCGCCGCCTCGCGCGCATCGAGAACACGTCCACCAACGATCATATCGAGCGCCTTGAGTGGCCCCACCAATCGCGGCAGACGCTGTGTGCCTCCCGCACCAGGAATGATCCCCAGCCGAACCTCCGGCAAGCCCAGTTTCGCGGCGGCATCGGCGACACGATAATGGCAGGCCATTGCCACCTCGAGCCCCCCGCCGAGAGCGCTGCCATGGATTGCGGCGACCGTGGGCCTCTCAATACTTTCCAAAAGAGCGATGATGTCAGCCACTGTCGGCGTTTGAGGAGGCTTTCCCAGTTCCGCGATATCTGCACCAGCTATGAAGGTTCCAGCGCCTGTAAGAACGATGGCTCTGACATCCTGGGCGCCGGAGAGATCCGTCAGAGCAGCAAACAGATTTCTGCGCAGCCCGAACGAAAGAGCGTTAACCGGCGGATTATCGAGGGTAACGACGGCAATACCGTCATGGACGGCGACAGACGCATGGATTGACATGGAGGTCTCCGCATAGGCGCGAGCGCGATTACTCTTCCGTATGTGCTGTCACGTTAGTATGATCTCGGAAGAAGAAGTACTTTCTCGGCGACGAAATTAAGAATCATCTGCGGGCTGATCGGCGCGATCCTTGGTATAAGGCTTTCACGTAGATAACGTTCAACGTGATATTCTGCCGAATACCCCATTCCGCCGAGTGTCATGACCGCGGTCTGGCAGCTCTCGTAAGCTGCTTCGGCTGCTAGGTACTTGCCTGTATTGGCCTCGGCGCCGCAATCCTCACCGGCGTCATAGAGGCGCGCCGCTTCCAGGACCATCAGCCATGCGGCTTCCAAGTTCATCCAGCAACGCGCCAAGGGATGTTGGATGCCTTGGTTCTGTCCAATCGGCCGATCGAAGACAACGCGCTCGCGTGCGTAGGCAGAAGCCCGTCGAAGCGCCGCATGCCCGAGCCCAACTGCCTCGGCGGCGATAAGGATACGCTCCGGGTTCATACCATGCAGGATTTGTTTGAAGCCGGCCCCCTCTATCCCAATCAGGTCACATGCCGGAACCTCGACGCGGTCCAGAAAGAGCATGTTGGAGTCAACGGCATGACGACCGTGCTTATGAATGGCACGCACCTCGATTTTGGCGCGATCGAGATCCGTGTAGAAGAGGCTGAGGCCGCGTGTACTGCCCTTCTCTGCCTCACTCGTGCGGGCCAAAATCAACATCTTGTCCGCGGTCTGAGCCGTTGAGATCCAGATTTTCTGGCCGCTGAGCAGATATCGCTCGCCCTCCCGCACCGCGCGAGTCTTGATGCGGGTCGTGTTGAGCCCGACGTCAGGTTCTGTAACGGCGAAGCATGCCTTTTCCTTCCCTTGGATAAGCGGCGGCAGAAAACGCTCCTTCTGTTCATCTGTTCCGAATACGACGACGGGCTGGAGCCCAAAGATGTTCATATGCACCGACGATGCCCCAGACATGCCAGCGCCAGATTGGGCTATCGTGCGCATCATAATGGCGGCCTCGCTGATACCGAGACCTGCGCCGCCATAAGCCGTGGGCATGGCTATGCCCAGCCAGCCGCCACTGGCGATAGCCTGGTAGAAGTCGTGAGGAAAGGCTCCCTCTTGGTCCTTGGACAGCCAGTAGCTGTCGTCAAAATCACCGCAGATCCGCCCAACAGCATCCTCGATCTCACGATGTTGATCGCTCTTGCTGAATGCCATCGTTTCTCTCCTCAAACTCCGTCTATGGTGAGCAACAAGGCTTCAGAGCGAGAGACTGCCTCGCAACAGCTCAGAAGCGACAGTGCGCCGTTGCATTTCGCCGGTTCCATCGGGAATTCGCATGATCCGAGCAAATCGATACCCGGCCTCGAGCCGCAATTCATTCGTCAGCCCCATGGCCCCGTGCACCTGAATGGCGCGATCCATGCAGCGCGAAAGCATTTCCGTTGCGGAGCATTTGACCATTGCTACCTCGCCACGCGCCGGCAAGCCGGCATCGACGCGTGCGGCGCAGGTCAGCAGCATGCTTTTGCTGGCGAAGATATCCATGGCCATATCCGCCAGGTGAAACTGAACAGCCTGATGCGCGGCGATTGGCCGGCCAAAGGTTCGTCGCGTGCGCGCGTAGTCGGTTGCCGCGGCGAGCGCCCATTCGGCATATCCGACGCAGGTGGCCGACATACCTAGGCGGCCGGCGTTGATGCCCTGCATCGCCACCGCGAGGCCCTCGCCAACCGCGCCTACGCGATGACTGTCGGGTATGCGCAAGCCCTCGATGGCCACAATGCCCGTATCGCCGCCCGCATGCCCCATCAAAGGTACAACGCTGGTGACGCTGAATCCGGGACAATTGGTATTAACGAAGAATGCGGTGATCCCCCCTTTGCGGGCTTCGGCGGCCTCCGGATCTGTCACCGCGAAAACAACCGCATGGTCTGCGTAAGGGCTGTTGGTGATCCACTGCTTGGTACCGGTAATCACCCAATGATCGCCCTCCCGCACGGCGCGCGTACGCATTGCCTGCGGATCCGACCCCGCGTCCGGCTCACTCAATGCAAAACACAATGTACGCTCGCCACTCGCAATGGCCGGAAGATAGGCCTCTCGCAATTCCGGCTGCATGTAGCGGAGCACGGGAGACAGACCGTTGGTAAACGGCGATGGCACCACGACGTGGTGGATAAGATGGCGCTCCGGTCCGTAGCGGCGTGCGATATTCAGCTGCACCCACGCTGCGACCACGGCGCCCAGCCCGCCGCCGCCCAGTTCCTCGCTACCGAGCATGGTGTAGAAACCCGCCTCTGCAGCCTTCATGCGCACGTGCTTGCGCAAGGCGAGCACGCAATCGGCATAACGTCCATCAGCATCAAAAATCGTACGTTCGTTAGAAAGCTGTGCGGCGTTTTGTTTCTCGAGAGGAATGACCACCTGATCGACGAACCTCAACAGCGCGTCGCAGATCTCAGTAGCCTCTCGTGGCATCTCGAAATCAGTCATGTCCCCTCCCCGGGGGCGGCGCGCTCTATGGCGCGTCTATTTCCTAACATCTGTTAGAATATAATGCGAGCCGAAAAGGCACGCAAAATTCTGCGCCGGTCCAACTGTGTGGAATATCAAGGAACGCCAATACGAGGACGCTGTGTCTCGTACCGACGCGCTCAGGCCCTGTCAGATCGCTCCCGAAACAGGCCTTCGGCAATAAGCGTCGTAAACTGCGTCGCCACTTCGCTGATCGGCATCCCGTTTGGGCGATACCACTCAAGCGCCGAATTGAGGGCGCCGAGCATGAAGGTGCGCGCGAGCTTCAGATCCACGTCGCTGCGCAATTCATCCGCCGCATGGGCAGCTTCCAGGAGTTTCACCCAGAACTCTCCATACGCATCACGCCGTAGCACATGCTTACGGCGAACCTCTGGCGGCACCTGCCCCAGAACGCGGCGGGAGGCAAGCGCATAGTCGCCAAACTCAAGGATGCTGTGGAGATGCGCGGAGATCGCAGCGCGAATCCGGTCGGCATAGGTTGAGCTCGGCGGGAGGTCGGCAATGGCGGTGTAAACGGCCGTTGACACGCCGTGCACGCCCATGCCGAGAACGGCTTCGATCAGGAGCTCTTTTGAGGGGTAGTAATAATAGAGGCTGCCGGCTTGCAGATCGGCCTCCTTGGCGATAGCGCGCATGGTGGTGCCGGCATAGCCGCGTTCACTGAAAATGCGTGCGGCGGCTGCCAAGACGCGCTCCCGCGAGATCTCGGCCTTGGTAAGCCCGTCCGTGGCATCCCTGTCCCGCCGGCGCGAAGGCCCCCGCGTGGCTGAACTCTTCCCCTTAACGTCTGTCACCATACCGCCTAGCCCTGCCACATGAGCGTGGCTGTCCCCGTTCGCCCGCCATCGCCGCAGCGAAAGCACAAAACTCAAGCTTTGAGCAAGTCGCTCGCGATAATCAACCGCCGGATCTCTTGCGACCCTGCCGCAATCTCCATCACTTTCGTGGTCCGGTACAGGCGATTCACCTCCGTATCCCGCATATATCCGGATCCGCCATGGATCTGCACGGCCTCGTCCATGACAAATTTTCCCGCCTCCGCTGCCTGGAAGAGAGCGGCTGCGGCAAGCCTGTGGACGCGCCCCCGACCCAGATCCGTCTCCGGAGTGGACCCGCAGATGTCAAGGACACGGTAGACAAACGTGCGAGCACTTTCCAAGGCGATATACATCTCGGCCAATTTGGCCTGTATCATTTGAAAGGAACCGATCGGCTTCCCGAACTGCACGCGCAGTTTCGCGTGGTCAATGGCCAGATCAAGCGCACGACGCGCAGGTCCAATGCAGAGCATCGCCGACATGACCCGCTCCAGGTCCAGCCCGCTGTGCATGATGATATGGCCGTCATTTTCTCGGCCGACCCTGTTGGCAACCGGAACCTTGCAATCCTCGAACAGTAATTCCCCGGTTGGACTGCCGCGGAACCCCATCTTATCGAGCTTCTGGGCCACGCCAAAGCCGGGCGTGTCCTTCTCCACGATCAACGCGGAAATGCCCTTGGACGGGCCCAATGTAGGATCGGTTCGCGCGTAAGTTAGCACGATATCGGCAATCGGCCCGTTGGTTATAAACATCTTTGAGCCGTTAACGACATAGTGGTCTCCGGCGCGCCGGGCACTCGTCTTCATCGAGCCGAGGGCGTCGGAACCGGCGCCCGGCTCCGTCATACCGAGAGCGCCAATGATGTCCCCCTTGCAGAGGCCGGGCAGAAAACGCCGCCGCTGCTCTTCATTGCCATTGCGATAGAGATTGTCGATGACAAGATTGTCGGCATTGAGCCAACTGAATGCGAATGCCGGGTTCCAATAGGCCATGACTTCGCAGATGAGGCCCGAGGAAAGGTAATCGAGCCCCTGCCCCCCGTAATCCTCAGGAACCGTGGTTCCGAGGTAGCCCATCCCCGCCACGTCCCGAAAGATATCGCCGGGCCACCACTCCTCGTCGTCCATCCGCTGTTGCAATGGAAAGAGTGTTGCTCGAAAATAGTCGCTCGCATGCTCGCATAGCTGGACCTGCTCGTCCGTCAAGCCGAATTGCTGCCCGAGACGGAACTCGTCGAACCCGCCCGCCATTCGTCACATCTCCCCTTATCCGCTGATGAACTGTCCGCCATCGGCGGCCAGGGTGCGGCCGGTCACATAACTCGCCGCCGGCGACGCAAGAAAGGCGACGACCTGCGCCACCTCTGCCGCCGTGCCCATTCTGGACAAGGCGGACTGTGCTATGATCCGCTCTGCCGTCTCTCGTCCCCAATGACGGATGGCATCATGCCCCTGTTCGGTATCGGTCAATCCTGCAGCGACGGCATTCGCCCGGATGCCATGTCGCCCCTCCTCGCGGGCAATCACTCTGATCATGGCCTCGACGCCGGCCTTCGCAGCCGCGCTCTGGCCTGAGAACGGCGAAGCGGCCCGCGCCGAAATGGACGTAATCGCGACGATATTCCCGCTACGTTGATTATGCATGATCTTGAGCACGGGACTGACGACATTAAAAAAGCCGTTCAGGTCGTTGTCGAGATAGGCACGCCAATCATCCGACTGCATGTCGCGTATGGGCGCCCACTGTGTCCTCGCTCCGGCGCTATGCACCAGGAGGTCCAAGCGCGGATCGCCGGTGAGCCGGCCGATCAGCGTTGCGACCAGATCTGCATCACGGATGTCGGCCTTGAGCAGCTGAGCCTTCGCTCCAAGCTGCACAATGTCCCGCGCCACGGCGTCGGCCGCCGCCTCGTCCTGGCGATACATCACCGCCACCGTTTGGAAACTGGGCGCCAACGCCAGACACACGGCCCTACCGATACCGCGCGTGCCGCCTACGACAAGGGCCGTTCCATCGCGCCGTGCCCCTTGCTCCCTCACTCCTTCTGCGGATCGCGTATGGGTCATGAAACGGGTCCCCTGGCGTCGTCGGAAATCGCGCGTCCGAGTACCCGCACCTCATCGGCCTTGGTGTTGATAACATCCGCGAACTCTGGCGCCACCATGGTAACCACTGGCCTCCGCGATGAGAACTTCCAGCTCCCTTCCGTTCTCCGAAACGTATCGTGATATGTCACCAGAATGACGGGCGCTTGCAAGCGCGGCGTTTCGGACGACGGCAGCGCATAGAACAACGTGACATAACAGATACCACTCGCGGTACTCTCGTCGTGGAGCTCTATAAGGCTGTTGGTGAGCAGGTGCCGCACGATGGGATACGGAGACTTGCTCCGAAGGTAGGTGCAGATTTCGTCTTTTCCGCTGAAGGTCGTCTTTAGATGATGCCAGACTGCATCTTCAGTGAACATCAACTCGATCTCGCTGTAACGGCAGCTGTCGATCTTGATGTGGAACTCGATACACAGGCGCTGGCAGGCCTGCTCGGCGAGCAAACGCTGGAGATCATCCATAGGTGAGTTCTCCCTCACGACGTAAACCCCACGGTCGGATCTTCCGGCGACGCGTTCAGCGCCGTCTCGCTCGCCAGACCCTTGTCAAAGACGAAGCCGGGATAACCTCGCGCGGCCACCCTGTCACAGTGCCGGACATAGCGATCAAAGCCTCCCACATAGGGCACGTAATAGCGACTCTGATCGTCCTCGTTGACGTGAACCATGTAGTTCTTCGTGTTAAAGCGAAGAAGCGGGCGAGCCAGATCGTTCACATGTTCCCGCCAGGCCTGCTGCGCCTCTTGCGTCGCGGTCACCGTACGATGGCCATGACGAGCCATGTACGTCATGAGATCTGCCACCCAGTCCACATGATGCTCATTGGCGATGAACAAATTGGCCAGGACCGCGGGACTACCAGGGCCTGTCAGAACAAACAGGTTGGGGAAATCCGCCACTGCTATGCCAAGGTACGCTTGGGGCCCTCGCGTCCAGCTGTCAGCGAGCCGCGCGCCTTCATCGTTGCGGATGTCGATCTGGTTCAATTGGCCACTGAACGCCTCGAAGCCGAGCGCGAAAACGAGAAGGTCGATCTCGTAGTCTCGCTTTGTTGTGCGAAGCCCGTTCTCGTAGAGACATACGGCGGGCTCATCGGCCAGATCAACCAGCGTAACGTTGGATCGATTGTAAGTTTCATAATAGTCAATGTCGACGCAAAGCCGGCGGGTACCGATCGGATAGGAAGTTGGCATGAGTTTCGCCGCGACAGTCGGATCCTTGACGGCCTCTCTGACCTTATTCCTGACGAAGGAGGAAACAATCTCATTTGCTTCAGGATCCACGTTCTGGTCGCAAAAGACGCTGGTCATGGAATGGCCGCCTGTTTGCCAGGCTCGCTCAAGTTCCGCCAGTTGCTCGGCTTCTCGCAGACTTTTCGCCGCGCGTCCGTCCCGCATATGGGACCCGATTTTCATATGTGTGCCGACCGGCGTTGATAGTAGATACGCCCGCGCCGCAGGAACATCCTCACGAATACGAGCGATCAACGCATCATCGACTGGGCTGTTTTGTGCCGGAACGGAATAATTGGCAGTACGCTGGAAAACTATCAGGTGGTCCGCCACGCGCGCAATAGCAGGAACACATTGGATGCCGGAAGACCCGGTGCCGACGAGCCCCACACGGCGCCCTTTGAGACGCACCTCGCGAGGCCATTGAGAGCTCTGAACCCACTCGCCTTTGAAATCATCGAGACCCGGGAAGTCCGGCTTTCGCGCGGCAGATAGGTTGCCGGTCGCCATCACCAGAAAACGACATGTCAGCCGGACGTCGTTAGCGGCTGTCAAGTGCCAGCTATTCGAATGCCAATGCGCCGAGACCAGGCGGGTCCCGAATTCTATCTTGTTGCGGAGATCAAACCGATCTGCAACGTGATTAAGATATCGTAATATTTCCGGCTGACTGGCATAGCGTTCGGTCCAATTCCACTCCTGGAACAGCTCGGGCGAAAAATAATAGCAATAGTCGATGCTTTCGACATCGACGCGAGCGCCGGGATACTGATTGTGATACCATACACCACCCACTTCCGGTGCCATTTCCAGGCCGCGGACCGAAAATCCTAACTGCGCTAGCTTATGGATCGCATAAAGCCCCCCTATTCCCGCCCCGACTACAACGACATCAAAATCCGGCTCACTGCGGTGCGCGCCGTCGATGGCGGGCTTACTCTCCATTTCGATCTCCAGCTAATAGGTCGAACCATTTAGGAGCGGGACCCACCCGGCCTGGCTTGAGCTGTCGCTCGCAGACAGCGGCGCTGCACTCCGCATCGCGTCGGAGCGATCAGTACGATGCGCTCCCATATTTCTAATGATAGTTCGAAAAATTGCAAGCACAATCCAGGTGCATGCGTCCGCCCATTCCCGTGGAGGTTCGCATCATCACGATCATGGGCCAAGTCACCTTGACGAAATATTCTAACAACTGTACAAAAATGCATCGACCAGCGAACACGTCATCAGGCGTCGGCCGACCAATAATAACGGATCCACGGGAGGGGTAATATGGCTGTCCAAGCGGTAAAAGCATATCCTGGACGTGACGCCGCGCGGCACATCCCAATGTCTGGCTTCCGGAACCTGGTGAAAGCCGGCACGGTTGTGGCATCCGTCCTTGCGGCGATCGCCACAATCGGCGGAGCGTCAGCAGAAGACGTCATCAAACTAGGGCTTCTTCCTTCGACAACCGGCCCCGGTGCTGCAAACGGCGCCGCAATGACTGCGGGCGTCGAGCTCGCAGTCGCAGAGATCAACAAGGCCGGCGGTGTCATCGGACGGCAGATCAAGATCATTCGTGGCGACACACAGTCCAATCCGACGACAGCGGCCGGCGAAGCACGTCGATTGATCGACCGCGAAGGCGTTCAGATCTTGATCGGTCCAGCCATCAGTCAGGAGGCGGTCCCCGCCGTTGAAGTCGCGACCGCCGGCAAGATCGTGCAAGTCACCAACGCCGGCACAACGGCGCTGACACCCAAGGTCGGCCCCTATCATTTCTCCTTCAACACCGATATAGCGTCAGCCGCGAAGATCATCGTTGATACCCTGAAGGATATGGGTATTCAGCGCGTTGGGCTTCTCGCCGATGATGGCGGCCAGTCCCGATCCGGTGTCGCCGCCATCAAGGCCAATGCAGCTGCAGCAGGCTTACAGATCACCGGCGAGCAGGAATACCACTTCCGCGCTGATGATCTCTCACCCCAAATTCTATCACTCCGCGGGGCCAAGCCCGAGGCGGTCATCTTCTTCACGAGTTCTGTTGAGGATGGTGCAAAAATGCTGAAAACGCTCGGGGAGATTGGTTGGCAGCCGAAGGTATTCGGTGCAACTGCCATCTCCGTTTTCGCGCCAGCCATCGTCCGTTCGACCGGTCCAGACGCCTTCGCGAATGTCTACAGCGTGGCCTATCGCGGCATGACTTACTGCAGCGGCGACGCCGAGGGCGCTAACAAATATGCACAGTTTGCCAAGGCTCTCGCAGAGTTTATGCCCAGGTCCGATAAGTTATCCGTCAGCTTGGCCAGCGAATACTATGACGCGGTGAAGCTTCTTGCGGCCGGAATCGCAGCTACGGGAGGCACCGACGGTGTTGCACTGGCGCGCTGGGTGGAAACCAAGGGCTGGGAGGTTCCTCTCATTCACGGCTCCATCTCCCCGAGCAGCGAGAGCCACTTCCTTTTCGGAGACAAGGAACTCGCGATGGTAGAGCGCCCGCATGACGTACGTGTTGACGGACTGATGAAACGCCGCGGCTGCTAGCACCGCGTTCTTGGTCGCCGGGTCGGTCCGTGACGCGGGAGATGTCACAATGGATGAGATTTTCTTCATCGCCATTCGCGGCTTTGGCCTCGGCGCAGCCTTCGCTGCGATCGCCCTTAGTCTCAACGTCATCTACCGTGCCACTCATATTCTCAATTTCGCGCAGGGTGGAATGTTTGTGCTCGGTGGGCTGCTGGGCGTCCAGTTCTCCGAGGGCGGATATGGCACAGTTCACTGGATCATCGGGCTTTTAGTCAGTGGAGCCGCCATGGGTGTGCTGATGGCAATCCAAGGCGCCGTAACCCTTTGGCCGCTTCGACACTCCGCAGAGCAGCAATCCTGGCTCATCACGACCTTATCCGTGTCCATCATTATCAGCGCACTGCTTTTGTTGACGTTGGGGCCATGGTCATCCGAGTTCGCAGGGAGGGTCCCCTCCTTTGGCCTATTTGGCATGCTCACGCCCATGCCTTATCTTGTACTGCCAATACTTGCAGCTATCTGCTTTATCGGCCTTGCAATCTTCTACCGCCAATCGCTCACCGGCCTCGCGCTGAGTGCTATGTCTCAGGATCTTGAGGCTGCGGCAGCGGCGGGCCTGCGTGTACGTCGCCTGCAGGTCCTGTCATTTGCAATCGGTGGCATCGTGGTCGGCACGGCGGGCTATGCCGCTGCACCAATCATATCGATCGCTCCAGAGGCCGGTATCCGCTACGTCATTTCCGGCTTTGTAGTCGCGGTCGTCGGCGGTATCGGAAATATGACGGGCGCTTTGATTAGCGGGCCTGTTATCGGCGTCATTGCGGTGTTGGCAACATATCAGCTCGGCGGCCAGTTCCAGGGACTTGTGACAACTATCATTCTCACGCTGATACTCCTCCTCCGGCCGGGCGGCCTTTTCGGCGCGCATAGCGCGCGTCGCGTTTGATGAGATCTGCAGGAGCGGAAGGCAGTTTCGCGACATGTTCATGACACGCACAATCGAGAACGGTCAGCTTGCCTGCGTGCTTACCTGTGCTGTCCTGACCGGGGTTGTCCCGGATCTGGTCGGCAGCTCCTACTGGAGCTATAGTTTTCAATACGTAAACGTCCTCGTTGCGTTGGCTATAGTACAGAATTTTCTCCTGTACGATGCCAATCAGACTTCGTTTGGGCAAGGTGCGATCTTCGGGGTTGGTGCCTATGCCGCGGCCATGGCGATGACCAGCTATGGCCTGTATTGGCCCGCCGCGCTGCTATGTGCGGCCCTCGCTGGCTGCTTCGTCAGTATCATCTATGCAGTACCGGCGCTCCGGGTGCAGGGCTATTATCTAGGGTTCGTGACGCTCAGTGTCGCGATGGTCTTTCCCGAGATGCTTATGACGTTTGACGAATTTACAAATGGCGTCAACGGGATTTCGACCCCCGCGGGCACATGGAAGCAGCCTCTGCTGTTTAGCCTCACGCCCCTGTCACTGCTGTGCGCGGCCGTGGCTTGCGGCGCTGCTATCGCGCACGTCGCCTTGCGACGTTCGGCACTCGGGCGGAAGATTCGAGTCGCCGGCGCAAGCCCGGAGGCAGCCCAGACTCTCGGCATCCGTCCCGGTCTCGTGCGGAGCGCCGTGTTTTGCAGCACGGGCGCAACCATGGGCGCGATCGGTGCATTGTATCCGCCGATCGTCGGCTTCGTGAGCCCCGCCGCATTCCACCTTGAGCTGTCCATTCTTCTATTTCTTGCCGTTATTGTCGGTGGGCGCGGACAAATTCTCGGGCCGCTTGCCGGTATATATATGCTTTACCTCGTGCCGAACGTCCTGTTGGTCGATCTCGTGGATTATCGGCTGCTAGCCTATGGCGTCATCGCGCTGCTGGTAATGCTGATGTTGCCTGATGGTCTTGTCGGCACGTTGGAGAGGCATCTCCGCACTTCTTCGCCAATCAACGGCTTGCGCTTCAGCATGGCGGACCTTCCCGTTTCTGGCGGCGATCCGGGTGCGAAGGGCCCGGCGATTTCCGTTGCGGCAGCCTGCAAATCGTTCGGCTCTGTTAAGGCGCTTGATGACGTGTGCCTCGACGTTGAGCGTGGCTGTATCGTGGGTCTAGTCGGAGCCAATGGTTCGGGTAAGACATCTCTGATCAATGCGATCACCGGTTTCAGCCAACTCGATAAAGGTAGCATCATCGTCCGCGATAGCGACATTTCCGCCAAGTCGCCAGCTGCCATAGCCAAGCTCGGTGTCATACGGACATTTCAGACACCGCGAATTTTCGGCTCGCTTACAGCGTGGGAGAACATTGCGATTGGCAGCGAAACGGTTGCAGCCGGAAAGCCTGCTCACGATATGCTGCCGGATCTGCATAGCCAACTGCGGAGCTTGCACACGGATGCCATACCGCATGGTCAGCGACGATCCATCGAGGTGCTACGCGCTTTCCTGACCAATGCAGACATCTTACTGTTGGATGAGCCAGCGGCGGGCCTCTCGAAGGAAGAACGCTCACAGCTGGCGATCTTGCTGCGACGGTTACGAGACGAAGCTCGGCGCACGATCGTCATCGTGGAGCACGACCTTGATCTCGTCTGGCGCGTTGCTGACAAGATTGTCGCGATGGAGAACGGCCGTGTAGTCGCTCATGGCTCTCCCGGAGAAATGAGACAGCACAAGGATATAAAGAAGCTGTTCGTGAGTGTTGAACATGCTTGAAGTCCAAGACCTCTCCGCGGGATATGGCACCGTCCCCGTACTCCGTGATGTCAATCTCGCGGTCAGAGCGGGAGAGATACTTCTTGTGGCAGGCGAGAATGGTGCCGGAAAGTCGACACTTTTACGCACGATCGGCGGCTTCATTCATCCAAGCCATGGGCGCATCCGGCTAGCGGGCGAGACTGTAGCGGGCCTCCAGCCCGATCACTTGGCGAGGATGGGTCTTCGGCTCGTCCTCGATGGACATCGCATTTTTCCGGAGATCAGCGTGTGGGATAATCTGCGTCTGGGTGCTGCAGCCCGCCCTGACAAGCGGGATTTCGCACGTACCGCCGATGAGGTTCTGGACGTTTTTCCGATCCTCCGCGAGCGGATGCGACAACCCGCTCGCAACCTGTCAGGCGGACAGCAGCAGATGCTGGCACTTGCCCAAGCCTTCGTAGCGCAACCGAAAGTCCTTCTGTGTGATGAGCCCTCTCTCGGTCTTGCGCAGGCGCTACTGCCGTCAATCCTGACATTTCTGCGAGATTGGGCGCGCCGGGGCACCGCTGTCGTCCTCGTTGAGCAACATGTCGAGATCAGCAGTGTCTATGCTGATACCGCGCTCATCTTGGATCGCGGCGAAGTGAAATTGTCCTGCGCAGCAAAGGACCTGCCGGCGTTGCTCTTCCGGACGTGAGCGCCGGTTGGAATGACTGAGAGCGAGAAAGCCGTTTCAACTGCGCGCAATCCATCTCTCCAGATGATGAAGACGCGACGAGTTACCTCGGGAACGTTCGGTCCAGGGAAACTTGATCTTATAGGACGTGAAACGGGAGCGCCCCACCTGCATGGTATCGCTGTGTTGTGGTCCGAACGAATACCTGTTGTCTGCGCGGCAAATCCTACAGTAGAGCGCAGAGGGCGCTCATTCCCTGGGGTCGGACCGTTCGAAGCGTGGTCGAACCACTGCGTCGCGATTAAAGGGGTACTGCGCGATGATATGGTCGGTGAGTTCGAGGCCAAGCCCTGGTGCAGTCGGTGGCAGCAGAAAGCCGTCAACGACCTGCAGCGGCTCCACAAGCAGAGCGTGGCGCAGCGGATTCTCGATTGTCGGAAACTCCACCATGAAGCAGTTCGCCGTGGCGAAGGCCGCATGGTAGTTTGAGGTCAACGCGGGTCCGGATCCCCAGGCATGAGGCACGACACGCACGCCCGCGGCATTGGCCGCGGTGGCGATCCTGCAGAACTCTGCCATGCCCCCGCAATGGGCAGCGTCCGGCTGCGCAACGTCGAGCGCTGCTCGATCAAAGAAATGCTTGAATTCATGCAGGGTCGTCGAACTCTCACCGCCCGAGATGGGCATTCTCGCTTTGGCACGGACCTTCGCATAGCCATCGTAGTCGTAAGCGGCGCAAGGCTCCTCAAGCCAGGTCAGGTCTGCATCGGCGACCGCTTCAGCTACGACGATCGCTTCGGCGGCGCTCCAGGGACGCGGATTATGCCCCTGCACCATATCCATCATCAAATACCGCGTCTCGCCCAATGTCTCGCGGGCAAGCATGGCGCGGGCGCCATCGTAGCGAGGGCCATAACCGCCGCGTATCTTTACCGCCGTGAAGCCCTTTTCCACGTAGCCTTGGAGCTCCCGGCGAAACTCCTCGGCGGTACCGTCGAGGCCGCCGGACGCATAAATGCGGAGGCGATCATGCACCCTGCCACCCAGCAGCTTGTACGCCGGCAGATCAAGAGCTTTGCCGTTGATATCCCATAGCGCCATCTCGATGGCACTGAGCACGCTCACCGCGAAACCAGCCCTCCCCCAGAACAAGCCCCCCATGTAAAGACGGTTCCACACCCCACCCACATCGCTGGCATCGAGCCCGATGGCCATAGTCTCGTAATGCTCAACGATCGCTTTCGCCGCTTCTGGCGCAAACAGCCCACCATAGGTCTCACCAAGACCCGTGATGCCCGCATCCGTATGCACGCGGACCAGGCAGGCGCAGAACATCGGAATATGGCCCCCTGACCAGGCGACAGGTCCACTGTCGAGCGGCGCGGTCAGCAGGATCGGCTCGATCCGGGTGATCTTCATCAGTGCCTCCATATCGGCGTTCACAAGGTGGATGAGAGGAAACGACGCAGTTCTTCGGTACGCGGGCGTGCAAACAGGTCCTTGGCGGGTGCGATCTCGTGAATGCGGCCGTTGTGCATGAAGGCCACGACATGGGCGACGCTCCGCGCAAAGTTCATCTCGTGGGTCACGAGCACCATTGTCATGCCGGAGCGAGCGAGACCTTCCATGGTGAGGAGCACCTCACCCGTGAGCTCGGGGTCAAGCGCCGAGGTCACTTCGTCGAACAGCATGACCTGCGGTTCCATCGCGAGGGAGCGTGCGATGGCAACCCGTTGCTGTTGACCGCCGGAGAGTTGGTCAGGATAGGCGTGGAACTTCTCGGACAGGCCAACAATCGCCAGCACCTCGCGCGCCCGCGCTTCTGCGCGCTCAGGCGACCACCGCAACACGAGCCGGGGCGCCAGCATGATGTTGCGGCCGACACTCAGATGCGGAAAAAGATTGTAGGCTTGAAAGACGATGCCAACATCCTGCCGCAGGCGTCGCAACGCGGCAGGCGCCTGATTGAGGGAATGCCCGCCGATAGTGATCTGGCCCGCGTCGACACGCTCCAAGCCGTTCATGCAACGCAGTAGAGTGCTTTTTCCCGAACCGCTCCGCCCGATCAAGGCCAGCATCTGGCCGCGCTCCAAGTGTAGATCGATGTTCTGCAGCACCTGAAAACTGCCGAAGCTCTTCGAAACGCCGCTAACCTCGAGTGCTGACATTGAGCTTTCTCTCAAATCGACGGCTGAGCAAGGTCAGCGGGAAGCACAGCAGAAAATAGATGATAGCTGCGCAAAGAAAGACCTTGAACGGCTGAAAGGTCGCGTTGTTGATGGCGGTCGCGGCCCGCATCAGCTCAGTCATCCCCACGACACTGGCAAGTGAAGAGTTCTTGATGAGTTTGACCAGAAAGCCGACTGTCGGCGGAGTGGCGATACGCAGAGCTTGCGGCAAGATGACATAGCGGCGGATTTGCCAAGGGGTCAGCGCCAATGCATCCGCTGCTTCCCATTGTTGCCGAGGCACGGACAGGATGCAGCCTCGCCAAATCTCGGCGAGGAAAGCCGATGCATAGCAAATGAGCCCCACCGCAGCCGCTACAAAGGGTGGGAGACGAAAGCCGAACAAGCCGAGTCCGTAGTAGATGAGAAACAATTGCACAAGGAGCGGCGTGTTCTGAAAGGCTCTGATCCAGACGAGCGCCAGGCCGTTGCCCAACCACGAACTGCCGGTGCGCGCGAGGGCTAGCCACAGTCCAAGCGCACCGCCAATCACAAAGGCCACGACCGTGAGATAGATCGTCCACTGCGTTGCGATCAGCAAATACCACACATCATTGATACCGAAGCTACGCATGCGCAGCACCCGCGATTGTAGCGGGCCGCTTCTGCCGGCCAATAAAGCGCATGGCGATTGCGTCGAGTATCCACTTCAGCACAAGTGCTAGGGCGAAATAGATAAGCCAAATCAGCACATATGTCTCAAACGTCCGGTAGGTTTCCGACTGAATTAAATTCGCGGTCCCCGTCAATTCCTCGACAGAGATCACTGAGACGACGCTGGTCCCTAGCATCAAAAGAATGAATTCACTTGACAGTGCGGGATAGACGTTGCTGAGTGCCGGTGGCAGTACGATATATCGGATCACCTGCCATCGCGTCAGGCCAAGGGAATCCGCGGCTTCAATCTGGCTGCGATGGACCGACTGCAAACCGGCCCTTATGATCTCCGTTGCGTAGGCGCCGATATTGATCGAAAGCGCAGCGAGGCCGGCGAGGTAGGGTGACGGTAGCCACCGCAGACCAAAAGTCTTGCCAATTTCCGGGATGCCGAAAAAAATCAGAAACAATTGCACGAGGAACGGCGTATTCCGGAAGATCTCGACATAAGTGGCAACCGCTAGCCGCGCCTGGCGTGGCCCGTAAGTACGGACGATCGCGCAACCCAGCCCTAGCGCGAGGCCAATTAGGCCCGTCAGCACGGTCAGCTGCAGTGTGAGCAGAAAGCCGTCGATCAGCAGCTCGGCGCGGGCAAACACCGCCCCGAACTGGAATTGATAGGTCACGTCTTTGCCCCCGCACCCAAATCGGGCCCATCATCGAGGCGGCGCGATCTCCAAATGAGAGAAGCCACCCCGTTGGCCCGAGATCATTGTCCGATCCGCTCAGTAGGACGGCAACTCCGGCATATCGATCTTCAGCCATTTGTTATGCATAGCCTGTAGGAATCCGTCGGTCTTATGATAGAAGATCCATGTGTTGATCCAGTGCCTTAGATCATAGTCCGCATGACGGGTGCCGATCGTGGGGTAGGTCATCGCCCCCTCGAACTTGATCTCAAGGTTGAGATCAGGGTTTTTTTCGATAATGGACTTGGCAACGGTAATTCCCAACGCAGTCGCCTCGACCTGTCCGGACGCGAGTGCCTGAAAAGTCGTCGCATCATCTTCGAAGCGTCGAATATTGTTTCCACCAACAAGCTGCGTCACGTACTGATCTTGGAAGCTTCCGCGCGGTACACCGATCTTGATATCCTTCATGTCCTTCCAACTCTTGATCTCCTTCGCCTTTGGGCCGACGACCACATGTGGCACTGCCGTGTAGGGCGCGGTCAGGCTGACCACCGCCGCCCGTTGCGGGGTCAGGGTCAGCGTAGCGATAGTGATGTCGGCCTGATTGGTGACAAGCGCCGGAATTCGGTTCGCGCCCGTGACGACAACGAACTCCGGCTCGACGCCGAGATCCTTTGCAATCTGACGCCCGACTTCGATATCAAGACCGTCGAGCTTGTTGTTGGAATCCAGCAAAGAATAGGGCGTGACATCGTTCTGTACAGCGATGACAATCTTCTTCTTCGACAGAATGCGGTCGAGAGCCCCGCCGTCCGCCTTTGTTGTCGACACGCCCGCTACGAATGCCAGAGGGACAAGCAAGGCTGAGAGCAATCTTAGCACTGTGTGTTCCTTCCATGTTCGATTTTCTTGGCCTGTTCCGGACCATCCCGCGCGGCATGCGCGAGCGAGGTACGGCGGTGAATCACCCGGGATAGCCGCCGTGCCACCAGTGCTCGAGCGGATTGGAGTAGAGAATGTGGTCGATGGTTTGCTGGCTGACGCGGGGCATCGGCGTGCCTTCGACCAAACGGTTGACTGTTTGCAGCGCCTCGATTGACTCCTCGACCGTAGCAAAGGGAAAATCCGTGCCCCAAAAAATCTTGTTACGCTCGGTGATCCGGTATTCCTGCGCAGCGATCAGACCATTCCAAAACTGCCAGGGTCGATAGAAGATCGCCGAAATCTCTGTGTAGACGTTCTCATTCTTGCGGCAGATGACGATGCACTCCTCAGCCCAAGGGTGTGCGAGATGCGCCATGATCATCTTGAGGTCTGGATATCGCCGGGCAATTTCGTCGACGTCTGTCGGCTTGCCATATTGGATGGGTGTGCCGGCCGCGAAGGTAGTGCCCATATGCATGGTCAGTGGAAGGTTCCGCTTCACGCAATATTCATAGACCGGAACCATGCGCGGATCGAGCAAGGACACCCCGTTGTAAATCGGCCCGAACTTAACCCCTTTGAGATGGAGATCCTCGACCGCATGCACCAGGAGATCCATGGCATCGCGACGACGCGGATCGACAGCCGCGAAGCCGATAAACTTGTCGGGATATTTCGCGACAGCGCGCGCCGTAACCTCGTCATTGCCGTCGATACCTGCGCTGTCATGATATCGAAGGCTGAAAATGATCGCCTTGTCGACACCGCGCATTGCCGTGTGGACGGTTTCCATATCCGCGACGGTGCCGATAGTCCCATGGCGGGCCATCGCCGTGCCGCTGACATAATGCGGCAATACATGCTCATCATCCCAGATATTCACATGGCAATCGACGATCACGCTCTGCCTCCCACTTTTGATAATTGTTTCAGCCAAGGGTCCTGACGACTTTCTCTGTGATCGCGATCGTGCGGTCGATATCATCGTCGGTATGGGCAAGCGAAATGCTGGACTGCTTGGTTGCTGCGGGAAAATGAAATATCCCAGCCTCGATCATCGCACGGCGGTATCGGACATCTCGCTCATTGTCGTTGTGAAGCGCGATGTCACGCCAGTTTTGCGGTGCATGGTCCATGAAGTACAGAGCGAAAGCCGAGCCTTGTCGCACGAAGGTGACGGGATAATTTCGCTGAGTAAACACCGCTTGGATACCCGCCTGCATTCTCGCGCCAAGCCGATCCAGTTCCCCGTAAATTTCTGCCTCCCGCGCCTTGAGACGCAAGAGACTGGCGCGTGCCGCTGCCACATTGACCGGATGACCGTTGTAGGTTCCTGCGACCACGACACGCCGGCTTGGGTCAGGATCGTTACAGAGCGCCATGATTTCGCGCCGCCCACCGACCACGCCGAGCGGATATCCGTTTGCAACCGCCTTGCCGAAGGTGCAGAGATCCGGGCGAACCCCCGCTATGGCCTGATAGCCACCAAGCGCATGGCGAAAACCAGTCTTCACTTCGTCGAAGATCAGAACCGTTCCATAGCGGTCGCAGAGCGCGCGCAAGCCCTCCAGATATCCGGGCAAGGGCTTGACCACGCCGATGTTCTGCAGAACCGGCTCCAGGATGAGCGCTGCCACGTCGCCGCGCGCGAGGACTTTCTCCGCTGCCGAAAGATCGTTGTATTCAATCACCCGGACCGTCGCGTCGATTACCTTCGGGATCCCGGCGGTAGTCACACGCAGTGGATACTCCTCACCCTCCCGATGATCCGCCACTATATCCTTGTGATCCATAAGGTTATACGAGACATAATCCGACCAGCCGTTATAGCCGCCTTGCATCACGACCACGGCCCCCCGGCCGGTCGCTGCACGAGCAAGCCGCAGCGCGTAGGAAACAGCTTCGGACCCTGTGCTGGTCAACTGGATTTGCTCAAGTCCAGGCACTGCCTCAACAAGCATTTCCGCTATTTCAGCTTCCCATGGCATAGTACCTGCACCGATCAGCGAAGCACCACTGCCGATGGCCGCGATCACGGCGTCATCAATTTCGCGGTCCGCATGTCCGAACAAGTAGGGCGCAAAGCCTGCGTGGTAGTCGATATAAGCGTTTCCGTCGGCGTCCCAGAGATAGGCGCCCTTGGCGCGCACGAAGAGCTTCGCCGGGTTGATTGCGCGATTGATGGACATTGTGCCGCCGGCAATATACTGGCGCCGTCTGGCCACGGCTTCCGCCACAGTCTCAGTCATCTAACATTCCTGATTGTCCGTGAACCTCGCAAGAATGCGGGTCAAGGGTGTTACGTTACAGTACTGGGACAAAAATCATGCAACGCTGCCCATCATGGCAACGGATCAACTGCTTTTGATTCTATAAACTTAGCTGGCCGTTCTGAGGGCCGCCTCTGAGGGTCGCTTTGCTATCCGCTCTGGTTAGCGTCAGCATAAGCGAGGATTTAACGTTAAGTCAACGGCAAACCCGTTTCCGGCTCAGATGAGATGGCCGGCCTGGATTGCGCATGGTAATCGCCCAAAACGCCTAGGTTTTTTACCGCGTTGCGAATGAAAACAAAATCCCAAGCCGTGTTTCGCTTGCTCTCGTTGGAGGATCAATTTAACGTAACATCACTTTGTCCGGCAGCGAGCTGCCGGATGCGAAGCCGGATAGCCATGGCCTCTCGTGACAGCGTGAGCAAGTACCCAGTCGATAAAGCCCCGCCTGCGGAGAGGTCGCTCCGCCGTCGCTCCACCTTGAAGGACGTCGCGCGCTTGGCAGGCGTGTCGCCGATGACCGTCTCGAATGTCGTCAATGGCACGCTCCGCGGTTACAATGAGGAGACACGGGACCGCGTGCTTGACGCCATCGAGCGGGCAAACTACCGGCCGGACATCGCGGCGCGTTCTTTACGAACTGATCGACGCATGGCCGTCGGTATGCTGGTGGTGCAAACCGGGCGTCGTTTTCTAGCCGATCCATATATTACAAGCCTGTTGGACGGGCTCTGCGCGGGCCTCAATCAGCGCGGCTACTCCCTGGTTCTTCAAGGCCTTCATGTGGACGATCTGGCAACCGCGTCTCTTGTCCAGCAGTTGCAGACAGACGGCCTCTGCGTGCTCATGTCCGGTAGTTTCATGGCCAACACGGCGTTCAGAGCGACTCTGAAGGCCATGCGCCAGCCGATCGTGATGTTCCAGCAACCTCAACCCGATCCCGAGGGGGATATCTGCTCTTTGCGGCAGGATGATTTCGACGGCGGCCGGGTTGTGTGCGAACACCTGGTGCAACGAGGGGCCCGGCATGTTGTCGCGGTCGTGCCGGAGCTCGACTGGCCGGCCATGTCGGCGCGCGTCGCCGGCGTGCGATCCTTCATCGATACATCAGGCGCCCGCACAAAGATCACGGTGCTGACGTCGACGGACGAATCGGCCGCGGCCACGCAAGGTGCAATCGAGGGATTCATGGCTTCAAATGCGCGTTTCGATGCCGTCTTCGCCGGTAATGACCAGATGGCCATCGCCGCACATCGCCTATTCACGCGCCGCCAAATCCGCATTCCGGAAGATGTGATGCTGGCCGGCTTCAACGGCCTGGATTTCATCGACTATTTCGGTACTCGCCTGACGACCGTGCGATCGCCCGCCTTCGAACTCGGCCAACTTGGTGCGTATCACATGGTAAAACGTATCGAGACAGGCGGCTTCGACAGCCGGGCAATCACCTTGCCGACCGAGCTCATGATTGGCACCACGACTTGACGACTGCGGGAGGACCAGGCCGCATCAGTCGACAGGTTCTGACCCGACGCTTAACAATAGAGGATTTTCTTTTCCCCGGGTGCTGGCTTGGTTGACGCCGCGATCCGATCGTTTTGCTGCCATTTCCCGCGCTTTCTTCGACCGCAACCGTCCCGCGTCACCGGCGTTGTCTCCGGTCGTTATGAACGCTGCGATAGCGCTGAATCATGCGCCGACACACGCTGGCTCCGCTGGGTGATCGGCCGCAGGCGAGCGACGCGAGTGCAAGTTCCACGCGGGAAATAAGGCTCGGTCGTGTCCTTCGATAAGAAGCCGCCGCGCCAGGACCGGCGCTGCGGCTCCTTATCATCGCGTTCGCTCGCAAGCCCGGCCGAGGTCAGTGACTGATCATCCACGGGCGAGCCGACGGGAAAGACTTGGCGGCCTGTCCCACGCTTCCCCCCTCACCGGCACCGCTTGCTTTTCCGCCCCAGCCCTTGAGCGCGAGGGATTTTCCGGAGCAGCATCCGCATCCCGCGCCATGCCCGGACGACCGTCGCGGTTCATGTGCGCTGCGTTCGTTGGCGGCATGGGCAAGGTGTGACGACCGGTTCGCCATGCCGATCGCGGGCGCGGTCAGCAGGACCCGCGGTGCCTCCTCGCCGCAATCCGGACAACAGCAGGGTGCGGCGAAGTCCGCCATCGGCCTGAGCGCCGTGAACGGTCCGCAAGCCTCGCATTCATAGTCATACACAGGCATGGGCGCCTCACAGATCCGGTGCGAGCGGCATATCGACGGAGCCGTCCAGGAATTTCTGCGGCCCAGATGCGCTCGGATTGATGTCGAAGTCGAAGATCTGCGTCGGCAACCACAAGGTTGCGCAAGCATTCGGAATATCGACGACGCCGGAGATGTGGCCCTGGACAGGAGCCGTTCCGAGGATCGAATAGGCCTGCGCGCCGGAATATCCGAATTTCTTCAGGTATTCGATGGCGTTGAGACAGGCCTGCCGATAGGCGACATGGACATCGAGATAGTGCTGGCCACCCTGCTCGTCGACGGAAATGCCCTCGAAGATGAGGTAGTCATTGTAGTTCGGCGTGATCGGCGACGGCTTGAAGATCGGGTTCTTGATCCCGTATTTCGCCATTCCGCCCTTGATGAGGTCCACCTTCACATGCACCCATCCCGCCATCTCGATGGCGCCGCAGAAGGTGATCTCGCCATCACCCTGGCTGAAGTGCAGGTCGCCCATGGAAAGGCCGGCGCCCGGCACATAGACCGGGAAAAAGATCTTCGAGCCGCGCGACAGGTCCTTGATGTCGCAATTGCCACCGTGCTCGCGCGGCGGCACCGTGCGCGCGCCCTCGGCCGCGGCCTTGTCCTTCGCCTCGCCCTTCAGCCGCCCCATATGGGCCGTCGGCCCGAAGGGCGGGTTGGCAAGCGGCGGCACGCGCTCGGGATTTGTCTTGATGAAGCCGACCTCGCGCTCGTTCCAGGTGGCGAGCAGTTTGGGGTCGGGCAGGCAACCGATGAGGCCGGGATGGATGAGGCCGGCATAGCGCACGCCCGGCACGTGCCGCGACTTGGTGAAAAGCCCCTCGAAGTCCCAGATCGATTTCTGCGCCTCAGGGAAATGATCGGTCAGGAAGCCGCCGCCGTTCTTCTTGGAGAAGAACCCGTTGAAGCCCCACTGGCTTTCCGGCAAGGCGCCGACGTCGAGAAGATCGACGACGAGAAGGTCGCCGGGTTCCGCGCCCTCGACACCGATCGGCCCGGACAGGAAATGCACGATCGACAGGTCAATATCGCGCACGTCGGACGCATCGTCGTTGTTCTTGATGAAACCGCCGGTCCAATCATAGGTCTCGACGATGAAGTCATCGCCGGGCTTTACCATCGCCACCATCGGGATATCCGGATGCCAACGGTTATGAACCTTGTCATTCTCATAGGCCGACTGGTTGAGATCGATCTTGATGATTGTATCGGGCATGGACGGGCTCCCTGGAAGTCTGTCTGAGGTTGCTCAAACGGAAAGAAAACTTGAGATCGTGGCTTCGTCGACGGCGTCGCGATCCTCCTCGTGGACGATCTCGCCGTTCTCGATCACGAGGATGCGGTCCGCGATATCGAGAGCAAAGGACAGCACCTGCTCGGATACGATAATGGACAAGCCGCGCTCGTCGCGGATCCGTTTGAGGGTGCGGGCCATGTCGCGGATGATCGATGGCTGGATGCCTTCCGTCGGCTCGTCGAGCAGGAGAACTTTGGGCTTACTTGCCAGCGCGCGGGCGATCGCGAGCTGCTGCTGCTGGCCGCCGGAGAGATTTCCACCGCGCCTGTCCTTCATCTCGAGCAGCACGGGAAAGAGTTCGTAGATGCTCTCGGGCACCTCTGACTCCCCGGTCGTGGTCAGGCCGGTCTCGATGTTCTCCTTGACCGTCATCGTCGAAAAGATCATCCGCCCTTGCGGCACATAGGCGATGCCCCTGGCCACGCGCTCATAGCTCTTGAGCCCGGTGATCGCGTCGGAACCGACGGTCACCTGGCCGCTTTTCGTCGGCACGACGCCCATCAGCGCCTTCATGAGCGTCGTCTTGCCCATGCCGTTGCGCCCCATGATGGCGACGATCTCGCCGGGCGCGACATGGAAGTCGAGGCCATGGAGAACCTCGCTCTGGCCATAGGCGACATGCAGGTCCTGAACTGTCAGCATGGCAAGCCCTCAATGTCCGAGATAGACCTCGACGACACGCGGATCATGTTTCACGCGCTCCATCGAGCCCTCCGAGAGAACCTTGCCCTGGTGCAGCACCGTCACGCGATGGGCGATGTCCTCGACGAACTTCATGTCGTGCTCGATGACGATCACCGAGCGGTTCTTGATGATCTTGTGCAGGAGCTCTGCGGTCTTCTTGCGCTCGCTCACACTCATGCCGGCAACCGGCTCGTCGAGCATCATGAGGTCCGGATCCTGGATGAGCAGCATCCCGATCTCCAGCCACTGCTTCTGTCCGTGGCTGAGAAACTCGGCGCGCTCATCGAGGTGGTCGGCGAGAAAGATGGTTTCGGCGATGTCCTCGACCCGCGCGCGCACCTCCGCGTCGCGCCTGAACGTCAGCGCACCGAAGACGGAGCGCCCGCGCGGAAAGGAAATCTCCAGGTTCTCGAAGACCGTCAGATCATCGTAGATCGAAGGGTTCTGGAACTTCCGGCCGACGCCGGCGAGCACGATATTGCTTTCCGACATCTTCGTCAGTTCCAGGTCACGAAACTTGATGGAGCCAGATGTCGCCCTGGTACGCCCGCAGATGAGATCGAGAACCGTCGTCTTGCCGGCCCCATTTGGACCGATGATGACGCGGATCTCGTTCTCGTCCACATAGAACGAGACGTCGTTCACCGCCTTGAAACCGTCGAATGATACCGTCAGAGCCTCGACGGCGAGGACGAACTGCTTTTGCGGATCTTTCGGGGGAATGATCATGTTCACCTCACTCCGCGGGAGCGCCTTGCAGCGGCTGCTCGGTTTCTGCCGGGCGGCGCCGTGTGAGACGCGCGACCAGCGGGGCGACATAGCTGTGGTAGATGCCGGCGAGCCCGTTCGGGAACACCATGACGACGGCGATGAACAGCGCGCCGAGCCCGAAGAGCCAGAGTTCGGGGAAGCTCTCGGAGAAGGCCGTCTTGGCGACATTCACAAGAAGCGTGCCGTAGACGGCCCCGAAGAGCGACAGCCGGCCGCCGACCGCGGTGTAGATGACCATTTCAATCGACGGCACGATGCCGACGAAGGACGGCGACATGAACCCCACCTGCAGCGTGAACATCGCGCCGCCGATCGCCGCGAAAGCAGCCGCCAGGCAAAAGGCGAAGATCTTGAAGTTGGCGACGGAATAGCCGGAGAACCGGACCCGGTCCTCCTTGTCGCGCATGGCGACCAGCACGCGGCCGAGCTTGGAGCGCTTTACATATTGGGCGAGCAGGATGCAGGCGATCAGAAGGCCGCCATTGACGAAATAGAGGATCTGCTTGGCGCTGTCTGTGCGGATGTCCCAGCCTTGCAGGGTCCTGAGATCCGTGATGCCGTTGATGCCGCCGGTGTACCCCTGCCGGCCAACGATCAGGATGGTGAGGATCGCCGCGATCGCCTGGGTGATGATGGCGAAGTACACGCCGCCGACACGTCGCTTGAACATGGCGGCGCCAATAAAGAAGGCAAAAAGCGTTGGCACCGCGATGATGAGGATCAGCGTCAAAGTCAGGCTCTTGAACGGCAGCCAGAAGAATGGAAGTTCCGTCAGCTGGTTCCAGTCCATGAAGTCCGGGATGCCGGGCGTGGATTGGATCTTGGTGTTCTCGACGCTCGACGCCTCGAGCTTGAGATACATCGCCATGCAGTAGCCGCCGAGGCCGAAGAAGATGCCCTGGCCAAGGCTGAGAATGCCCCCGAAGCCCCAGCACAGCACGAGCCCCAGCGCCACGAAGGCATAGGTGAGATATTTGCCGACGAGGTTCAGGCGGAACGCATCGAGCGTCGCGGGGAGGACCACCAGGATCAGGGCGGCGACGATGAGGATCGAGACGACTTCCAGCGGCTTCATGAAGGCCGTGTCGTCGGCGGATTTGGAGCGAATGACCATGTCTCAGCGCCTGACCTTGAGGACGAACAGGCCCTGCGGCCGCAGCATGAGAATGCCGACCACCGCGAGCAATGTGAGAACCTTGGCGATGGAGCCGGACAGGAAGAACTCCATGATCGACTGCGCCTGCGAGATGGTGAAGGCCGAGGCGATGGTCCCGGCAAGGCTGGCGGCGCCGCCGAAGACGACCACGAGAAAGGTGTCGACGATGTAGAGCTGGCCTGCGGTTGGCCCCGTGGAGCCGATCATCGTGAAGGCCGAGCCGGCGATGCCGGCAATGCCGCAACCGATGCCGAAGGTGTAACGATCGACTTTCTCGGTGTTGATGCCCACCGCGCCCGCCATTACACGGTTCTGCACCACGGCACGCACCTGCATGCCCCAGCGCGAGCGATACATCATGACAGCGACGGCGATCGTGATGATGGTCGTCAGGGCCATCACGAAGAGGCCGTTGATCTGGATCTCGATGACATCCGTCACCGGAAGCGAGCCCAGCATCCACTGAGGCAGCTCCACGCCGACCTCGCGCGGACCGAAAACCGACCGGTAGAACTGCTGCAGGATGAGCGAGAGCCCCCAGGTGGCCAGCAGCGTATCCAGCGGTCGCTTGTAGAGCCGTCTGATCATCAGCCACTCCACGGCGACACCGAGGGCGCCGGAGGCAAGGAAGGCCAGGATCATCGCGATGAAGAAGTAGATCGGGACAAGCGCTGGCAGATAGCTGTGAAAGAAGGTGGAGCACATCCAGGTCACATAGGCGCCCAGAATCATGAATTCGCCATGGGCCATGTTGATGACGCCCATCTGGCCAAAGATGATGGCAAGCCCCAGCGCCATCAATAGAAATACCGAAAATAAGATAAGGCCGGCGAAGCCCTGCATCACAAATATCGATGTAAGCTCGCCGAGCGAATAATCGCCGAACATCTCAGCCTCCCGGCCAATGGACTGATGGGGACGATCGTCAATGGGTGAAGGCACGACTTGGGTGAAGACACGACTTACCGCCGCCCAGGCATGAAGCCTGGGCGACCTCCCCCCAGCGTTTCCCGTCTCGATTAGGTCAGCCTTCCCAGCGGCTTATTGGCACCGCTCTATTGGTAGCCCTTGGGAAATGGATCCGGCTCCATCAGCTCGGCTGTCTCGTAGATCACATCATACTGTCCATCGGGGCGCGCGCGTCCAACCCGGGTCTTCGACCACAGGTGGTGATTGGGATGGATTTTGACATAGCCTTCCGGCGCCTGCTTGAATTCCACCCCGGCGGACGCTTCCGCGATCTTGTCCACGTCGAAGGACCCCGCCTTCTCCACCGTCAGTTTCCACAGCCAGGGCCCGAGATAGGCCGCCTGCGTGACGTCACCGATAACGGTTTTTTCGCCCCACATCTTCTTGAAAGCGGAGACGAACTGCTTGTTGTTCGGATTATCGAGCGACTGGAAATACTTCATGCAGGCATAGGCGCCCGCGATGTTTTCACCGCCGATACCATCGATCTCGTCTTCCGTGACCGAAATCGTGACCAGCGTCTGCTTGTTGAGGTCGATACCGGCCGCCTTGAGCTGCTTGTAGAAAGCGACGTTCGAACCACCCACGATAATGGCGTAGATCACGTCCGGCTTCGTCAATTTGATCTTGTTGATGACGGAATTGAACTGCGTATGCCCGAGCGGGAAATATTCCTCGCCGACAACCTTCGTTTTGAGGACGTTCTCGATGTGCTTACGCGCGATCTTGTTGGACGTACGCGGCCAGATATAATCCGAGCCGAGCAGGTAGAAGGTCTTGGCTCCTTTTTCTTTGGAGACCCAATCGAGGCCGGCGAGGATCTGCTGCGTCGCCTCCTGGCCCGTATAGATGACGTTCTTTGACTGCTCCAGTCCTTCATAGAAGGTCGGATAGTAGAGCATGCCGTTATATTGCTCGAAGACGGGCAAAACCGCCTTTCGGGAGGCCGAGGTCCAGCAGCCCATAACCGCCGCGCATTTATCGTTGACGAGCAGCTTCTTCGCCTTTTCGGCAAAGGTCGGCCAATCGCTGCCGCCGTCTTCCTGGATGAACTTGATCTTGCGCCCGAGGACGCCGCCTTCGGCGTTGATCTGCTCGATGGCGAGCTTCTCTGCCTGGACAGAACCCGTTTCAGAGATAGCCATCGTACCCGTTACGGAGTGCAGGATGCCGACGGTGACCTCAGTATCGGTAACGGCAAGGCCGGTCGTGTTGACTGCGGAGGTCGCTGGCGCCTGCGCGAGGGCAGTCCGTGGCAAGGCAAGGCCGGCAAATGGCATGGCGGCCATGCCGAGAAGCATCCTGCGTCGAAGATCTGATTGCGGACGATCCTTATCGTACGCCATGGCAACTTACCCCTCTTGATGTTTTGGGAGCAGGGTCTCGTGCCCCGCGACGCCATCATCGTTGGATAAATGCCGCAGTGCAGCAATACGTAGGATCACGTATACTGCACCGCGAAACACCTGACATACTGGTGCCGGATAACAGGGGGCGGACAGGTATGAGCGGCCAGCAGCGGATCGACCGGGTCCGTCGCGAATATAATCAATGGGTCACGAACCAGACCCTCGAGGATTTCGCGTTGCGATTCACGGCCAAGCGTGCGCGCCGGTGGTCGCCGTTACGCGTCGCCAATACGGCGCTCGGCGCGATCTCGTTTCTTGCCCTGGAGGCGATCGGCGCCGCGACCACGCTCAGCTATGGCTTCACCAACGCGAGCCTTGCGATCCTAGCGGTCAGCACCCTGATTTTCATGACGGGCGTGCCGATTTCCTATTACGCGTCGCGCTATGGCGTGGATATTGACCTGCTGACGCGCGGCGCCGGTTTCGGATACATCGGCTCGACGATCACATCGCTGATCTACGCGTCGTTCACTTTCATCTTCTTCGCCATAGAGGCCGTCATCCTCGCCATCGCAATCGAGATGATGACGGGTCTACCACGGGCCATCGGCTACCTGGTCAGCGCGCTCGTCGTCATCCCGCTTGTCACGCACGGCATCACCCTTATCAGCCGCTTCCAACTGTGGACTCAGCCGCTCTGGATCGTCCTGCAGATCGCCCCCTTCGTCGCCATCATGCATTATGAGCCGGATGTACTGTCAGACTGGACGGGTTTTACCGGGCGCCACGGTGACCTCGGCGGGGGCTTCTCGCTGATCCTGTTCGGCGCCGCCTCCAGCGTCATGTTCTCGCTCGTCGCGCAGATCGGCGAGCAGGTCGACTTCCTGCGCTTCCTGCCGCGGGAGCGCAGCGGAAAGCGGTGGGCCTGGTGGCTGGCCTTGGTTTCCGCGGGACCTGGATGGATCATCATCGGCGCGCTGAAGATGCTCGCCGGTTCTTTCCTCGCCGTCTACGCGCTGAAGCAGGGCGTGACCGAGGAGCAGGCCGTCGAACCGGCCGAAATGTATGTGACGGCCTTCGAGACCATCTTCGGCGATCCACGCGTCGCGCTCTATATCGCCTGTGCCTTCGTCATCCTGTGCCAGCTCAAGATCAATGTGACGAACGCCTATGCCGGATCTATCGCCTGGTCGAACTTCTTTTCTCGCCTCACCCACAGCCATCCCGGCCGTGTGGTATGGCTGGTGTTCAACCTGGGCGTAGCCGTTCTTCTCATGGAGCTCGGCGTCTACCGCGCGCTGGAAAACACCCTCGCACTCTATTCGAATGTCGCCATCGGCTGGGTCGGGGCCATCGTTGCCGATCTCGTCATCAACAAGCCGCTGAAGCTCTCGCCTGCGCATATCGAGTTCAAGCGCGCCCACCTCTACGACATCAACCCCGTCGGCGTCGGCGCTATGCTGATTGCGACCACCGTCGGCATATCGACCTTTTTCGGCCTCGCGGGCGAACTGGCAAAGGCGCTATCGCCCTTTCTGGCGCTCGGCGCCGCTCTCGTCACGGCACCGCTCATCGCCTGGGCGACGAGCGGGAGATATTATCTCGCGCGTACGCCCAAGAAGAGTTGGCAGAAGCGCGACTCGATCAAGTGCTGCATCTGCGAGCACGCCTTCGAGCCCGAGGACATGGCCTCCTGCCCGGCCTATGCAGGCCCGATCTGCTCCCTCTGCTGCTCGCTGGACGCCCGCTGCGACGATCTCTGCAAGCCACACGCGCGCTATCCCGTGCAGATGCGAGCTGCGCTCACACGAATCTTGCCCTCAAAGCTGCATGGCTGGCTGACAGCCGATGTCACCTATTTTCTGGGTGTGTTCTTCCTGGCGGGCGGCGTCATCGCCCTTACACTCACCCTCATCTATCTGCAGAGCACCAGCGATCCATCCGTTGACCCGGCCATCGCCGCCGGCCTTCTCTGGAAAGCCTTCTTCGTTCTCGCCATCATCATCGGCGTAGCTGCCTGGCTATTCGTCCTCGTTCAAGCGAGCCGCACCGCGGCCCAGGAAGAATCCCGCCGGCAGACGACACTCCTGATGAACGAGATCGAGGCGCACAACCGTACTGATGCTGCTCTGCAGCGCGCCAAGGATGCGGCCGAAGCCGCCAACCACGCCAAGAGCCGTTACGTTGTGGGGCTGAGCCACGAGCTGCGGACGCCGCTCAACGCCATCGTCGGCTATGCGCAGATCCTCGAGAATGACACCGCGATCGCCGCAAAGCAGCGCGGGCAGATCCATGTCGTCCGTCGCAGTGCCGATCACCTGTCTGGTCTGATCGACGGCATCCTCGACATATCCAAGATCGAGGCCGGCCGGCTTGATCTCTCACGCGACGAAATCCCCCTGGTCGAATTCCTCGACCAGATCGTCGGCATGTTCAAGCTGCAAGCTGCCGCCAAGGGCCTCCAATTCTGCTTCGACCGACCCGCGAACCTGCCCGCGGTCGTCTATGCCGATGGCAACCGCCTGCGCCAGGTCCTGATCAACCTTCTCTCGAACGCCATCAAGTTTACCGTGGAAGGCAAGGTGACCTTCGCCCTCGCCTACAGGAGCCCGGTCGCCGAGTTCACCATCGCGGATACCGGGCCGGGCATCCCGGCGGCAGATCTGGAGCGAATCTTCGAGCCCTTCGAGCGGGGCGCGGGGCGTCCCGGTCAAATGCCGCCCGGCACGGGGCTTGGACTGACCATCTCGAAGCTTCTCGCCGGCGTGATGGGCGGCAGCATCACCGTGACGAGCGAGCCCGGCATAGGCACTGCCTTCAAGGTCAAGCTGCTCTTGTCGGAAGTGGCGGATCCCCGCCCGATCATCGGGAGCGAGGATCATATCACCGGCTATGTCGGTCCGCGGCGGACGATCTTCGTGGTCGATGACGACCCAGTCCACCACGATCTCATGCGTGAGATTCTCGGTCCTCTCGGCTTCATCATTCTCCATGCGACCCATGGCGAAGCTTGTATCGACATGGCGCACCACGTCCGTCCGGATCTCTTCCTGATCGACGTCTCCATGGCTGGCATGGATGGCTGGGCCCTGGCGCAAGCCCTGCGCGAACAGGGCCAGGATCAGGCGCGCATCGTCATGTTTTCGGCCAGCGCCGTGGAAGCCTACAGAGCCGCAATGGCCCGCCCCTTCCATGATGGATATCTGCTGAAGCCCGTCGAGATCCGCCAGCTCCTCCGCGAAGTCCAGATCCAACTCGGGCTCGAATGGGAGCACGGGGACGATCCCACAGCAACCCTGGCACAAGCTCCCACCGGTCGCTCTCCCCTCCATGCCGCCGACGTCGCTGATCTCAGGCGCCTTGGAGAACTTGGCCATATACGTGGCTTGCAGTCCAGACTGGACGTGATCGGGCGCGCGAACCCCGCGCAACGCGGGACCGTTGCCGAACTCACGCGTCTCGTTGACACGATCGATCTTCCCGGCTTCATGACCGCTCTCGACGTGATGGATCAGCATGACGCATAGCCACGACAGCCGTCGCATCGCCCTTGTGGTCGACGATTCGCCCGAGACCCTGCGTTTACTGACAGACGCTCTCGACGCGGCAGGCTTCACCGTCATGGTGGCGCTCGACGGCGAATCCGCCCTGAAGATTGCGGGGCACATCACCCCGGATGTGGTGCTGCTCGACGCGGTCATGCCCGGGATGAGCGGTTTCACGGCGTGCCGGCGCCTGAAGCAGGAGCCCCCGCTTGCGCATGTCCCGGTCATCTTCATGACCGGATTGACCGAGACCGCTCATATTCTCGAGGGATTGGCCGCTGGCGGCGTCGACTATGTTACCAAGCCGATCGTCATAGACGAGATGCTGGCCCGGATCCGCGTCCATTCGACCAATGCGCGCCTCACCGCAAGCGCGCAGGCCGCCCTCGATACGTCCGGCCGGACCCTGCTCGCCGTCGATATCTCCGGCGACGTCCTCTGGCTCACACCTGTCGCGCGCAAGCGGCTTGGCCCGACCCTCGTTAAGGGCAAGGCGCGACCGTCGGCCCTGCCCGCCGGCCTGGCGCGCTGGCTCCGGGATGTCGCTGCAATTTCCGAGAGTGAGCGCCAAAGGGAACTCGTCACGCCCCTACCCGGCGACCCAAGCTCCACACTGACATTCGTCGGCCGCATGGGGGAGGACGAGTATCTGCTCCGGCTTGGGTCTGGACAGGTCGAGGATGCTCCCGCACGGCTGCGACAGAGCTTCGACCTGACACACCGCGAGGGCGAGGTGCTCTGGTGGATCGCCGCCGGCAAGTCCAACCGCGACATTGCCGCGATCCTCTCCCTGAGCCCGCGCACGGTCGACAAGCATCTGGAGCAGGTCTACCTGAAGCTGCGCGTCGAGAACCGCACAGCGGCCGCCACACTTGCGCTGCGATCGCTCGGCCAGTTGTAGCGAAAGCCACCACCACTACCGGCGCCGAGACGCATCATGCGACAGGCTTCCCGTTCCGGCTTCACAGCAGGTTCTTGTGGAACCGGCCGTCCTTCATGATGGCCATAAAATTCCTCTGCGGATCCTCAAGCAACCGGATGTCGTCGACCGGGTTGCCTGCCACCACGAGCAAATCTGCCAACGCGCCTTCTGTGACGATACCGAGCTTCCCAGGATAGGGATTGCGAAGGTTGGACAGCGACAGGAGCGCGGCATTGCCGGAGGTGGCCATCTGCAGGGCTTCGGCGTTGCTATACCAGTTGGCGAGATGGGTGAGCATCACGTTCTGACGCGGCCCCAGTTCCGGGGAGAACAACACATCGGAACCCCAGGCGGTCTTGATGCCAAGGCGGCGCGCGAATTCATAGATGCGCGGCGTGCCCGCGAAGAGCTGCTGAGCGCGCTCCACGCCTGGCCCGGTCTGTGAGGCGGCGTCCGCCATGGTGAGGAAGGGCTGCGTGCTAAGCCACGCGCCCTTTTCCGCAATCAGGCGCGCCGTCGCCTCATCCATCAAATGGGCATGCTCGATCGACATGACGCCCGCAGCCAGAGCACGCTGAATAGCGCGCGGCGTGTAGGCGTGCACCGCCACATAGGTGTTCCAGTCCATGGCGACATCGACCGCCGCGCGGAGCTCTGCTTCGCTGAAGGTGATCATGTCGAGCGGACTGCGAGGCGAGGACACCCCGCCACCGCCTACCAGCTTGACTTGCGAGGCACCCTGGAGAAGCTGCTCGCGCACGCGCATTTTCAGATCATCGATGCCGTCGACGATCGCGGATCCGCCCGTCAATTCGCCTTTGCTCAACTGGCCGCCATCGCGCGGAATCTCGCTGGGTAGTCGCAGATCGCTGTGTCCGCCGGAGGTGGTGATCATTGCCCCGGACGGAAAAATACGCGGCCCCGGAATGAGGCCTGCGTCGATTGCCTGCTTGAACGAGAACACCGGCCCGCCAAGATCACGAACCGTCGTGAATCCGCGCATCAGGGTACGTTCTGCCTCAGCAGTCGAGATCGCGTAAATGATGCCTGGATCACCATTGAGCAAGATGTTCAGCGGCACCGCGGCGAAGATCGCATGCCAATGCGCGTCTATCAGACCGGGAATGACAACGCCGTTGCGGCACGCGATGATGGTGGCATCTTTGGGTGCGGGCGCATTGGTGAAATCGATCGACGCGATTCGGTTACCCTCGACCAAGATCTGGACGCCGTCCCTGACCGTTCCTGAAACGCTGTCGAACAGGCGTGCCTCGCGAAGGAGGATCTGACCGGGCGTTTGCGCAAGGGTGGTGCGGGGCAACACACTCGCAGCCGCCGTGGCCGCGGCCGCGCCGAGAAGACCGCGCCTCGAAAGCATATCGAGGCGCTGAGAAGCTTTTCGCAAATCGGGGTTGTGACAGGCACATCCGGCGCCATGGACGAGATGACCGTATTTCTGGCCGAACCGCTGCATTGTCTCACTCCCAACTGGTGATCGGCACGGTACCGATCTCGCCTATTCGATGATCGTGTCACCGCCGACTGGTTCGGCGCTGTCGAAGATCATGAACACGATCGGGATACCCGGCTCGGCCGTAGCGTCCGTGCGGCGCGCACCAACCCGGCCGCCCCGCGGAGCCCTATATTCTGCAACGACCTCGCCGAAGGTATTGCGTTGGATTGCAACCTTCTGTCCCGCTTCGACCGCATCGTTGAGCTTCACCAGCAGTTCGACGAAACCGCCATGGGACGCGATGATCGCCAGCATGCCGTCGGCGACGAAGACCTTCGAATCTTCTCCAGTGCGGCCTATCGGGCCGGCAATGATGCGGTGATGCTTGAGAACGTTCATCGTCCCCTCGACGAACAGTGCGATCATATCGAGGTCAAAGATGCGCGGCCGGCCGATCTCTGGCGTGAAGGCCGGAATGCCCGCAGCGATCAACGCATTGGCGAGGAGGCCGGGCTCGGCCGCGTTGTCGAAGATCTGCTCGATTGGATAGAGTTCGGCCATCGCCTTCACCTCGGGCAGGTCCATCCTGGCCAGATGAAACGCGGTCATGTCCATGCCTGTGGCCGATGTGTGGAAATCGATCCCGTAGTCGAGGTTCGCACGCAGCAGCCTGTTGAAGACAAGGCCGGCATGGCGGGTGGGAGCGTCCGGCGCGTCCTCGTCTCCCGGGAAGAGCCGGTTGATATCGATGAGGTCGATGCCTCGCCCGGAATTCGGCCAGCGTCGCTCCATCGCCTCAATAGCCGGTCGCGAAACGTCGAACACGGCAATTACCGTACCGGACATTTGCCCAGGATCGAGCTGGCTCATCACGGTCTGCAAGGTGTGAACCGGGCTCATCTCATCGCCATGAACACCGCTGATCAGACCCACGCGCTTGCCCGGAGCAGCCCCCTTCGCCACCATCACCGACACATACCAATGCTGACCCGTCGGCATCTGCACACCCTGGAAGTAGAAGCTGTGCTTGCCGGGGGCGAGGTCAGAAACGTCGAGCGCACTGATCACACGTTTGCCGTCGATGACGTCGCCGGTAAAGACTGTGCCGGTATTGCCGCTGGGTGCCCCCCCCAGATGGTGCGGGGGCTTGCGCCTGCGCCGCGCCCACTCCCATGCCCGCGACAGCACCGACCGCCGCGACTGAAGCCATCATGAAATCACGGCGGCCTAGATGTTCAGATGGTCCATCGGTCATTTTGCTGCCCTGCATATCAGCGTGAACATCAAAGTGAGTAACCGGTATCACGTGTGATCGGCAGCGGGAAACCCAGCTGGCTCGAAGCCTTTGCCGCAGAAGCCTGGACGGAGGGGAATGCACATCCCTAAGGGCAATCCCGCCCAAAAGTGCATCGGTTCGCTTACTCGCGATGACGTGGAACGGCAGGCGCAGTCAAATCACCCGTGCGCCGAGGATTGGCGCGGACTTGTGGATGATCGGTCACTTGGAGGGGTGAGGATGGCGCCCGTCGTAAATAGCGAAGGCCTGTTTCAACGCGAGTACGGCAGTGCGGATTTCCTCCTCCGAGAACGCGGCGAAGCCCAGCACCAAGCCACTCTGAATTGGCGTCTCGATGGCGTAGCTCGATATCGCGTTGGCTTCCAAGCCTTGGGCCGCGGCGATCTGGGACAGGACCACGTCGTCTTCCGCCCCCTTAAGCCAGGCAGCCACTTGCATACCGGTTTCTACCGGCGCGACGGTAATGCGTTCGCCAAGCTGCTTGTTGAGCGCATCGAGCAGCGCGGTCTGCCTTGGCGCGTAGAGTTTGCGCATGCGAGCCAGATGCCGCGAAAAATAACCGCTGTTCATGAAATCGCTGGTGAGGCGCTGATCGAACATGGGGTATCGGCCGGCCACGGCGCGCGCGCCGACGCAGGCCTCGAGGATCGCATCGGGCACGACGGCGTAACCCAGACGCAGAGATGGGAAAAGCACCTTCCCGAATGTTCCGATATGAATAACCAGATTATTCTCGTCGAGAGTATGCAGGCTAGGCAGCGGGCGCCCACTATATCGTAACTCGCTATCGTAGTCCGCTTCGATAATCCATGCGTGACGCATCTTGGCCCAGTCGATCAACTTCCTCCGCCTCTCGATGCTGAGTGTAACACTGCACGGAAACTGGTTCGAAGGGAAAACATAAGCAGCTCGCGCGTCGGGATGGCTCGCGATTGCTTCCTCGACACACATGCCATGGGCATCGACACGAACGGGATAGACCTTGTTGGAGTGGGTGGCGAGTGACGCAAAGGTGCCCTTGTAGCAGGGATCCTCGCAAAGAATGGGATCCTCCTTGCCGATGACGACGCGCAACACGACGTCGAGAGCCTGGTCGGCGCCGGCGAAGATCAGGATATTGTCCGCCCGGCACTGCACACCACGCGCCAGCCCGAGATGACGCGCCAGCGCCTCGCGCAAAGCCGGATCGCCGCTGGCGCTGCCCTCGCCAAGCAACTCACGCTGGGCCGAATGGGGCAAGTTGCGCAGATTGCGCATGGTCAGTTCGGTCCATTGGCGAATCGGGAAGGCGTCAATGGCCGGAAAATTGGAGCGAAACGGCTTCGCGGGAAGGGAGAGCTGAAGCGCTTGGTTGAGGCTCTGGTAACGATCCAGGTTTGGCGTCTCCGGCAAGGCACCGGCGACGGTGCCACTTTTGTGAACGGGCGATGCCGAGGTGGGCGAAGGGCTCAACACAGCCGAAACATCACTCGACACGAAGGTGCCAGATCCGCGCCCGGCGGTCAGGAGGCCATCGAGCGTCAGATGTTCATAAGCCATCAACACGGTATTTCGGGATACAGCGAGCTTTTGCGACAAGGCCCGCGTCGAGGGCAGGCGCATCCCAGGCTTGAGTACGCCGTCCGCCACCATCTGGGTCAACCGTTCGCAGACCTGTTGGTAAAGTGGCGCCTCTGATTTCGCATCAAGCGGTACCATCAGATCAAGAGCACCGCCGTTGCGATGACGCGCACTACCCACGTTCCGCCTTCCTTTCAATCATCCCCCAGCCCTTCAAAGTGGCACCATCAACTTGGCCCCAAAGCGGCCCTTGTCAACTCCCCGCCGCCTGAGCCAAGTCTACGTTGGAGATTGCGCGAGCGTCCGCATCGATGAGGCGACAGGGCGAAGCCACCTGTGAGCCAAGGCCCGATCGGCGTGGACCACTATCCGCTGATATCTCGGTTTATGATGAGGTTTAAGTACAGTGCAACGTGTACGAACGGGTGTCGAAGTCGGAGGGACCTTCACGGACCTCGTTGCCTTCGAGGGTGACGAGATCATCGTCCACAAGGTCCAGAGCACGCCCAAATCTCCTGATAAGGGCGTGTTCAACGCCCTTGAACAAGCCGGGCTCACCTTTTCCCACATAGAGGATTTCGGCCACGGCTCCACCGTCGCGACGAACGCGGTTCTGGAGCGCAAGGGCGCTCGCATCGCTTTCGTCACGACACGTGGCTTCCGTGATCTCCTCCTGCTCCAGCGCCATGACCGCAGCGCAATCTACGAGCTTGCCTATCAGAAGGCCGTCCCGGTCGTCCGCCGCAGGGACTGCTTTGAGATCTCCGAGCGTGTCCTTGCTGACGGCACCGTCGAGCAGACGCTTGCGCTGGCCGAGGAGGGCGAAGCTCTGGTCGCCCAGCTGAAGGCTGGCGACTATGCGGCGGTGGCGCTCTGCCTGCTCAATTCCTACGCCAATCCCGCGCATGAAATCGCCCTGACAAGCTATCTCCAGGACGCTCTCCCGGGCCTCCTGATCACGCGATCCTCAGTGGTGGCACGTGAGTTCCGCGAATATGAGCGGGCGTCCACGACAGCCTTGTCGGCCTATGTCCAGCCTGTCATCGACAGCTACCTCAAGCGGGTCGAGCAGCGCCTTGACGACGAAGGCTTCCACGGCCGTTTCACGGTGATGCAATCCAACGGCGGACGCTTGCCGGCTTCCGCCATGCGCGAGAATGCCATCACGGCGCTGTTTTCGGGCCCCGCCGCGGGCGTGGTCGGCGCGACCCGACAGGTCGCGAAGTCGGGCTATGGCAATCTGATCACCTTCGACATGGGGGGCACAAGCGCCGATGTCTGCCTTGTCAAGGACGGCAAACCATCGCTGGTGCATGAAACCGCGATCGACCGGCTGCCCGTGCAAGCGCCCATTCTCGATATCGTCACGGTGGGTGGCGGCGGTGGCAGCATCATCTGGATTGACGACGGTGGCATGCTGCGGGTCGGCCCGCAGAGTGCTGGCGGTGATCCCGGCCCCGCCTGCTACGGCTATGGCGGAACCGTGCCGACGATCACGGACGCGCAGGTCATCTGCGGGGCGGTGCGGCCGGAATCGTTCCTGGGTGGGCGCATGAAGCTCGACATCGAGGCCGCGAAAGCAGCGTTGGCTCCAGTCGCCGCTCGCTTCGGCACCAGCATCGAGGGCCTCGCGGACAGCGCCATCAAGCTTGTGAACGCCAATATTGTTCGCGCCATCCAGCTCGTCTCGACCGAGCGTGGCCATGACCCGCGCGATTTCGTGCTGGTACCCTTCGGAGGCGGAGGGCCGCTGCATGCCGCCAGCATCGCCGACGAGCTCGGCATCCGAACGGTCGTCATCGCGCCCAATCCCGGCGTGCTCTCAGCCTACGGTCTCCTCGCATCGGACTACATCAAATTTGCCAGCGCAACCCGCAAGATGCCGCTCGCCGAGGCCGAAACAGCTGGTCGCGCCGTACTGGATGAGCTGCGTGCCGCGTTGACGGCGGATTTCAAGACGATGGAGCTCAAGGGCGAGATCGCCTTTTCCTATATCCTCGACATGCGCTTCGTCGGCCAAGCCTTTGAGGTTCAGGTCGAGATCGACAGTGACCTCAAGGGGCTCGACCGCGCAGCCTTGCTGGATGCCTTCTCGGACACGCATCAGAAGGTCTACAATCACGGCGCCGACGCCGACCGGCCCGTCGAGATCGTCGCCTTCCGCGCGGTGGCCACGGTGGCGGCCGAGGCCATGCCGCGCTTGCGCTTCAAGCCCTCCGACAAGGGCGCCGAAGGTATCTTTCCACTCTTCTCGGAACGGGCATGGCACGACTGCCGACATATCGGCGGCGCCCAGCTGCGCGATGGTGAGCTGAGAGGCCCGCTGATCATTTCGGGAAGTACGTCGACCACATTCGTTCCGGAAGGCTGGGCCGTCAAACTCGACTCCGCGGATAACCTGATCATGTCGAGGGACAACTGATGGCTATCGACCCCACCGACTACGCCGTCCTCAGCCAGGCCTTCGTCGCCGCAGCCAGGGAAATGGGCGGAAAGCTCATTCGTGCGGGCTACTCGACGATCCTTCGCGAGGCGAAGGATGGCTCAACCGGGATCATCGATCGCAAGGGCCGGGTTGTCGCGCAATCGGAATTAATTCCGATGCACCTCGGCTCCATGGGCGCCGTGCTGGAGCCCTGTCTCCAGCTTTATCCCATCGAGACGCTGGAGGAAGGTGACTTCCTCATCAACAACGATCCCTATCACGGGGGGCAGCATCTCCAGGACATCTTCATTTTCACGCCCGTGTTCTTCGAGGGTGAGATTGTCGGCTTCACCGCCTCGGTCGCTCATCACGTCGATATTGGTGGCGCTGAACTCGGCCTCAACATGGCCGCCAAGGAAGTGTATCAGGAAGGCGTTCGCATACCGCCAACGCGCTACAACCTGAAGCGTGACTGGCATGGGGGCAGTTTTCAGCGCCTGCTGGCGGCCAATTTCCGCGCGCCGGACCAGACACTCGGCGACCTCAACGCCCAGTTTGCCGCCAATGCTATCGGCAGCCTGCGTCTGCAGCAGCTTTGTGCCAAATACGGCGCGGCCGTCGTCATGGAGGCGATGGACGAGCTCATGAACTACTCCGAGCGGCGCATCCGGGCGGCCATCAAGGATGTGCCGGATGGTGTCTATGTCGGCGAGGACTGGCTGGACGATTCCTACCCTGGCGGCGCACCCCTGCTCATCCGCGCCAAACTCACAGTGACAGGCGATGCCCTGTCGGTCGATTTCGAAGGAACGGCCGAACAGGTGGAAGGCAACATCAACTGCCCGATTTCCTCAACAATCTCCTCGGCCGTCTGCTGCGTCAAGGCCGTGCTGACCAGCCCGGACATCCCGCTCAACGATGGCGTCACGCGCGTCTTCGAGATCAAGGCGCCTTACGGGAGCATTCTGAACCCCCACCCGCCAGCGGCGGTGCGTGCCCGCACGATGTCGGCGAACCGCGCCTGGTCAGCCGTCATGAAGGCGCTGGCGCAAGTCGCGCCCGATGCGGTGATCGCCGGCGGCGCTGATACGACGACAGCCTTCTGCCTCACCCATCGCAGCGGCGACAAGGTGTCGATCTTCATCGAACCGCTCGGCGGCGGATTTGGCGCGACCAGCCGGCAGGATGGCTGTGACGCGATCGACGCAGCCATGTCGAATTGCGCCAACACGCCCATCGAAGCCATCGACGCCGGGTTCGATTTCTTCCGTATTCGCAGTTACAAGCTCGAGCCTGACTCCTTCGGCGCAGGCCGATTTCGCGGGGGCGCAGGGTTCAGCCGCAGGTTCGAGATCCTTAAGGAAGGCGTCGGATTCGGGATTTATTCCGACCACTACGTGCTCAGCGCACAGGGGCTGGACGGTGGCCAGCCAGGCCAGCCCGGCTTCTGCCGGGTCATTCGCGGCGACGAGGTCTTCAATCTTCCCTCGAAGGGCTCCTTCACCCTTCTTCCGGGCGACTTCCTTGAAGTCGGCTTCCCCGGCGGGGCGGGCTATGGCCCGCCGGAAGAACGGTCCCGCGCTCTGATCGAACAAGACATTGAGGACGGCCTGCAGACTGTCTGAATGCAGCCATCCGAACCCCAGATCCCATGGAAGAAACTCTGCCGACATGATCACTGGCATCATCAAGCTCAATCGGAGCCTTGCGGAGCTCGGCGCGCCGGGAGCGCTCCTGCACGCTTCCTCGCTTCCCGCGACCAGCCAAGGCCGCGCCCTTACCCATGAACTCTTTCGCGACGAGACGAGCGTGCTCAGCGTGGCGACATCCGAATGGGCCGGTGCATTCGCGGCTGCCATCGACCAGCCGTTCCATGAACTTCGCCTCATCGTCAGCGGACGCGCAACACTCACCGGCGTCGACGGGCAAGCCGCGCCGGTCGACACGGGCGAAGCGGTCATCCTGCCCGCGGGCACGCCCGTGAACTGGCGTCAGACCGACAACACCGCCTTCTACTCGGTCCGCTTCACACCGCAGGCCCCTGCGGCCGGTGGGACGCGCGGCGCCATCACCATCAAGCCGCGCAGCATCATGGACATGCGCCCGAGCGCCGCGCCGGCCGCAAACCTCCTCCTCGGTGAGGTCCCGCAACAGGAGTCCCATCCCATCTTCGTTGATGAGACGGGGCAGTGGTCCGTCGGCGTGTGGCGCAGCACAGCCTACCATCGCATGATCGTTCCCTTCCCGAAGCATGAGTTCATGTACCTGCTGGGCGGCGCAGTGAACTTCACGAATGCCGAAGGTGAACATGCGTCTTTCTCCGAGGGCGACACGTTCTTCCTCCCCAAATCCACCGTGTGCGATTGGAAGACCGGTGGAATGTGGAAGCTCTACTGCATTTACGACCCGAAATAGCTAGCTCCTTAGCGCGAATTACTCAGATCCATGCATCATGTCGGCATCATAGGCTTGGGAATGGCGGTTAGACGGCACGTGGCGGCGCTGAGCAGCCTGCGTGACCGCGTCCATGTCGCCGCCGCCTGGAGCCCCACCACGGCGCGGCGCGATGCCTTTGCGGCTACGTATGGGCTGCCGGTAGTCGACGATGTCGCTGCCATTCTCGAGGACAGGAGAATTGATCTTGTTTTCGTGCTGACCCCGCCGCTGTCGCATCTCGATGTTGTCGAACGCTGCGCTCGCGCGGGGAAGGCTATTTTGCTCGAAAAGCCCGCTGACGTGACGGCTGAACGTGCAAAAGCGCTCGTGGCTCTCTGCCATAATTTGGGGGTTCGCCTCGCCGTATGTTTCCAGAACAGGTTTCGCGACACCTACAGGCACCTTGAGAGCATCATCAAAGAGAAGCGCCTCGGCACCCTGATTGCCGCCTCGGCCTACGTACCATGGTGGCGTTCGGCCGCATATTATGCGGAAAAAGGGCGCGGCCAGAAAGCCCATGATGGTGGAGGCGTCCTGCTCAACCAAGGCATCCACACGCTCGACCAGCTCGTCCAGCTGGCCGGCATACCCTTCGAGGTTTCGGCTTACTGCGCAACAAGCCCGATGAGGGCCATCGACACCGAAGACATCGCTGTCGCTGCCTTGCGCTGGGAGACTGGTACGTTGGGGACCATCCAGGCGACCACGGCCGCTTTTCCGGGCACGCCGGAGCGTATTGAGCTGATCGGAACAGCCGGCACGGCCATTCTCACGCGGGGCGAGCTATCCGCTCGTTTCCATGATGGCCAATCCATCCACGCGCGAGAAGCCGATCTCCCACCAGCCGAGGACATCCTTCCACACATCCGGATCATCAGCGACATGCTGGATGCGATGGAAAATAACCGGGAACCGCTTACGAGTGGCGCAAGATCGATTGGGGTACAAAGTCTTGTCGATGCAATGCTCAAATCCGCACAGGAAGGTTCTTCCGTATATGTGTCTTGAAAATATGACGATAGAAAAATATGGATCGAAATCGATTTAATCTTCGCGATTATATTATACAGATAACCTCTGATCCAAAACGGAATTCCAATGGGGAAAACCTCGCTGTCAAGGGAGTCGATCATGCGTAATACAATACCTGGCCAATCATTCAAGCAGGTGCTACGACGTGTTGCGCGTACCGCCGTTCTTGCTTTCGCCGCTTCCAGCGCAGCCATTGCCGCCGCTCATGCGGCAGAGATCAAAATGGTCATGCCTGGAAACTTCGCCAGCATTGACCCGCATCCGGCTACGGCGGTAGCGCTCAATCTCTCGCTCGCGAGCCATATCTACGATTCGCTGATCGTCATGGACCGCGATTCCAAGCTCTCACCTGGCCTGGCCACTTCCTGGAAGCCGATCGACGACCACACCTGGCGCTTTGAACTTCGCCCGAATGTCCGTTTCCCCAACGGCGAGTTGGTGACCCCGGAAGTGATCCGCTGGAACCTTGAACGCATGCGCGCCCCTGAAACGCGCGCGATCAACGCCGTGCGCTATTCTCTGATCAAGGAGATCAAGGAAGTCGGGCCGAACACGTTCGACATCATCACCGAGAAGCCCTTCCCCGCCCTCCCGGCCCAGCTCACGATGTTCTACATTATGTCCCCTACCTGGGCGAAGACCCATGATCCGGCTTACCAGGCCGAGGGGACCGGTCCTTACAAGATGGTCGAGTATAAGGCCGGCGATCGCATCGTCCTCAAGGCAAAGGATGACTACTGGGGTAAAAAGCCGCCTTTCGAGGACGTGACATTCCGCATCATCCCGGAGCCCGCCAGCCGTATCTCGGCATTGCTGGCCGGTGAGGTGGATGTCATCACCATCATCCCGACCGAGGAAGTCGATCGCATCAACAAGAGCGGCCGCGCGACAGCCGGTTCCTTCCCGAGCAACCGTTCCATCATCATCAAATTCGATAGCCTGAAGGCGCCGTTCAAGGACAACAACAAGCTGCGCCAGGCCATCAATTATGCCGTTGACAAGGACGCGATCCGCGAAGCCGTGTGGGGCGGTCAGGGCGCGACCAGCAACTGCCAGATCCTGAACTCGCTCTATTTCGGCTACAACGAGGACCTCAAGCCTTATCCCTATGATCCGGCGAAGGCCAAGAAGCTCCTCTCGGAGGCTGGATATCCCAACGGGCTGACCATCAATTTCGAAGTGCCGCGCGGCCGCTTCCTCGGTGCCGAGGACATTTCGCAGGCCGTCGCCGCACAGCTGGGCGAGATCGGCATCAAGGTCAACATCATCGAGATGGAGTTCTCGAGCTACTTCTCGAAGCTGCAGGCTGGCGGCATGGCCAACCTCGGCTATATGGGCACGGCGTGGCCGACGCTGGATGCGGACGGCGCGCTCACTGCTCTCCTGCCCGGCTTCCCTGACGCCTACTACGAGAACGACGAGTTCGTCGCCCTGATGGATCAGGCGCGCGTGGAAATGGACGTCGAGAAGCGCAAGGACCTGTACAAGAAGGCCACGGCCTCGATGTGCGAGAACCCTCCGGTGCTGTTCATGTATGATCAGCCCACCACTTACGCTGTCTCCAACCGCGTGAAGGGCAAGGCCCGTCCCGATGACTGGATGCGCGCCTGGGAATATGAGCCGGCGAAGCCCTGATCAGGCGAGGCCAACGGGACGGAGCGTTTGCCAAACCTTTCGTGCCGTTCCCAATAGGCCGCGCGGGGCTTGACCGCGCGGTCCCAAGCCGCTTTCTGCGAGGCTCGTACGCAGGTTTCATCGTTCATCCAATCCGACCATCCGATCCGGGGGATGACCACATGAGGACGGAATCGACCACATGCTCCGTTATGTTTCCCAGAGGCTCCTCGAGGGCGTCGGCGTCGTGTTCGGCGTGCTCACAGTGGTCTTCTTGGTCACACGGATGTTGGGCGATCCAGCGGCCCTGCTCCTGCCGCCCGGCAGCAGCCAAGCCGACATCCTGCGGTTCCGCGAGCAGCTCGGCCTCGACCTGCCCCTCTTCCAGCAGTACCTGACCTATCTTGGGCAGGTCCTGACCGGCAATTTCGGGAACTCCTACGTCCACTATCGTCCGGCGTTCCAGGTCATCCTCGAACGCATGCCCGCTACGGTGGGCCTTGCAACGACGGCGTTGGTCATCGGCGTTGTACTTGGCGGCATACTCGGTACACTCGCGGCCTATTTCCGGGACAGCCCCATCTCGACCTTGATCATGCTGCTTGCCCTCATCGGGCAGGCGACACCGATATTCTGGCTCGGCCTCATCCTCATCGACGTCTTTGCCGTATCGCTGCAATGGCTGCCGACCGGCGGGACCGGCGGCTTCTCGCATTTCATTCTCCCCGCCATCACGTTGAGCATGTTCACGGGGGCGTCTGTCGCCCGCCTCCTGCGATCGAGCCTCGTCGACGTCCTGAACGAAGACTACATGCGGACCGCCGAATCAAAGGGTTTGAAGGGTCGGATTGTCCTGTTTCGCCATGCCCTGCGGAACGCCCTGATCCCGACGATCACCATGGTCGGCATCATCGCAGGCGAGCTTCTCGGCGGCGCCGTCATCACAGAGACGGTGTTTGCCTGGCCGGGCGTCGGGCTCGCAATCGTCGAGGCCATCCAGATCAACGACTATCCCGTCATCCAGGCCGGGGTCGTCCTGCTCGCGGTGATCTTCGTGATCGTCAGCATCACGGTTGACCTGCTGTATCTGGCCCTCGACCCCCGCATTCGGCTCACCGCGCAATGAGAGCCGCCATGTCTGATCGCGCAAGCCCTGGCTCCGGCCTTTCACCCGCACGGTATACAAGGAATTTGGCCCAATGAGTGTCGGTTCGGGCGAACTCAGCACCAGCGCTCAGCCATCGGCCGCGGCCGCACCTCCGCAAGCCCGGACACGCCGCTCGCGGCTCCCTGGCATGGCACGGCACTGGGGTGGCCTACTCGGGCTCGTCATCATCGCCTGCGTGGTTTTGGCAGCATTGCTCGCGCCTTATCTGACCGACTACAACCCCGTTAAAATGGATCTGAAGAGCAAGCTGATCGCGCCAACGTGGTTTGGCCCGGGTGGCCATCCTCTCGGCACAGACCAACTCGGCCGCGACGTGCTCAGCCGGATGCTGTTCGGCAGCCATGCGACGCTGCTCGTCAGTTTTTCGGCCGTGCTGATCAGCGCTGGCGTCGGCGTGCTGCTCGGCCTTGTCGCGGGATACCTCGGCGGCTTCACCGATCGCGTCGTGATGCGCCTCTCCGATATCCAGATGGCCTTTCCCGTCATGCTGCTTGCCCTCATGGTGATGGCGGTGGTCGGTCCATCAACGCTCACTCTGATCGCAGTGCTCGCCTTGACCGGCTGGACGCGCTTCGCTCGCGTCATCCGTGGCGAGGTCCTGTCACTGCGTGGGCGCGAGTTCGTGCTCTCGGCCGAGGCCGCCGGCGCGGGCCCCCTACGGATGCTGGGACGTCATCTGCTCCCCAATGTCATGACGCCTGTCGTCGTCATCGCGACGCTGGAACTTGCACGTATCATCCTGATGGAATCCGCCCTGAACTTCCTCGGCCTGGGTGTCCAGCCACCAACGCCTAGCTGGGGACGCATGCTGGCCGACGGCCGCCAGTACATGGCGACCGCCTGGTGGCTTGCGACAGTACCCGGAATGGCAATCATGCTGACGGTCGTGGGCGTCAGCCTCGTCGGCGACTGGCTGCGCGACTACTACGACCCTAAGCTCAAGGGAGGCCGCTGATGAGCCTGTTGACCGACGCGGCCAACGCCTCCGCGGCAACACCTGCCGCCCGCACTCCCGGCGACACTCCGATCCTCGACGTCTCGGGCCTGACCGTCAAGTTCCACACGCCGGTCGGCACCGTCCACGCCGTCAGTGACGTGACCTATTCCGTAAAGCGGGGGGAGACCCTTGGGATCGTCGGAGAAAGCGGCAGCGGCAAGAGCGTGCACGCCTTGTCCATGCTGCGCCTCGTCAAGTCCCATGCGGGTCGGAGCGTCTCGGGACGTGTCAGGTTCGAGGGGACTGATCTTCTCACACTCGACATGACGGCGTTGCGGGCTATTCGCGGCGGCGGCATTGGTTTCGTGTTCCAGGATCCGATGACCTCGCTCAACCCCGTGCTGACAATCGGCCGGCAGCTGACCGAAAGCCTCGAGGAGCATCTTGGATTGCGCGGTCAGGCCGCGTTCGATCGCGCCGTCGAGATCCTCGATATGGTGCGCATCACGGAACCGAAGCGCCGGATGTCGCAGTATCCGCACGAATTATCCGGCGGCATGCGACAGCGCGTGATGATCGGCATCGCGCTGGCCTGCAAGCCACGTCTCCTGATCGCCGATGAGCCCACTACCGCGCTGGATGTGACAGTCCAGGCCGAGATCGTGTCCCTGGTGGCCGAAATTCAACGCGAGCTGCATATGGCGGTTATCTGGATCACTCATGACCTCGGCGTGGTCGCTGGCATGGCGGACACCCTGCAGGTCATGTATGCGGGTCGTGTCCTGGAGCGCGGCCCCGTCGAGGAGGTTTTCCGCGATCCGCGGAATGCCTATACGGCAGGCCTCCTGCAGGCAGCTCTCCTGCAGCCGGTCGGGCCCGTCGGCAAACGGCGCCTCAACACGATCAAGGGCTCACCACCGGATCTCCGCGATCCGCCACCCGGTGATCCGTTCGCACCCCGAAATCCATACGCCACACCGCGCTGCTGGCAGGAGATGCCGCCGCTGGCGCCGGTTCCCGGTGGCAGCCCCGCGCATCTGGCCGCGGCATGGTACGACCTTCGCAACGCCGTGAGGGCCGCGCCATGATGTCATCACCGGATGCGACACAGGCGCTCCTCAGTGTCCGCAATCTTCAGAAATCCTACCCCGTGAAACGCCGCTCGCTGTTCGATAAGCCGAGCCGCAACGTCGTCCTGCATGACATCAATTTCGACGTCTATCCCAATGAAATTCTTGGCCTTGTCGGCGAGTCCGGCAGCGGCAAGAGCACCATTGGGCGTTCGGTCCTGATGTTGCCGCCGCCCACGGCGGGGTCCGTGCGCTTCGAAGGTAGGGAGATGAATGGGCTTTCCCGACGGGATCTGCGGCAAGCCCGGCGCAGCATGCAGATCGTGTTTCAAGACCCCTATGCCGCGCTCGACCCGCGCATGCGGATTGGCGACTTCATCGCCGAGCCAATCGATATCCATGAGGGCGTCAGGGGCAGCGAGCGTGGCGATCGCGTCGCGACCTTGCTAAGGAAAGTTGGGCTCGACCCGGCCGTCGGCCGGCGCTATCCGCATGAATTTTCCGGAGGGCAGCGCCAGCGTATCGCAATCGCGAGGGCAATCAGCCTCAATCCACGATTTATCGTCGCGGACGAGCCGATTTCGGCGCTCGACGTGTCGATCCAGGCGCAAATTCTCAATCTGCTCATGGATCTTCGAGATGAGACAGATCTCTCTTACCTCTTCATCTCGCACGACCTGAGAGTGGTGAAATATTTCTGCGATCGTGTCGCTGTTCTACGTAAAGGCCGCGTCGTGGAGCTGGCACCGGCTGATGAACTATTTCAGAATGCTCGTCATCCCTATACCAGGCGACTGCTTTCCGCCATTCCGATACCAGATCCTCAGCAAACGCAACTGCTCATGAAATCTCCAATCGGCGCTGTGCTCGACGATATGGACGCGCCCTTGCGTGAAGTGTCTCCAGGACATCTTGCTGCGGTCCCTTAGGCGCTGTGCGGCACGCCGCTCCAGCCCGGCGATGACGCGCAGGAGCAAGGTTCCGCAAACATGATGATCGGCGCACAGAGCAAGCCGGCAGACTGACTTCGCCGGCCACGGCCAAGAGCCAGCTCTCAGACGCCGCACGTTCGCGACGAACAGACTTACTCTAGCCGACGCGATTGATACCCTCCGGCGCTGAGTGCCTCGCAAAAACCAGGCTTTCCTCGAGTTCCTCGCGCATCTTGTCCAGATGCCTGATGGCATCCTGCAGGTGGGAGCCGGCCATGCGCTGGGAAATTGCACTCATGCTGAGGGCGGCAAAGGGCCTGCCGCTTCCGTCGCACAAGGCCGTGGCAACCGTTGTTGCACCAAGCTCAGTGAGCCGCCTGATCGCATGTCCCGAGGCGGCGGTTTCCTCCATCTCGGCGAGGAGAATTTCAACCGGGCGCCCGGCATCCCGATAAGCCGCCTTGTTGCGGACGAGAAGCGCCATCGCCTCGTCCTTCGGTAAGCGCGCAAGGACTGCCAAGCCGCCGGCGCCAAGACCGAGTAGCCGGCGCGTGCCGACCTCTGTGAGCAGGGTCTTGACCGGGAAAGAGCCAGAGGTCCGACTGACACACAGCATCTCCGCTCCGGTACGCCGAAGGAAGAACGCCGTGTCACCGGTGAGTTCCGCAAGACGCTCGGTCGCAGCCCGCGCGACAGTTTCCAGATCCGGCGGCGGTCCCAGCTGCATGCAGAGCTGCTGCAGGAGTGGTCCCAACACATATCGCCGGTCCGATGAGCGCTGACGGGCCAGCCCGACATCGACAAGCGCCCGCAACATGCGATGAACTGTCGGCCCGGTTAGTCCTGTGGCCTCTGACAGCTCGGTCATCCCGCTTCCAAGGCTGTTCCGGTTGGCAAGCTCCTTCAGGATCGCCACAGCACGGTAGATGGATTGAGCCCCCTGCTCCATACGCCGCTCCACATTATGGAGTAAAAATAAGATTCGTCCATGTCCATTGACATGATTGCCCATATTATGGTGATCTTCCGCAAGAAAGCAACAAGCAATCCATAATATGGAGTTTATGATGCTGATGCATACCCCGGTCAATACCTCTGCGGGCGCCCGGTTCCGCCAGGCACTTGTTGAGGAACAACCGCTTCAGATCGTCGGCGCGATCAATGCCTATACCGCCATGATGGCCAAGCGGGTGGGGTACAAGGCGATCTATCTCGCTGGCGCCGGCGTCGCCAACGCCAGTTACGGCCTCCCGGATCTCGGAATCACGACCATCAACGATGTCCTCGCCGATCTGCGTAAGGTGTCGGATGCGAGCGACCTGCCTGTGCTCGTCGATGTCGACACAGGCTTCGGCGGCGCCTACTCGATCGCCCGTCTCGTGCGCGGCCTGATCAAGGATGGTGCGGGCGCGATGCATATGGAAGATCAGGTCGCGCTGAAGCGCTGCGGTCATCGCCCGGGTAAAGCGATCGTCTCGAAGGATGAGATGCTCGACCGCGTCAAGGCCGCCGTCGACGCGCGCTATGACGAAAACTTCGTCATCGTCGCCCGTACTGATGCTCTTGCGATCGAGGGTCTCGACGGCGCCATCGAGCGCGCCTGCGCCTACATCGAGGCAGGCGCGGACATGATCTTCGCTGAAGCTTTCACGGATCTCGACCAATACCGCCAACTCGCCAAGGCCCTGAACAAGCCCTATTCAGTCCTCGCCAACATCACCGAGTTTTCGAGGACCCCGAATTTCACGACGCAAGAGTTGCGCGAGGCCAATGTGTCAGCCGCGCTCTACCCGCTGTCGGCAGCGAGGGCGATGAATGCCGCTGCGCTCAATGTCTATGAGACCATCCGGCACGAAGGAACGCAGAAGGGCGTTCTCGATCGGATGCAGACGCGCGAGCAGCTCTACGACTACCTCGACTATCATGCCTATGAACGCAAGATCGACGAACTCTTCGCCGCCAAGCAAGGCTGACGGTGAGCACCGCCGGCTCCAACGCGGGCCGGCGCATCCACTAACGAAATTCTAGGGAGGAAGACATGAGGCTATTGGTCAAGGCGGCGCAGTGTGCAGCCCTCAGCGCTGCTATCGGCCTTAGCGCGGTGGGGATTGCCGGCGCGGAATCGTTCCCGAAGGGTCCCGTGCGCTTCATCGTGCCGTTCAACGCAGGCGGCGGCACCGACGTCGTGGCGCGCGTCGTCGCCGAGGAGATGTCCAAGAACCTCGGCCAGCCGGTTCTCGTCGACAACCGTCCCGGCGCGCAGGGTATCGCCGGAACCAAGGTTGGCGCTATGTCTGCCCCCGATGGCCAGACCATCACCTTCGTGCTGCAGGCGACCCTCGCGCTCAATCCGAATCTTTACAAGGCGACGAACTACGATCCCGTGAAGGACTTCGCGCCGATCTCGCAACTGTCCGCGGCTCCGTATCTGATCGTGGTCAATCCCAGCCTTGGTGTGAAGGATATCAAGTCCCTGGTGGCAAAGGCAAAGGAAGCTCCTGGCAAAATCAACTACGCCAGTGGCGCGGCCGCCGCCCATCTCGCCTCTCTGCTGTTCCAGAAGACGGTGGGTATAAAAATGACGCATATCCCTTATTCCGGCTCCGGTCAGGCTCTGACCGACTTGTTGGCAGGCCGGGTCGGGGTGATGCTCTCGAGCCCGGTTTCCGTTCTGTCGCACATCAAATCCGGTGCGCTTGTGCCACTCGCGGTGACAAGCACGGAGCGCATCCCCTCCCTGCCTGACGTGCCGACCGTCGCCGAGCTGGGCTATCCCGAGTTTGATGTCTCCGGCTGGTATGGCGTCGCGGCTCCCGCCGGCACCGACCCGGCTGTGGTTAGCCGGCTTAACGAGGCCGTCGCCAAGGCTCTCGCCCAGGAAAGCGTGCGCGAGAGCCTCATGAAGGCCGGGGTCGAAGCCAAGGGCTCGACGCCTCAGGAGTTCAAGGCGCTCATCGATGCAGAGATCAAGCGCTGGACCGCACTCATCAAGGAAGAAGGCATCCCTGCCGAATAAGGCTTGGGGGCGCCGGCGCGCTCCCTCTCCCTCAGGTCTCATCAGGAGTTTGCACCGTGCCTCACGCATGGATCGAAGTTTCAGCCAATATTGCCGACGAGCCGGAAATCAGGCAGCTCAAGGAACTCGTTTACGAAGCTGCGCTGGAAACCGGGATTTTTCCCCTCGGCGGGGTGCGCGTGCGCTTCCAGGTGATCGACGACTATCTCGTTGGCGATCGTCACCCGGACAACGCCTTCGTGCACATCGTCCTGCGGATTGGCGCCGGCCGCGACCTCGTCACACGAAAACGCGCTGCTGATGCGGTGTTCGAGCGGGTGTGCACCTTGCTCAAGCCGCTGAATGCGCGCGCGCCGCTCGCCGTAGCCTTCGAGGTCCAGGAGATGAGCGAAGACCTCAACTACAAGTTCAACAATCTGCACGAGCACATCAAGAAGCGGTCGGCGGCCTGAAGCCGCCCGCCAGCTCACGCTCGCGGTATCGCCGAAGGGAGTTTGTCCATGCCGATTACCAAGGACGGCATTGGCGGGATCTTGTTCATCGCCATTGGTCTGACAGCGCTCATGATAGCGCGTCACTATCCGACGGGCTCCGCGCTCAGCATGGGACCGGGCTTCGTACCGATGATCGTTTCCTCGCTTTTGCTGGGATTGGGCGTCCTCCTGTTCTGCCGGAGTATTCTACAGCGCAACGAGACCCAGGAGCGCGTGACGATCGCGTGGCGCCCGCTCCTTCTCGTCACAGGGGCCATCGTCGGCTTCGCCTTGCTCATTCAGTTCGGACTTGTCGTGGCCGTGACCTACCTGGTGATCGCCGCCTGGATTGCCGATCCCAATAGGTCGAGCCGAGCCCTGCCCATCCTCATCGTGGTCGGAATCGGCATGACCGTTCTGATTTTCAAGATCGGTCTCCAACTCCCAATTTCTCTGTGAGGCGGACATGCTCGACGGTCTGATACTCGGCTTCCAGGTCGCCTTGTCGCTCGACAACCTGCTCTACTGCATGATCGGGGTCACGCTCGGCACGTTCATCGGCATGTTGCCTGGGGTCGGGCCGCTGGTGACGATCGCCATGCTGCTACCCATGACTTATGGGCTCACGCCGGTCGCCTCGATGATCATGCTGGCAGGCATCTACTATGGCGCTTCCTATGGTGGCTCATCCACCGCCATCCTCGTTAATTTGCCGGGGGAGTCCTCCTCTGTCGTCACCTGTATCGACGGCTACCAGATGGCACGCAAGGGCCGCGCAGGCGCAGCGCTCGCCATCGCCGCCATCGGCTCTTTTGTGGCCGGCTGCATCGGCACCTTCGGCATCGCCCTCTTCGCACCGATGCTCGGCAGGGCCGCGCTCGCTTTCGGACCAGCCGAATATGCATCACTCATCGTGATGGCCCTGGTGGCGACGTCCGTGCTCGTGCAGGGCGCCTTGGTGAAGGGCCTGCTGATGGCCCTGCTCGGCATTCTCATCGGGCTTGTCGGCATGGATGTGAATTCCGGCGCAATGCGCTTCACGTTCGGCCTGCCGTCGCTGATGGAGGGGATCGACTTCGTTGTCGTGGCGGTCGGCACCTTCGCCTTCGCGGAGATCATCCGGGAACTGCGCCCATCAAAGGACGAGGCACCCGGTCAGGTGGCCCCCGTGGGCTCGCTGATGCCGACGGCAGAGGAACTGCGTCAATCCGTGAAGCCTATTCTGCGCGGTACCAGCGTCGGCATGATCTGCGGCATTCTTCCGGGGATCGGCGCCACCGTCAGCTCCTTCGCCTCTTACATCCTCGAAAAACGTTGCGCCAAGGATCCAAGCCGTTTTGGCCAGGGCGCCATCGAAGGTGTCGCCGGTCCTGAATCGGCGAATAACGCCGCGTCCCAGACGACCTTCATACCGACGCTGACCCTCGGCGTTCCCGGAAGCGCCACCATGGCACTGATGCTGGGCGCGCTGATGATCCACGGCATCACGCCCGGCCCCAATATCATCACCGAGCGGCCGTCGCTGTTCTGGGGCCTCGTCGCCAGCATGTGGGTCGGCAATCTGATGCTGGTGATCCTCAATCTGCCGCTGATCCGGCTGTGGATCGTGCTGCTGAAGGTTCCCTACTCCTGGCTATTCCCGATGATTCTCATCCTCTCGTGCCTCGGCATCTACACGCTGTCGAACGAGCCGATGGACGTGCTGCTCGGTGCCGGCTTCGGTATCTTCGGGTACGTCGTTCTGCAGCTCGGCTTCTCGCTGGCGCCCTTCATCCTTGGTCTCGTACTTGGACCGATGCTGGAAGAAAATCTGCGCCGCGCGCTCCTGATTTCCCACGGTGACCCCCGGATCTTCATCGAGAGCCCGATCAGCGCGGGTTTCCTGCTCGCCTCGGCGGTGATGCTCGCGCTTCTGGTGCTTCCAGCCGTGCGCCGCTCCAAGCCTCATCTTGAGCAGGAAGCCTGAATAGCCCCCCGGAACGGTCGGCTCCTCACCTTCTCCGCCTTTCTCAGGACCTTAGCTATGAAACTTCTCAGCTTTACCGCCGGCAATCACGAAAGCTTCGGCGTGGAACACGCGCGCGGAATCGCGGACCTCGGCGCGCGGACAAGCTTTTCCTCCATGCGCGCGCTCATTGCGGCCCCGGAGGGGCTTCAAGCTGCCCGGCGCGTCGCCACAGAAGCGCCGGTCGACTTCGCGCGCAACGAAATCCGCTATCGGATCCCTGTCCCCGATGCCGACAAGATCATCTGCATCGGTGTGAACTATCCGGACCGCAACGCCGAGTATAAGGACGGATCGGAAACCCCGAAATATCCAAGTATGTTCTTGCGCACTCGCGGATCTTTCACTGGTCACGGCGAGCCATTGATGTTGCCACCGGAATCACCGCAGTTCGACTATGAGGGCGAGATCGTTGTCGTCATCGGCAAGGCTGGCCGCCGCATCGCGAGCGAGAACGCGCTCTCGCATATCTTCGGCGTCAGCATCTGCAACGAGGGCAGCGTCCGCGACTGGATGCGCCACGCGAAGTTCAACGTGACCCAGGGCAAGAACTTCGAGAAGTCGGGTAGCATCGGTCCCTGGGTGGTCCCCGTGGGCGACGCGGGTGAGCTCAAGGAATTGCGCCTCTCCGCGTTTGTCAACGACGAGCTTCGCCAGGACGATGTGGCGGGCCGTATGCTCTTCCCGCTCGACTATCTCATCAGCTATATCTCCGCCTTCACCGCGCTCCTGCCCGGAGACATCATCGTCACCGGCACCCCGACAGGCTCGGGCGCGCGCTTTGATCCGCCGCGCTACCTGGTGGATGGCGATGTCGTCCGGGTCAGCGTTTCGGGGATCGGCACCCTCGAAAACCGCGTGCTGCGTGAGGCCGTTTAAACAGAGACCTCCCATGCTAAGCGAGAGCGACATTTCAACGGCTGCGATGGATCTGGTGAACGCCGAGAAGGAGCGGCGCCAGATCACCCTGCTGAGCCTGCGCCATCCCCAGATGGAGATGGCGGATGCTTACCGCATCCAGGATGCATTCGTCGCTGCCAAATGCGCGGAGGGGGATCGCCACGTTGGCTGGAAGATCGGCCTCACCTCCCGCGCGATGCAGCAAGCCCTCGCCATCGACATACCGGATTCAGGGTACCTGCTGGCCAGCATGCGGTTTGACGATGGCGCCACCATTCCCGTCGGGCGCTTTATCCAGCCGCGCGTGGAGGCCGAGCTCGCCTTCGTGATGAAGCGGGATCCGGGCGTAGGCGCGAGCGTGCATGAGGTCTTGGACGCCACCGACCATGTCGTGCCGGTGCTTGAGATCCTCGACACACGCATCCAGCGCCGTGATCCCGCGACCGGGACGCTTCGAAACGTCTGCGACACGATTGCCGACAACGCGGCCAATGCCGGATACCTGCTCGGCGGGCGTCCCATACGCCCAGGGGATCTCGATCTGCGCTGGGCAGGAGCGATCGTCTCACGAAACGCAGTAGTGGAAGAAACGGGTCTTGGTGCCGGTGTGCTCAATCACCCTGCCAAGGGCATCGCCTGGCTCGCCGACCGGCTGGCCACCAACGGTCACAGGCTTGAAGCCGGACAGATCGTGCTGAGCGGCTCGTTTGTCCGCCCGGTCGAGTGTCCGCCCGGCTCGACGATCAATGCCGACTATGGCCCGCTCGGCACCATTGCCTGCCATTTTGCCTGAGAGGTTTGAATGCCCGCTCCCGCAAACCCCTTCAAGGCAGCATTGGTCGCGCGACTGCGCCAGACAGGCCTTTGGCTAGCGCTCGGCAATGCGCTGAGCGCCGAGCTGGTGGCGCGTGTCGGCTATGACTGGCTAGTGATCGATCTGGAGCACGCGCCGAATGATCTGCGTTCGGCGGTCGCGCAGATGCAGGCCATAGCGCCTTATCCGGTAGAGGCGGTGATCCGGCCGCCGATCGGCGAGACATGGATGCTCAAGCAGCTGCTTGACGGCGGTGCACGAACCTTTCTCATTCCGATGGTGGAAAGCGCGGCCCAGGCGCGCGATCTCGTGGCAGCGGTGCGCTATCCTCCCCACGGGGTTCGTGGTGTGGGCGCGGCATTGGCGCGCGCCTCGGGCTTCGGCGACATCGGAGATTACCTCAAAACCGCGAATGACGAGATCTGCCTGTTGACGCAGATCGAATCCGCCCGCGGTGTAGCCGCCATCGAGGACATCGCGGCGATCGAAGGCGTGGACGGGCTCTTCATCGGCCCCGCCGATCTCGCGGCGGATCTCGGCTATCTCGGTCAGCCTGGACATGAGGCCGTGCGAGTGGCGGTGTGCGACGCTTTGCGGCGCATCAAGGCGGCAGGCAAGCCGGCCGGGATTCTGACGTCCGATCCCGAGCTGCTTAAGCTTTATACCGCAGCAGGCGCGGACTTCGTGGCGATTGGTTCAGACGTCGGTTTCCTGCGCGAGGCGGCCAGTTTGCAGCTGAAAAATTACAATTCAGCATAGGTTGATATCAGAGTACCCGCAGCATCAACCCACTTATTGCGCGAACATAACTTATACTTGTCGACCATTGCACTTTATAACCGAGCGAGCGAAGCGGATTGCTCCGCACGCCGGTTTGGATTTTCACTTCAGCCCAACCCCGCTGGAACGTGGGCCTTTCGTACATCGGCGAGCTCCCGTGCGAGTGTCGCGACAAGTTCAGCAGCACGGAGGGTCCGCGCGAGCGGCGCGCCTTGCCCGGCCCAGTGCGCACCGAAGCCGTGCTCCCCTTTTGCCTTGGCTGCTGCGTGCAAGGCCTTTCCGGCGTCATAGGCGATGGGATAGTCGGGCGGATGCCGCCCTGACGTAAGCTCGTGCAAAGCCGTGAAGCGGTTAGCCAAGGCCCGCGCCGGCCGGCCTGAGATGAGGTGTGTGAGGCGGGTATGATACGCCCCTTCGCCGATCAGAGCTTTACGATAACCTTCATCGGCTGCGGACTCTGGGCAAGGCACGAACGCAGTGCCGAGCTGGGCCGCGACAGCCCCGAGATCAAGCGCGGCGGCGATGCCCGCGCCATCCATGATGCCGCCGGCAGCAATAACGGGCACATTGGTGTGTCGCACGAGCTGCCGTGTCAGGGCAAAGGTGCCCAAACCATCGTCCGGCGCTTTGGGATCGAACATGCCGCGATGCCCCCCTGCCTCAATCCCCTGCGCCACAATAGCATCGATGCCAGCAGCCTCGATCTTGCGCGCTTCATCGAGGCTGGTAGCCGTTGCGAAAAGCGTGATCCCCGCCGACTTCAGGGCAGCAATCGTCTCAGACGGCGGCAAACCAAAATGCAGGCTGACAACCGCTGGCTTCGTCGCCAGCAACAGCGCCAGCATGTCCGCATCGTCTGCGAAGCTCTTATAGATCGTATGCAGCGTCGCGGGTACTTTGGCATCGAACTCGGCAAAAAGCGGGGCTAACCACTCGAGCCAGGCCGCCTCACGGGCGGGATCGGCTATCGCTGCGCCATGCACGAAGACATTGACGTTGAACGCGCGCTCGGTCCTGCCACGCAGTTCCTCGATCATCCTGCTGGCGCCAGCAGCATCCGTGGCACCGATGCCGATGGAACCAAGCCCTCCGGCATTCGACACCGCTGCAGCCAGAGCGGGTGTCGAAACTCCTGCCATCGGCGCCTGAACGATCGGCAATGACACTCCGAGCTTGTCCAGCATTTCCTTCTCCCTTGAAAAGCCAATACGTCATCGCGGGGCCAGACGATCGAGGCCGACGCGACGGAGCGAAAACTTGGCGCTCCCAGTCCCCGCCTTGCCAGCCAGGCGCGGCAGCCTCCAGCACTCCTGGTGACTACCAATCAAGCGCAAGGAGTACTGTCATGCCGTGCTCGCGCCGGACAGAGCCTTTCAAATCGGGACTGAACCTTCGTCCCCATCGACATCCGGCTTGATTTTATTCTCGAAATAAGAATACCTATTATCAAACATTCCGCAATGGAGAATTTTGGGGTGAACCTCGCGGCACTGGCGGTATTTCGGACCGTTGCTCGGGAACAAAGTGTCACCCGAGCTGCCGAACTGCTCGGGCGCGTGCCATCGAATGTCACGACGCGCATACAGCAGCTCGAGACTGAAATCGGCGTGCCGCTGTTCCGACGTGATCAGAAGCGCATGATGCTGACAAAGGAGGGGGAGACGTATCTCGATTATGCTGCCCGCATTCTGAACCTTGCGGAAGAGGCGCAACAGGTCGTCAATCCAACGGTGCCGACTGGCACATTACGTGTCGGCTCGATGGAGAGTACGGTCGCAAGCCGACTGCCCTTACCGCTCGCGAGCTACAATAAACGATGGCCTCAGGTGACGATCGATCTTTCGACGGCGCCGACCCGGCAACTCATCGAGGCGCTATTGGCGCATCACATCGATTGCGCCCTCATAGCCGTGCCAGCAGGAGAATGGTGGCTCGCACCGGACGCTCTGGACAAGGTTCCGGTTTTTCAGGAGGAATTGACGCTCCTTCTACCACCGGGTCATCCGCAAGTCCGTCATGCCCATGAGCTCAAGCCGAAGGCCCTGGCTGCCTTTGCTCCGGGCTGCACATACCGCATGCTGGCGGAGGAATGGTTGACGGGCGTTGGTTCACACAACGAGCCGCTCCGGGTCCATGAGGTGAAATCATACCATGCAATGTTCGCCTGCACCGCTGCGGGCTCCTGCATCAGCATCATGCCCCGTAGTGTTGTGGAGCTCATGCGCCACCTTGGACCTGTGGAAGAGCAAACGCTCATGACGGTCGACACCTATCTGGCTTGCCGCCCCGGCTACTCAACGCCGGCGTTCTCTGAATTCCGTAAGACGCTCGAGGCATTCTCGGACGTCAAGGATCCTAGCGCTGTAAAACAAGCCTAACGGTCGTAATAGTCGCCACAGTCATTTCGCGGTTGGCCGGCCTCCCCGCCACGTGACCCGCGCCGGCCTGACACAGCCGACCCGGCGAGCTTCGGTTCTGCCACCCATTCGACCCCATCAGTCCAGAAGGCGGGCATTCCCGATCGCCAACGCGAGCCCGCATGCCGTCATCGCGGCGCCGGCGACGGCCAGTGCGGGAAAGCCAAAGCCATGGTCGATCAGGGCTCCCCCGACGGCGGCGCCACCGGCATTGCCGAGATTGAACCCAGCGATGTTCAACGACGAGGCGAGCGCGGGCGCCGCCGGCGAGGAGAGCACCACCCGCGTCTGCAACGGTGCAATCGTTGCAAAAGCCGCGACGCCCCAGCAGAACAACAAGAGGTACGTCGGAGCTAGGTGAAACATCGCCCAGCCGAACAATAGCTGGATGAGCGACAGCGCCACCAGGATGGCGATCAATGAGGGCATCAGCGCGCGATCCGCGAGCCGACCACCCACGGGATTGCCGAGGGTGAGCCCCGCCCCGAAAACGAGAAGGGCAATGGCTACCGTATCCGGGGACATCCCTGTCGCGTCACGGAGAATGGGGGCAATGAAGGTGAGGATGACGAAGACGCCCCCGAAGCCGAATACCGTCGTGCCGAGGGCCATCCACAAGCCAGGATTGCGCAAGGCGGTGAATTCGGACGCAAACCCATCCGACGAAGGGGCCGGCATCGGACGGATCAACATGGCGATCGCGACAGCGGCCAGTCCGCCAATGGCGCTGACGCACCAGAACGTGGCGCGCCAGCCGAACATCTGCCCGACGGCCGTTCCGCCCGGGACCCCAAGGATGTTGGCCAGCGCCAAACCGGTAAACATCAGGGCAATGGCGCTGGCCTGCCGCTCCGCCGGGACCAGGCTGGCGGCAACCACCGCCCCCACGCCAAAGAAGGTGCCATGGCAAAGCGCGGCGACGACGCGCGCGACCATCAGCACAGCGTAGTTCGGCGCCACGGCGGCGATGACATTCCCGGCGATGAACAGGCCCATAAGGCCGAGCAGAAGAGACTTGCGCTCGAGGCGGAGGGTGCCCAGCGTCAACACCGGCGCGCCCACCACCACGCCCAGTGCATAGCCGGCAACGAGAAACCCGGCAGCCGGGATGGAGACCTGGAGATCCGTCGCGATCTCCGGCAGAAGCCCCATGATCACGAATTCCGTGGTACCGATTGCGAAAGCTGCCGCAGTCAAGGCGTAGATCTGCAGCGGGAGCGGTGCCCGGGCGGCGCGGTCAGCGGAAGCGGTCATGTTACAGTCTCCTCCGCGCCGCGACGGCACTGGATGCCAGTGGCCTTCGTGGATCCGGCGCCGCCTCGTTGCGTCGCTGCAAGTCATGGTGTGAAAGGTTCAAGAAGTCCGTAGGCCCGAGCGCAAGAACGAAGAGGGCTCAGCCCTTGAACTCAAGAATATAAAGACCGCCATTGTAATCGTTGGTGTAGACCAGCCCAGTCTTGTCGACATAGACATCGCAGTTCTGTATCACCTTCTTGCGGTTGGGGCGCCGATCCACAAGCCGGGCGGGCTCGGGGGGCACAAACGCCCCGACTTCCTCGGGACGGTAGGGATTGCGGATATCGAAGACGCGAACGCCGGCGTTCTGGTAGGTCGCGAAGATGAGCTCCGAGCTGACAAAGCCGTCAGGCCGGTTTTCGTAGATGTTGTGCGGCCCGAAATGGCCGCCCTTCGATCTGTAATCGGCCTCAGCTGGTTCAGGAAAAGTTGAGATGCTGATGGGATTGCCGGGGTCACGCATGTCGAACAACCAGATCGGCTTGAAACCGTCCTCGTAGTTGTCCAGAACCGCCTCGTCAGCCACGACAAGAAGATCTCGATCCGGCAGCATCAAGCAATTGTGCGTGCCACCATTGAAGGGGGGGGACCAGTTCTTGTGCAACTTCAGCGCGGGCTTGGTGGGATCCTTGACATCGATGATGACGAGACCCGCGTCGCGCCAGGCTCCATAGGCGGTATCACCCGACACGGTGGCATGATGGAGCCCTGCACGCCTGTCAGACGCCGGGACCTCCCCGGCGGCCTCGTTCATGCCCGGAAGCCAATACCGTCCCGCCTCCACGGGATTGGCTGGGTCGGACATATCAATAGTGATGAAGATGTAGTCGGTGAAGCCATCGAGAAGAGCCGAGGCGTAGGCGTAGCGTCCCCCAGTGTACCAGATGCGGTGAATGCCTCCGCCGTTGACGGGCATGAAGCCGATCTTGCGAGGCTTCCCCGGTGTGGAGATGTCGTAAACGCTCATCCCCGCGGTCCAGTCGCGCTCCGTCACTGCGCCCGACGCTGTGCCAACCTTCTTGCCGATCTGGCCCGTATAGTAGGCCTTCTCGTCCTGAAATTCGGCTGAGGCGAACATGTCCTTGGCGTTGATCACCAAGAGCAGGTCGCCATAGGTCTGCAGATGGATGTTCCACGTATTGGGTGGCGCTGCTATATATTCGACAGCGATTGGATTACGCGGATCGCGCACGTCGATCACGCTGAAACCTTTTGAGAACATGTGGCCGGTATAGGCATAGCCTTTATTGACCATCAGCTGCACACCGTCAGGCCTGCCGCCCTGGTCGCTATGACCGATGAGCGTCATGTTCTTCGAGAAATCAGGCGTTGGAAGATGCGACGCAGGCATGGGTGAACGTCCTGTTGTTCGGTGTCGGAAGGCATGCACGAAACGCGGCGATCGTTGGAGGCGGCATGAGCCGCCTCCGCGGTCCTCGGGCTACTTCACGCCCCAGATCTTGGCGTAGGCATCGGCGTAGCCGTTGCCCGGATCATAGATGTTCTTCGGGCCACCGTCGGATTCGATATTGGATTTGAGAAAGAGGTGGGCTGGAGCAACGAAGCCGCTTTCCTTTTCCTTGTTAAGGGCGCGGTTTGCTTCATCGACGATCTGCCACCCCTGAAGGATCAGCGGCTCCGCCACGGTCGCGGCCTGATATTCACCAGCGCGGATGCGCTGGAACGCGACCTCGCTGCCGTCACCGGCGGAGATGGCGACCGGATTGTCGCTGCCGCCGAGGCCGGCAGCTGAAAGAGACGGTGCCATGAAATCGAACGTGAGGTCGTTGATGCTCAGCGAGGTCGTCCATTGCTTGCCGTGGCGCTGGAGCAGAGACGTCGTGAGCTGGGGCATGCGGTTCGATGCGTCCGCCAGCGGGGTGTCAACAATCTCAAGGACCTTGCTGTCGCCGCAGGCCTTGATGACCTCCGCCATCGCGTTGGATTTTCTGACGGCGATTTCGTAGGTGCTGTCGGTGAAGATAACGGCACCGACCTTGCCGTTGAGCTCGGCGCACGGATATGACGCCGCCGCGCGCGCGACCTCGAGCGGATCGGTGGTGATGTTGGTGAAGATCGGCAGCTTATCGTGCGGGCCAGATTTGCCGTAGGCGTGCCAGCCGATGACGACGATGCCCTGCTTGGCCGCTTCTTCGATGACCGCGGCCTGCTCCGTCGCGTCGATGCCGCCGAGGACGATGACGTCGGGCTTGGACGCGATCGCCTGATTGAGCGCCGTCGCGCGGCCCGCGACAGAGCCCTGACCGTCGCTTTCTTTGTAGGTCCAGCCAATCCGCGCCGCGGCTGCCTTGACCCCCTCGCCCGCGCCTCGGGCGCCGCCGTTGCGCTGATCGGTGGATACATAAATGATGCTTTTGCCCGGCAGGGCTTTCGGCCCCGTGGTCGGGCCGCTCCAGGGCGCATTCGGCGCGCTCAGTTTGGCGACGAAATCTTTTGCGTCCGATACCGCATCGGCCGATGCGGTGGCGATGCCCAGGACCGAGGCCAAGGCCGAGAGCAGGCCACAGGTTGCGGCGCACTTCAGTTTTCCGGCAGTTTTCATTATGTCTTTCCTCCCGACGTTTATTATCTCCGATAGGTGAATCCCATTTCATCTATCGGCAGATCGATGAATAGCCTGGGGTGAACTCGGTACACGTCGCGCAACAAATCGGCCGTGACGCTTTTGTGCGTAACCGGCAAGTCCAATCGCGATCAGCAAGGTCACGCCATTGAAAAGTGGCTCGATGTAGAAGGCGCCGCCGAATTGCTGAATACCTGAAATACCCACCGCGAGGATCGCGACGCCGACGATCGTGCCCCAGACATTCACTCGCCCGGGGGTGATCGTGGTCGATCCGAGAAAAGCCCCCACAAGCGCCGGCAGCAGATACTCGAGGCCGACGCTCGCCTGACCGATCCGCAAGCGAGCCGCCAGCAGGAGGCCCGCCAGAGCCCCCAGCAATCCTGCCGCGACGAAAGCCCCGATGATGAAGCGCCTGTTCGGAATACCGTTGAGTTCTGCGGCGCGCGGGTTCGCGCCGATCGCGTAGAGACAACGGCCAATCGGCGTATAAGCCATGATGATCCACATCACCACGCTGATGATCAGAACATAGAACGCGACGACAGGGATGCCGAAAGGCTGCCAGGAATAGAGCCCCGTGAAACCTGACGGTAGCATACCGACGATCTGGCGCCCCTCCGTGTACCAGAGGGCGATGGCATAGAGCACCGTGCCCGTGCCGAGCGTCGCAATGAAGGAATCGATGCGCGCGATTTCCACGAGGAGGCCATTCAGCAATCCCAACAGGCACCCGGCCATGAGGACGATGAGAACGGCTACCGGCCAAGGCAATCCCAGACGGGTCTGCAAAGCGATTGCCAGTATATGCCATAAGACGATGCCATAACCGACCGTCAGATCGATGCGCCCCGCAGCCATCGGGATCATCGCGGCCAGCGACAGAATGGCAATGATGGCCTTATCTCCCAATATTGAGCGCAAATTCAACATGGTCGGGAATGTATTCGGCAACAGCACCGAGAAAATAGCGATCAAGAGCAGCGTGCAGATCAAAAGCCCGTAAACCGGAATGAGTCTTCTGATCTTCTGACCAAGCGACATCTGTTCCAGCTCAACAATGGTCGGCTCCAACGCTGTCGATTTGATCGATTGCATATGGCTATCGCCCCCCTGCCTGAATCAAAGCCCCGCTGGCCGAAGAACTATCCGCCATGGACGAGGCCAGAGTGACCGCCTCCACGCTCATGGCCTCCGCGCCGATCTCGCTCTCCAGCTTCCCGCCCCTGAATACGAGAGCGCGGTGGCAAATGGCTGCGACCTCTTCAAAGTCCGTTGAAATCAGCACGATCGCCCGGCCCGCCTGAAGCTGTCGCGCCAGCAACCTGTAGATCTCGTTCTTGGCGCCCACATCGACACCGGCCGTCGGATCTTCGAGGATGAGTACGTCTGGCGTGATACGTATCCACCTTGAGAGCACGACCTTTTGCTGGTTGCCGCCGGACAGACTTTCGATGGGCGCCTCTGGCTCGTTCGGAACGAGTCCGACGTGCCGGCCGGCCTCCCGACATTCCTTCGCCTCGTCCCTCGGCGAACGCCACGAGAAAAGGCGGCTGCCCACGGCCAGGGGATTGAGATACATGTTTTCCCGAATAGAAAGCCCTGGAGCAATCGATTCCGCGAGGCGGTCAGCCCCGATCATCCCCAAGCCCCCGGCGATCGAGCGGCTGGGCGAGGCATGGTCGAGCAGCTTGCCACAGACGGTAATGTCGCCGGCCAACTTCGGCTCATCACCGATCAGGATCCGGCTGACCACCTCGTGACCGGCACCGCGCAGGCCGACAAGGCCAACAATCTCTCCCCGCCGCACCGAGAAAGAAACAGGGCCGACGTTCTCACCCGTGATCTCCCGACACTCCAACACCGCATCCGACGTCGGGGGTGGCGGCAATACGAAGGTATTCTCAAGTGCGCGCCCCATGATGGCGGCTACGAGGCTCTTGGGATCCGCCTGCGCGGTCCGGCGCGCGTCCGCCACTCGCCCGTCGCGCAGCACCAGAAGGCAATCCGAAATCGCGAAGATCTCGTCGAGCCGATGCGAGACGTAAATCATGCTGACACCGCGCTTCTTCAGCGCGCGCAGGACAGAAAACAGCACCTCCACGTCGTCCTTCGGCAAACTGGCCGTCGGCTCGTCAAGAACCAGTATGCTCGCGCCAACGCCTACCGCGCGCGCGATGGCTACGAGAGACTTTTCCGTGCGCGACAGGTCGCTCACCCTTTTTCGCGGATCAATGGCAGGCGCGATATCGCGAAGTGATTGACGCGCCTGCTCCTCGACACTGCCCCAGTCGATGAGCCCCAACCGTCGCTTGAAGCCTTGCGCCAAGGCTATGTTTTCCGCGACCGTCATCCATTCGATGAGCCCAAGGTCCTGGTGCACGAAGGCGATCGCGTAACGGTCGCGTCGTAGATCGTGAGGCTTTCCGTCAAGCAGCACCTCGCCGCTGTCGGCGGTGATGACGCCCGCGAGGATCTTAACGAGAGTGGATTTGCCGGCGCCGTTCTGGCCGAGCAGGGCGAGAATTTCACCGCGCGGCAACGTCAGATCCACATTCTGCACGGCCTTCGTGGCGCCGAACGCCTTGCAGAGGCCCCTTATCGTCAAGGCATCGGACGCAGTCGCGCTGGCCAGATGTGCCGCCCCTGTCGTCATTGCCGCGCCCCTCCCGAGTGGCCCCAACCGAACAACAATGTGATATTGGCTATTTTTCGAAAAAAATATACGAACAATCTTATTTTGGCCAGCGTTCCGTGACAAAGAATTGGGCGACATTGCCGCTCGCAAGCGGGCGAGCGTTGGCATCAATCATGGAGGCCATACTGACGAAAGGCGTAAGCACCGCCGCGAGGCTCGAACGGACGACGCAGCCGTTCGCGCTCATTGCGAGCCCCGCAAGGAAGTTCGTCCAGAACGGTTCCGGGGAGCTTTCCGTCGCTGCCATCGAATGCGACAGGTGGAGCGAATCCTCGAGGGGTGATCGCCTTCACAAGATGATTTTGGTCGTCCGTGGCCAGATTGACGTTGAGGGAGAAGCAGGAGGTTGGCTCGTCGTGCCCAACCACATGATCTTCATTCCCGCGGACCGGGCCTTTAATCTACGCACCTCAGACGGCCTGCGCGCCCATGTGGCGTTTCTCGCGCCGGAAGACCATCCCTGGCACCATCACGGCTGCTGGGTCACCCAGGCCAACCCTCTGGTTCACGAACTGCTCACGCTCATGCTCAGCATGTCGGAGAGGGCTCCCGAAACGGGATCGACCCTGCGCCAATTGTTCAGAACGTTGTCGCACCTTTGCCAGGAATGGTTCTCCAACCCAAAGATGCTATGGTTGCCAGTCGCCAAGTCAGACGAAATGCGGCGTCTCATCAGCTATATCAGCACCCATCTGGCCGACGTGACAGTGGCGTCGGCCTGCGCCGCCTGTCGGCTGGCGCCGCGAACGATGCAGCGCCTCTCTCAGGAAGAATTCTCATTTGGACTGAAATCGCTGATCATTGAGGTTCGAATGATGCGCGCGATGGAACTCCTGGCGCAGGACAGCATGCCCATCGAGACTGTCGCCCAGAGCGTCGGCTATGCGAGCGTCAGCTCATTCACCACTGCCTTCACCAACCGCGCCGGCCATTCACCCGGCGAATATCGGCAGCGCAACCGTGCAGCGCTGCAATCCTGCGGGATCTAGATGGCCAGGTGTGCGGCAACGCGACCAAAATTGGCCCCCGCGCAACACTGGGTAGAGAACGCGGTATGAGGGCTCGCTGCGGCTTCCCACCGTCCAGGGAAAGAGTTTGGCCGGTGATGTGAGGTGATTTTTCATCCGCCAGGAACAGAACTGCCGCCGCGATTCGCAAGGTTTCGCCCAGCGCCGGGATGGCACGGAGCGTGCCCTGTTGGAGCCGGCGACCAGCCGCCGCGACCAAACTCAGGAGAAAGCTCCGCTCAGACGCGGGCTTGCCTCTCGAATCCAGCGCAGCAACAGATGCGAGACAGATCCTAGGCTTTATCGAACCAGGCGCGCCACTGCGGCCATTGCGCGATCATATCGGCGACATAGGCGTAGCCCTCGCCCGCAGGATTGCTGCCATCGCCTGCCTGGGTGAGCGTCATCCAGCGCGGATCTTCCATCAGCGGCGTGTGGAGATCCAGAAACGGCACACCGATTTCAGCAGCAACTTCGGCATATCGGGCGTTGTATTCAGCCTGCCGCGCGTTTGAGAAGCGATACTGAGGGCCGCTCAACAGTTGCGGATAGGGCAGCGCATCGTTCATCGGTATAAGCCCGATCCACAAAGTCGGGAGCCATTGCGATGCCTCCCGGAGAATGGCACGTGCATTGGCCGCCGACTCCTCCAACGGCACTTCAATCCCCCGGCCGACTTCCTCCTTGGCGTCGTTACCCCCAAACATGAAGACAAGCCGGCCGTTGGCGCCGGCTGGAATCCTGGCCTCGCATTCGCGGCGCCAGCGTTCGGCGATCATTCGGGTGGAGTTCCCGCGAATGCCGAGGTTGTACAGGGATATGTCGTGATTTTTCGCCCACTCTCCCGCCACGAGGCGCCCGGTCCAACCGAGCGCCGTCTCATCGCCGGCACCTACGGTGAAAGCGTCGCCGATGAAGCAGATGCGGCTGAAACTGGTCCGGCTTGGAGGAAAGGTCTTCATCATGCGTTCTCGCTTGAGTTGTGCGCGATCAACGTCCGCTGCGCGTTGCACCCGGGTTCCGCGGGCCACTGAGCTGCAGCGGCATGCTGGACAACTCCGTGATTTCGCGTGCAGCCTTTATAATTTCCGCGGCCATCGCGGATCTCAGCGCATCATCGGCAGCGTGGTCGGGAAATGAAACGGATATACTGATATCCGGCTGGCTTGCGTTGCGGGCCGTGATGACCGCTCCGATGGACGTGATACCCGGCGCTGTTGCGCAGGCAACCTGGATCCACCCCGCCTCTCGGCAACGCCTTACATCCTTCAACGTATCGGCAAGGGGGATCGCCTCGCCGGTGACAGGATGAACAACGGACGCCCCAAGCCGCTCGGCGACAACCGCGTCTTCACAGTTTGACAACAAGGACAGACCAAGCGCCGTCTGCTCTGCCGGAAGACGCGAGCCGACATCAAGCACAAGCCGGAGCGGATGGCTGCCCTGCCACTGACGAAGCACGACAACGTCAGCGCCGTCGAGGATGCCAGCGTAGGCCGTGAACCCGAATGTCTCGACAAGGCGTAACAAAGAACGATCGACGAGGTCGAGCACGCTATGTGTCGAGACATAAAGCCCGCCGAGCTGAAGCAATAATGGGCCTACGCTATACTCCCTGCCGCCATCCTGCCGCTCTAAGATCCCGCCCTCGCTCAAAGTCTTCAAAAGCCGCGAGACCGTGCTTTTGGGAATGTCCAGCTCAGCTGCGGCATCCGATACCCGAAGCGTCGGCTTCTGAGGCGAGAGCGATTGCAAAATTCGGATGGCGCTTTCCAGACTGCTCATTATTGCGTCAACCCTGTGATTGTTTCATCTGAAGCAACTGGTTGACAGATTTGGTACAAGATGAGCAGTCTAGCGTCAAGTTGAACCCGCCGCTGCACCGATCGCTCGCAATTCGATCGGTGTGTGGTCCGGTATCGCCAAAATGGAGCATGGGGAATGGTCGGATTTGCAAGGCTAGCGGCAATCGCCCTGGGCTTAGGAGCGGCAGGATTGGGTATGCTGACGCCACTGGCCGTCAAGGCACAGGAGCCTCTGGTGGTGGTAGCCTCAGGCGGGGTGTGGCTCGAGTCAGCCAAAAAGAACTTCGCAACCTGTTATAAGGAGCGAACGGGGCAGTCGCCGGAAATCCTTGTCCTCAATTCGAGCGATGTCATGAGCAAGATCAGGGCGAATCCCAAAAATCCGCCTATCCATGTCGCTCTGCTCAGCGAAATCGACGCCATTCGGGCCGGCCGCGAAGGGCTGCTCGACAAGCTCGACGCCGCCAAGGCGCCAAACCTCAAGGATGTTCCACAGATCTTTCGTGAACAGTGGGACGACTTCGCCACAATTCAGAACTTCGGCGCCATGATTGTCCTTTATAACAAAGACAAGATCCCGACGCCCCCTGCTGATTGGAAGACACTGATCGACGACGTCATTGCCGGCAAGTTCGGCGATCGAGTGTCGTTTCCCGCAGTGACGATGGCCTGGGGACCCATGTTCACCTGGTTTCTCAGCACCCTTTACGGCGGCGACGAGAATGTCGTCTTCGAGAAATACAAGGCGATGGCGCCGCATGTGGCGAAGTTCTGGACATCGCCTGTCGATGCCATGAACATGTTCGCGGCGAAGGAAATTGACCTGCTCGTTTACTGGGACGGGCGTGCGTATTCATTTGCCAACGAGAATAAATGGGCCGGCGCCTACATTCCGGAGCCCGGCGCCTTCCAGTCGGCCGCCATGCTGGCGAAGGTCAAGAACGCGCCGGAATCGGCCTGGACATATATTGACTGCGTCCTGTCGCCGAAGGCCCAGCTGGGCCATGCCGAAACCATCATCTATCCCGTCGTCAATTCCAAGGTCGTCTACCCCGACGCCCTGAAAGCGCAGCTAACTCCGCTCGAGAAGGTGCGTCAGCCTGACTTCAAATCCTTCATCGACAAGATCCCGGCTTGGATTGATCGCTGGAACAAGGAAATCCGCTGATATGGCCCCCGCTAACGGCAGCACTCTGCGATGACGGAAGCAGCTCGTATGAGGCCGGGTGTTGCACCCGGTCTCCTTCTGTCGCTGCCGGCGGTCGTATTCCTTCTTGCCTTCTTCATCGGCCCCCTTGCGCTGAACACGGGGCGCAGTCTTGAGACGCCGGACGGCCTCGGAATCTATCAATATGCGCGCGCTCTCGGCGACCAATATTATCTAGGTGTACTCGGTGTCACGATCGCCCTGAGCATAGCGGTGACTTTGGCAACGCTTGCGCTGGGTTATCCAATGGCTCTTGCCATCGCGCGCTCCTCAGGCCGCACGAAAAGCCTCCTCATCTTCTTGATCGTCACACCACTTCTCATCAATGTGGTAGTCCGTACTTTCGGCTGGATGATCATCCTGGGCCGCAGTGGCGTCATCAATGCGATCCTCAAGGCGCTTAACCTCGATACCGTGAACATCGGCAGCGGCTGGTTTGCGATATGGCTGGCGCTGGTCCATGTCCTCCTCCCCTTCATGGTCTTGTCCATTGCAAGCACGCTCGAAGGTATCGACGGCGCTCTTGAGGAGGCCGCGGCAACCCTTGGAGCTTCGCCTTTCCGGAGCTTCGTTCATGTTGTCCTGCCTCTGAGCGCGCAGGGCGTGATGACAGGCATGCTGCTTGTCTTTGCTTTGAGCATGGGCAGTTTCGTGACAGTCATGCTCATGGGCAGCAACGCGACGATGGTTCTGCCACTCCTCATCTATCAACAACTCAATCTTGCATCGGATTGGCCGTTTGCCGCCGCTCTCGGCAACATCTTGCTCATCACCGCAGTCGCCGTGATCGCCCTCCAGTTGCGCCTCGCCAGATCGAGGGCTAGTCGATGAGACAGGTTGAGAAGCTCGGCAAGGGCTTGAGGACCTACGTCGTCCTCGCTGGTCTGTTCATCATGGCGCCGCAGGCGATCGTTTTTGTGGTCGCCTTTTCGTCAGCGAGCTTTGTGTCTTTTCCGCCTCCCGGCTTTTCGCTGAGGTGGTTCGAACAGGTTCTTGCAGACCCGACATTCATGCGGCCCATGTGGAACAGCGTCGTTCTGGGATTGCTGGCGACGGTCTTTGCCGCCATTGTCGCGGTGCCCGCCGCGATCGCGCTCGTGCGGTACCCCTTTCGGTTCTCTACGGCGATCCAGACCTTTCTCTTGTCGCCGCTTAGCATGCCAGCGCTCATCTTGGCGATCGCGTTGCTGTTCTATCTCAACGCCATCGGGCTCGGTAATACGTTCGCAGGCTTGGTCATTGGCCATGTCGTGATCACGATTCCTTATCTCCTGCGCACGATCGTGGCCGTTTATGCCAGTACAGACCCGCGCATCGAGGAAGCCGCCTATACTCTCGGCTCACCGCCGCTCGCGACCTTCTGGCATGTCACGTTACCTATGCTGCGACCCGCTTTGTTTGCGGGCGGGATGTTCGCCTTTCTGATTTCCTTCGACGAGGTCGCGATTTCGCTGCTGCTGTCCAACGCGCGTTCGATGACGCTTCCGGTTGCGATACTCGGCTATCTCGTCAACAACTACGATCCCGCTGTCGCGGCGATTTCCGTGGTCAAGATGATCATTGTCATCATTGGGCTCATCGCTCTCGAATACACCTATGGACTGCGTAATCTTACCTTGCCGAGCAACCAGGAACAGCGCCGCAATGGCTGAATCTGCTTCCCGCCCGTCGCGCGGACGCATCGCAATCCGGGATGTCGCCAAATCATATGATGGCGCCCCCGCCCTACGCGATATCAATCTCGAGGCGGCGCCTGGGGAATTTATCGCTCTGCTCGGCCCGTCAGGCTGTGGCAAGACGACCTTGTTGCGGTGTATCGCAGGCCTTATCAACGTAGATCGCGGTGACATCCGCGTTGATGATCGTTCGCTCGTCGAAACGGCGCCCTGGAAACGCGACATCAGCGTCGTTTTCCAAAGCTATGCGCTCTTTCCCCACATGAGCGTCGCACAAAATGTCGCCTTCGGCCTCAAGATGAGGCGGCAGGACAAGACCCAGATTGCGAAGCGCGTCGCCCACGCCTTGGATCTCGTTCAGATGACGGCCTTCGCCGAAAGGCGGCCCGCGCAGCTCTCAGGTGGCCAGCAGCAACGCGTGGCGCTGGCGAGGGCCATCGTCGTGGAACCGACGATCCTGCTGCTCGATGAACCTCTTGCAGCGCTTGATGCGAAGCTCAGAGCGTCTGTTCAGATTGAGATACGCAGTCTACAGAAAAGACTCGGCGTCACGACGATACTCGTCACGCACGATCAGGCGGAGGCAATGACGATGTCGGATCGCATTGCCGTGATGAATGCCGGGCGAATCGAACAGATCGGCAAACCACTCGATCTCTACAACCGGCCGGCCACACCATTCGTGGCCGATTTCGTCGGAGAGACCAACAGGCTTCATGGTGAGATCAGGCCGAACTCTACAGCCGGGGCGACGTTCCACGTCAACGGGTCCGCGCACGGATTCCCCCTCCCACCAGCGCAGCTGTCTCCCGGCCCCGCCACCCTTATGATACGCCCGGAGAACATCCGCCTCAGGCACGAGGCGGCGGGGCTGCCGGGCACGGTGGAACATACCGCGCTCATCGGTGATCGGTTTCAGATCACCGTGTCTGCTCTCGGCCTCAGCCTACGCGCGACGATACTGAACAACATTGCAGCAGGTCGCATTCCCGCGCCCGGAGATAGCGTCTCGGTGGCGTGGCGTGCAGAAGACGCGCTGGCCTTCCCCGGCCATGTCTGAGCTCCGGTATCGGAACTTGGGAGAAGTCTGCTCATCGCGTTGTGCCGGGATCATCCACATAGCGCTTTTCAAGACCGTCCCAATAGGACTTGCGCACCACGTTCTGCCGATCCTCAAAAGTCGCCAGCCGATGAAGCAGTGTCTCTACACCCCCTTCCGTGCGAATTCCTGATAAAACATCGCGAATAGCCACGATCGAAGCCTGGAGCGCCGCGTTGGCATAAAGAACGAGCGAAAACCCGATGTCCCTCAACGCGGCTTGAGAGAGAAGCGGCGTTTTGCCGCCAATCACCAGGTTGATGACTTGAGGGGCCGGGAGGCGTTTCACGATCTCCCGCAGCTGGGCCTCGCTTGTCGGGGCCTCGACGAATGTAATATCAGCGCCCGCCTCGATATAGGCTGCGGCTCGGTCCAGCGCTGCCTCGAGACCTTCAACGGCATAGGCGTCCGTTCTCGCGATAATCAGGAGGTCTTCCGTCGACCGGCTATCGACCGCCGCCTTGACCTTTTCACACATCTCGGCCTGCGGAATGACGGATTTGCCCGCGAAATGTCCGCAGCGCTTCGGAAACTCCTGGTCCTCGATCTGCAGGGCATTGGCCCCGGCGCGCTCAAGCAAGCGGACCGTTCGGATCATGTTCAAGGGATTGCCGAAGCCCGTGTCGGCGTCAACGATGAGCGGCAGATCACAACAGTCGGAAATGGCCGCTACCGTATTCGCGACCTCCGTCACAGTCGTAAGGCCGATGTCGGGTACCCCGTAGCCGGTATTGGCAATGCCGGCTCCCGTGACATAGACGGTTTCGTATCCAAGATCCTCCGCGATCCGCGCCGTGAGCGCGTTGGCAGCGCCAGGCGCGAGCAACGCCCGGCGTTCCTCCACGGCCCCGCGAAGTCTTCTTCCACGTTCAAGATGCGTCATGCGCCTGTCGCCTGTGCCTAATCACCATTCCAGGTCAACTTTCTGAACCATCGGACATTTTGTCAACAAATTTGCCTAGCATGCCGCTTTCTCTCGGGAATTTGTGCCATGCCACGCATTTCTGTCGACAGTAATGCTTGTCAGCCTTCGGCTGCTGATTGTCGACATCTCATTGGCGTTCCCCTAAATTCCCGGCATGGACGACACTGTGGGCAGCATGTTTTCGGACGACGCGGATGACGACGGGCAAACATTATCAGATCGGGCCTTCCGCCAGATCAGTGACGCAATCGTGCGCGGCGAGATCGAGCCTGGAGCAAAGCTGAGCGAGCCTGATTTATCGCGCCGTCTCGGCGTCAGTCGCGGGCCCCTGCGCGAGGCGATCAGACGCTTGGAAGAGCGACGCCTCGTGACCCGCTCACCGCGCCTCGGAGCTCGCGTCGTCGTCATCACCCCAGAGATGATCAGCGAAACTTTCGCCATCCGTGAAGTTCTCGAGGGCCTGGCGGCACGCGAGGCGGCGGCGCGGATCACAGACGTCCAGGTGGACGAGCTCTACGCCATGCTCCAGACGCACGAAGTACAGCTCGATCTGGATTCAAGAGCCTATGTTCAGAACGGCGCCGACGAGGACTTCCATTTCGCGATCGTGCGCTATAGTGGGAGCGCGAGCCTTTTTCATCTCTTATGCGATGAATACTACCAGTTGATCCGTCTTTACCGGTATCAGCACGCTATCGTAAGCGGACGCGCGCAGCGTGCGTTCATCGAGCACCAGCGTATCGCAGCCGCGATTGCTGACCGTGATGCGGATTTGGCGGAGATGTTGATGCGCAGGCATATCCAGGCTTCGCGTGCCAACATGGAGAAGGCTCTCGCGGCTCGTGCGGAACACGTTGGAGACAAAGCTTCGACACCACGACGGCGCAAGAGCTAATCTCAAGTGAGACACCTGCGGTGCAGTCTTCAGGCCGCGGGGCTCGCCGACCGAGCCATCAAGCCGCCAGCGAGGGGATGCGTCCGGGCGCTTCGGACCGATGTCGGCACGCCGATCCTGTGCTAACCGAACACTCTGTCGAGACCATATGTGTCGCGCCGCATCACAGACCTGTGACGCGGCGCGCGGATTTCAAACGGATCCCAAGGAGGAAGACCAGTTCCTCCCGGTCGCTTTGCGAACCCGTGAGGGCTCACGTGCCGCTCATCGGCGAGAGGCGGCAAGTAATGGCAGCGGCTCGGCCCGGCCCACGATAAAAGCATAGGAAAATGCGCCGAGAACCGCGAAGCCCGCCGCCACCGCAAAGGACGGCGTGTAGTCTCCATGGAACTTGTCGAGCAGGAATCCAAACATGAACGGGCTGACGATGCCGGCGATATTGGACGCGAAGTTCTGGATACCACCGATCGAGGCGACGTGGTGTGAGCTCGGCGCCACATCGGCCGGCAGCGACCAGATGCCGGTCGCGGCGACGGCGAGGCTGCTGTAGGAAATGGCGAGGAAGAACAGCGCCATATAGATCGAAGACGCAAAGGCAGCGGGCAGGATGGCCGCCCCGCCCAGCAGTCCGCCCACCATCACGACCTTGCGCACCACGGTGACATTGGCGCCGCCCCGGATGAGACGGTCGGCGTAGGCGCCGGCCGCCCATGCCGCCACGACCGCTGCAAGCCCGGGTAGCATGCCGAGCGTGCCGAGCTGTGCCAGATTGAGACCTCGGGCGTTCTTGAGATAGTCGGGGAACCAGGTCAGGAAGAAGTAGATGACGAAGTTCAGGCAGAAGAAGCCTAGCATCATCCCCCAGACCGTGCGGTAGCGGAACAATTGGGACCAGCGGATCTTGGCGGCCTCGCTGTCGTCGCTCGCCTCGCTCCGGCTGCCGTTCTCGGCGATATACTGGCGCTCAAGATCATTGGCAGATGAATGCTCGGTTGGATCGCGATAGTACCAATACCAGACGCCGGCCCAGATGAGACCAACCACACCCAGAACGACGAAGGAGTAGTGCCACGTGGTCAGGGCGATCAGGCTGGTCACGATCGGAAGCGACAGGACCGTCCCCACGCGCGAGCCGGAATCGATCACCGCCGTTGAGAATGCGCGCTCGCCGACCGGAAACCAGCGGGAAGCAGCCTTTGTGGCGCTCGGATAGGCCGGCGCCTCACCGGCGCCCAGCATGAAGCGGAAGGCGAAGAACCCCCAGAAGCTCTTGGCGAGCGGCGTCAACGCGGTGAAGATCGACCACCAGATCGCTGCGAGCGTGAAAGCCCGGCGCGATCCGACCTTGTCCGTGAACCAGCCGGCCAGCAGCATCATGCCGTCGTAGGCCCAGAAGAAAGCCCCCAGAATAAGGCCTTTTTCGGTGTTCGAGAGATTGAGCTGGAGCTCGGCGTCGATATAAGGCAGGGCCACGCTCATATTGGCCCTGTCGAGATAGTTGATGACAAGCCCAAAGAAACACAACGTCAATATGACGTAGCGAATCCGCGTGGCGCCGGCAGGCGCTTTGGCGCTGCCCCTGGCGGGTGCGACATGCTTCATGAGAAGCTCCCTTGAGTATTTCCTATGACCCTCGCCAGCTCTTGGTGACCGGCCCACGCCGGCCACCGCGATGTCTTGCAACGAGGGAATTCATTGTGCCTGCAAGCCAAAAAAACGGTCCGTCGGAAGCCGTCAGCCTCCGAAACGATAGTTCTCAAGGCTCTCAGGCTTCATCTCGATCGAAAACCCAGGCGCGCTCGGCGGCATATAGGCCGCATCGCGCACGACACACGGATCCTTGAAGTGCTCGTGCAGATGATCGACATATTCAATGACCCGCCCTTCGCGCGTGCCCGCGACACAGACGAAGTCGATCATCGACAAGTGTTGCACGTATTCACACAAGCCGACACCACCCGCGTGCGGACAAACGGGCAGGCCGTATTTGGCGGCCATCAGTAGAATGGCCAGAACTTCGTTCACGCCGCCGAGGCGGCACGAGTCGATCTGCACCACGTCGATCGCGCCGCGCATGATGAACTGCTTGAACATGATGCGGTTCTGGCACATCTCGCCGGTCGCCACCTTGACCGGGTCGACCCCTTCTCGAATTTTCCGGTGGCCCTCGATATCGTCGGGACTCGTTGGCTCCTCGATGAACCAGGGCTGAGCAAACGCCAGCTGGCGGACGTGCTCGATAGCCTCGCCTACCTCCCAGACCTGGTTGGCGTCAATCATCAATTGCCGGTCCGGCCCGATGACCTCCCGCGCGATGCGCAGGCGACGCTTGTCGTCCTCGATATCCCGGCCAACCTTTAGCTTCACATGGTTGAAGCCTTGGTCGACGGCCTCCTGGCACAATCGACGCAACTTCTCGTCATCATAGCCGAGCCAGCCGGCCGAAGTCGTGTAGCAGGGATAGCCTTCACGTTCGAGAACGGCGATCCGCTCCGCCTTCCCGGGTTCCTTCTCCCGAAGCATGGCCAAGGCCTCGTCAGGCGTAATGCAATCCGTAAGGTAGCGGAAATCAATGGTCCGGACGAACTCCTCCGGCGTCATATCGGCAACGAGGCGCCACACCGGCTTGCCCGCCATCTTGGCGATGAGGTCCCACATGGCATTGACGACAGCCCCAGTGGCGAGATGGATAGCCCCCTTGTCCGGGCCGATCCAGCGCAGCTGACTGTCGGATGTGACATGCCGCCAGAAAGAACCGAGGTCCGCCTGCACATCCTCGAGCGACAGTCCAACGACGAGATGCGCCATGGCCTTAATCGCGGCGCAGCAAATTTCGTTACCCCGGCCGATGGTGAACGTCAGTCCATGGCCCTCGAGGTCAGGACGGTCCGTCTTCAGAATAACGTAGGCCGCGGAATAGTCCGGATCGGGATTCATGGCATCCGATCCATCGAGGTGCTGGGAAGTCGGAAAGCGAAGATCAAGCACCTTGAGGTCGACGATCTTGGTCATGACGATTCTCCGATACGGCGCCGGAGTGCGCCGATCACGCACGCAAAGCAAGGCTCCCGACCATCATCAGCTAGGCCAAACAGGCCATATCGCGCTCATGAGAATGCGCTTCTCGTTTAGGTACACGGTACCGCCTCCCTTACAAGCACGCATCATCGTCGTTGACGGACCAAATATGAACATTATATTCATATGTCAATAAACGACCGCGCCTACGACGTGCGAGGGGGGACCGGGTTGACAAGCGCCATCGACGATTCCAGCAAGACGATGAGCCGTGAGGAGCTCTATCGCGCACCGGCGCTCGACAAGGGCCTCGATATTCTGGAACTGCTGGCCTCGCGCTCCGATGCGCTGACCCGAGCGGAAATCGTCAAGGAGCTGGGTCGCGGCGCGAGCGAGATCTACCGGATGCTCGAGCGGCTGGTCGCCCGGGGATACGTCTACCGATCAGTTGAGGGAGATCGGTTCTCACTGAGTATGAAACTCTTCGTGCTTGGCCAGCACCATCCGCCTCTGCGGCGCCTCACGTCACGCGCGGCTCCCATGATGGATGCGTTCGCGCTGGAGGCCGGCCAGTCCTGCCATCTTGTGGTGCGAGAGCGCGACGCCGCCGTCGTCGTAGCCAATGCAGCCGCGTCGGGTGACTGGGTATTCACCGTCCGTGTCGGCACTCCGATCGATCTGCTGGCGACGAGTTCAGGCCAACTTTTCCTCGCCTTCCAGGACCACCAGTCCCGATCGGAGCTTGTTGCGCATTGGAGGGGCACGGAAAGAGAAGACGCCTTCCGCAAGCTCGAACCGCTGTTGAGCGACTATCACGAGGCGGGTTATCGCATCGACAAGAGCCAGCAGATATTCGGCGTGAGTGACATCAGCGTGCCCATCCTTTCGTCGGAGGGTCATGCGATTGCAATACTGACTTGTCCCTACATCCAGAGGATGGGCGAGCAGCCTGCCGATATGCAGCGCACACTCGCAATGCTGCAGGGCGTCGCCCGCGAGCTCAGCGTATAGAGAATTGGCGGAAAGGCGGGGCACGCCCAGCCGCATCCTCCCCGTACATTCACGCCGCGCTCGCCGGCAATCATAGGCACAACTGCGTCCGATTCAGGCGCCGCCCTGCCCCGCAGCGCAGAGCATGATCATCTCGACTTTGAGATCGGGGCTCGCCAGTCTGGCCTCGAAACACGCCCGGGCCGGAGGCGTGACGTCTGCGACCCACTCGTCCCACACGGCATTCACCGCGTCCTTGTCATTCATATCGGCGACGATGATCGCGACGAACAGGAGCTTGTCTTTGCCGCTGCCGATCTCGGCGAGCCTGCCCTCAGCCTTCGCGAACAGCTGGCGCGCCTGGTCTCCCGCGGGTAACGTACCGTCGTAAGGCGCCTGCGGCGTGACCGCGAAATACCCGACGCCATTATGGGTCACGGCGATGCTCGCCCGTGCGCCGACGCCGAAATGCTGAACAAGATTGGATATATCGCTCGTCGTCATCGTCTTCCTCTCTCAGCAGGCTGACGCCCGGCGCCTGCCTGCAGCGCCCTCGTAGCTCAGGAACGAGCCGGTCTCAAGCTTCACAGGGCGAGACCGATTAGGCCGTCCGGTTCAAGGAGCGCGATTGCCATGGCCAAGTTTGCCGGACAGCTCCCGCGCGCCTTCAACGACGATCTTGGCCAGCCTCATTTGCTGCTCCTCATCAAAGCGATATTTAGGAATTGCGATATTGAGGACCGTGGCAACCTTGCCGTTGAAATCATAGGCCGCCGCTGCGACGCCGCAGGATTCGAGTTCGTTCTCCTCGAAATTGAGCGCATAGCCGCTGTGCCGTATCCGGGCGATTTCAGCCGCCATCCTCTCGGGATCGACAATCGTATACTCGGTAAAGCGCTCAAGCGGCGCCGCCAGAATGGGGCGCACCTCACTGTCGGGAAGAAACGCCAGGAAGATTTTACCAACCGCTGTGGAGTGAGCAGGCACCGCCTTGCCGCGCCATGTGTAGTGCACAACGGTTCGCGTTCCCAGGACCTGCTCCACCATGACCGCTTCCTGCCCGTTCCAGAGGGCAAGACTGACCGTCTCGCCTGTCGTATTGGCGATACGCTCCAGCACCGGCCGGCCTATGGCGATAACATCCATCGCGCCGAGCATGGGCCCGGCGAGCGCGACGACCCCAAGCCCGAGACTGATCCGGCCGTGGGTAGCGTCGCGCTGAATGAAATGATGATTTTCGAGGGTCCGGAGAAGACGCGAGACCGTGCTCTTGTGCAGGCCGATGCGCCGCGCGAGTTCGTTGACGCCCAGCGGTTCGGCACTCGTCGCGAGCGTTTTCAACACGGCCAAGGCATGATCGACCGCCGCGATGCTTTGGAATCCCCCCTGCCTCTCCGCCACCCTTCGATCCAAGCTGCCCTCCATTAATGCCTCTCGCTTTTTGCATGGCAGCGCGAAAGTCACGTTGACAATCATTTTAGCTCTAGTTTAGATTTGTTGAAGACGCAACAGTGTTGCGAGTGTCGCAACACCTAAGAATACTGCTGCAGCATCGAATGATCTGCAAGTAGATGAGCGCAGACGGGAACGATATTTCATTCGCTGTTCATTCGGATAAAGAAATCCGACGTATTCTTTTAGCGTACACAGTCAATATCCGATCTTCCGGAATATTGTGATCTGGTGAATTGGTTTGAATTCTAGGTGGATTTTCGTGTCGTCGCGCCGACGGAATTTTTTACACCCATACCGCGTTTGAGGCGAACTTATAAAGATACCATCGGCGTGAACTGACGGTCTTTGGGACCAAGCAACCAGACCACGGCGTGTGACAACCAGCCAGCCGACGAGAGAGATAACACCCGATGGATCTCTTATTGCAGGTAATCACCAACGGGTTAACTGTGGGCGGGACCTATGCGCTGGGTGCGATCGGTGTATCCCTTGTATTCGGCGTCCTGAATATTATCAACTTTGGGCAAGGCGCTTCCTATACGGTCGCGGCGTACATTGCGATGATCCTCATGGTCAGCGCGGGGGCTCCCGTTGTCCTCGCATTTGCCGGTGGCATCATCGCGGCTTTTGTTGTCGGCTGGATTGTCGAGCGCATCGCCGTGAGGCCCCTCAGGGACCAGCCATTGCTGATGTCGCTGATTACGACTATGGGCCTCGGGCTCATTATCGAAAACCTGGCCCATTTCATCTTTGGTCCGCAAACGCAGCCGCTTTCTCCGACCCTCACCGCGGATGTGTTCCAGCTTGGCATGATCACGGTGAGCACATGGGAACTCGTGACGCTCGCGGTGGTCGTCGCAGCCATCGCTTGCCTGCACTATGTGCTGCATCACACGGACTTCGGTACGGCGGTGCGTGCGGTCGCCGAGGACAGGCGCGCCGCGCAGCTCCTTGGCATTGATGTCGATCGCCTGATCGTGGTGTCCTTCTGCATTGCCTCCGCGATGGGGGGCGCAGCGGGTGTGCTCGGCGCAGCACTTTACAATTCGATCTATCCTACCATGGGTTCGCTCAGCATGACGAAGGCCTTCGCGGCCTCCGTGCTCGGTGGGATGGAGCAGATCGCGGGAGCCATCGTCGGCGGTCTCCTGCTCGGGATAGCTGAATCCGTCACGAGCGTCTATTTCTCCTCAGCCTGGCGCGACGCCATCGCCTTCGGTCTTCTCGTCGCCGTGCTGGTCGTCAAGCCGACGGGGTTGCTCGGTCGGCGCGGACTTGACAAGGTCGAGCGGACGAACCTCAGCATTTTCCCGCTTCCCCCCGTGCCTAAGCTTGATCTGCGGCAGCCCCTGCTGGTGCTGCCCATTGTCATTGCAGCTGCATTACCCCTGGTCGTCACGGACGCGTATTACCTGCGCGTTCTCACCATCATGGCAATGTCCGGCACGATCGCCCTCAGTCTTAACCTCATCGCGGGCTTTGCCGGGCTCATTTCCCTAGGGCACGCTGCCTTCTATGGCTTCGGCGCCTACGCAACCGCCATCCTGAGCACAAGGTATGGCGTGCCGACCTGGATCAGCATGGGCCTTGCCATTGCCGCCACTGGGGTCTTCGGGGCCCTGTTCGCCTGGCCAATGATGCGCCTGCGTGGTCACTACGTCGCCATGGGAACTTTCGGCTTGTCCGGTGTTGTCTGGATGGTCATGCTGAACTGGATAGACCTCACCCGCGGCCCGATGGGTATTCGTGCCATTCCCGCGCCGAGCTTCTTCGGAAACGAGCTGCGAGGCGTAGGATTTTACTATCTTATACTGGTAATTCTGATCATCTCGACCCTGGTGGTTCTCGCACTGCTCAATTCACCGTTCGGCCGCGCCCTGCGTGCCATGCGTGACGACGAACTGGGAATGGCAAGTGTTGGTGTCGACCCACGCGTCGTGAAGGCGAAAGTGTTCATCGTTTCGGCGGCGATCGCTGGCGCAGCCGGCGCATTCTGGGCGCATTACATCAGCTTCATCAGCCCGGACAGCTTCACCCCCGTCGTCTCCATCTCGTACCTCGCGATGGTTGTGCTGGGCGGCCTCGGCAGCGTGCCAGGCGCCATCTTCGGCGGGGCTGTCCTTGCCGCACTTCCCGAGCTCCTACGCTTCGCTTCCGAATACAGGCTCGCGATTTACGGACTGATCATGGTCCTCATCATCCTTTTCCGGCCGCAGGGCCTCCTCGGCCGGCGTCACGGCACGCCCAAACGCAAGGCGCCCATGGCACGCAGCGCAGTCGTGAAGGAGGTCGGTTGATGGAAAACGCCCTCCTCGCGGTCACCGATCTGAGCCGGCGCTTTGGTGGGCTGACCGCAGTCGATGGCTTGAGCTTTCACGTCAATGACGGCGAAATCGTCAGCATCATCGGCCCCAACGGCGCCGGCAAGACAACCGCGTTCAATCTCATCACCTGCATCTATCCGCCCTCCGCAGGCGCGATTTCCTTCGATGGTTCGAGCCTTGTCGGACTCCCGCTGCATCGCATCGCCGCAGCCGGCATAGGCCGAACGTTCCAGAACCTTCGCGTGTTCGCCAATCTGACCGCACGTGAAAATGTACTCGTCGGCCTGACCCGGCAGGCGCGCGCCTCATTTCTGGAAACCCTGTTTCACGGCGGGCGCGTCCGTGCGGAGGAAAAGCAGCTTGCAGCGGAAGCAGATCGCCTGATCGCGCTGCTTGAGCTCGGGCCGGTGGCGGACCAGTTGGTGCGCAATCTCCCTTACGGCGACCAGCGGCGCGTCGAGATCGCCCGTGCCCTGGCTACCAATCCCCGAATCCTTCTCCTCGACGAACCCGCCGCCGGGATGACACCGCCGGAAATCGAAGACCTGAACCTGCTCATCAGACGTCTGCGGGACGAACTCGGAAAGACCGTGCTCATGGTCGAGCATCACATGAGCCTGGTGATGGAGATCTCGGATCGCATCATCGTCATGGATCAGGGGCGCAAGATCGCCGAAGGCACGCCGGACGAGGTGCGCAGCAATCCGCTCGTCATCAGCGCCTATCTCGGATCGGGAGTAGTCTAGCGATGTTGCTCGAAACGCGCGATCTCCACGTCTCCTACGGGCCCATCGTTGCCGTCCGCGGTGTGTCTCTCGCCATTCCCCAGGGCCACATCGTCTCGATCGTGGGCGCGAACGGCGCCGGCAAAAGCACGATTGTACGCGCCATCTCCGGCGAACTGACCCCCGCGCGCGGCGAGGTGGTCTATCGCGGCAGTTCCCTCACCGGTATGCCAGCCTTCCAGGTGGCGCGTCAGGGCATCGTGCAATGTCCCGAGGGGCGGCGCGTCTTTGCCGGCCTCTCGGTGATGGAAAACCTGCGTCTCGGCGCCTATGGGCGGGGACAACTCGCGCAAGCCACCAAGACCCTGGAGCGCATCTTCACGATCTTTCCACGGCTGAAGGAACGGCGGACGCAGACGGCCGGCACCCTGTCGGGCGGCGAACAGCAAATGCTCGCCATCGGCCGGGCGATGATGGCCGCGCCGGACATTCTGCTTCTCGATGAACCCTCCCTCGGCCTGGCACCGATCCTCGTGCAGGCGATGTTCGAAGCAATTCGCGCCATCAATGCTGGTGGCACCTCCGTCCTGCTCATCGAGCAGAACGCGTTCATGGCTCTCAACGTCGCGCATTACGCCTATGTGCTCAGAACCGGGACAGTCGTCGCCGAGGGCCCGGGCACCGACCTTCTCAAGGATGAAGACACCATCCGTGCGTACCTCGGCTGACATTCCGATCCGAACGTCCGCACAAAACTGGAAATGACACGACAGATGGACACGACCCTTTCGATAGCGATCGACGTCGGCGGAACCTTCACCGATGTCGTGGGTATGACGGACGGCGGCGAGATGACCCTGATCAAGGTTCCGAGCACGCCTGCCAATCCCTCCCTTGGTGTTGTCGACGGCATGACGCGCCTGCTCGGTGGAACAGCCCTCACGCCCGCCAACGTCACGCGTTTCATTCATGGCACCACCGTCGCAACCAATGCGGTCGTGGAACAGAAAGGCGCCGTGACCGGACTTCTCACCACCGAAGGCTTCGAGGACGTGCTGGTCATCGGGCGTCAGAAGCGCTCCGAACTCTATAACCTCTTCATAGACGCCGAAACGCCAGGCTTTCTCGCGCCACGTCGGCGGCGCATCGGCATCCGCGAACGCATTGCGGCCGATGGCTCCATCCTCAAGCCACTTGATGAGGACGGCGTACGCGCCGCCGTGCGCGAGCTGGTTGAAAGCCAGGGCGCCGAGGTCATCTCGGTCTGCTACCTGTTCTCGTTTCTTCATCCCGCCCATGAATTGCGGACGAAGGCCATCATCAACGAGATGTATCCGCATCTGCCGGTTTCGCTGTCGTCGGCCATCGACCCTACCTTCCGCGAATACGAGCGAACACTGGTGACGACTTTCGACGCCTATGTCCGCCCGAAGGTCGCCAACTACATCGATGCATTGGAAGGCAAGCTCACTGAGACGGGCGTGCCGGCGCGACTTGAAATCATGCAATCCCGCGGCGGCATCGCGGCCGCACGCACGGCGGTCGAGCGACCGGTCAGCCTGCTGCGCTCGGGCCCGGCCGCCGGCGTCGTCGCCGCGCAGATGGTGGGAGAGCTGTGCGGTGAAAAGAACCTGATCTCCAACGACATCGGCGGCACGACGGCCGACATCGGCCTCGTCGTCGACGGCAAGCCGCTGACCTCGGCAGAAGGCAAGGTGCTTAAATACCCGCTACGTATCCCCATGCTCGATGTCGTCTCGATCGGCGCCGGCGGCGGCAGCATCGCCTGGCTCGACGAAGCGTCCAGCCTGCATGTCGGGCCGCAGAGTGCGGGCTCCGTGCCCGGGCCGGCCTGCTATGGCCAGGGCGGCACGGAGCCGACCGTAACCGATGCCTCGATCGTGCTCGGCTATCTCAATGCGGACTACTTCGCGGGCGGCCATGTCAAGCTCGACTCCTCCGCTTCCCACCGGGTCATCGAGACCATGGGCGCGCGCCTCGGCATGAGCAAGGTGCGCGTCGCGCATGGTATCCATACCATCCTCAACAACCGCATGGCCGACGAGATCCGCCTGCTCACCATCGCGCGCGGCTATGATCCGCGCGAATTCGCCCTGATCGTTTTGGGCGGCGCGGGCCCTCTGCATGGCAGCGCGCTGGCGCGTGCATTGCGCATCCCCCGCGTCATCGTTCCGTTCGCCCCGGGCGTTCTCTCCGCATTCGGGCTCCTCGTGTCCGACATCGAGCACGATCATACCGCGTCGTTCCGCCAGCCGGCGACGGGGCTCCCCTTCACGGAGCTGGCCGAAGCGTTCGACAGGCTGGACCGTGCCGGGCGGGAGCGCATGAGGCAGGAAAACATCGCCGACGCACGCGTGGGCGTGCGCCGTTATGCCGAGATGCGCTACGTGGGCCAGTCCTACGAGCTGGAGATCCCGATCACAGCAAGTTTCGACGACGCGTTGATCGACGGCCTCATCGCGGCCTTCCACGAACATCACGAGCGGGTCTATCGGCAACGCAATCCCGCGGCCGCGGTCGAATTCGTCAATCTGCGCACTGTGCATTTCGCAACGGTTCCCAAAATCCGCCTCGAGCCCCCGAAGCCCGGCCCGTCTTGGGAGAAGGCACAGCGCGGCGTCCGCGCGGTCTACCTCAGCGATCAGGATCGCCACGTCGACATCCCGGTCTATCGTCGCGATCAGCTACCGATAGGCGTCAGGCAGGCAGGGCCGTTCATCGTCGAACAGCTGGATAGCACCACAGTCGTGCTGCCGGGTGAAACCGCCTTGGTCGAGCCCAACGGCAATATCATCGTGGAGATGCCGACCGATGCGTGATCCGACGCCAGAACCTTGGACGCTCGGGCCGGTGGTGGTCACCGGTGGCACGGGCCACGTGGGTCTTGCGATAGCGGAAGCCTTCGTGGCGGCTGGCGCGACGACCATTGCCATCGGCTCGACCGAGGCCCGCGCCACGGCCGCGGGCGCGCGCCTCGCTTCCCTTGGCGATGGTCATGGCCTCGCAGCCGATATGGGCGATCCGACCACCGTCAGCCGGGTGCTCGACGACATCACCCAACGCTTCGGCACTCCGGCTGTGCTCGTCAACGGCGCCGGCATCAACTTTAACCGCATGATCCGCGACATAACGGAGGCCGAGTTCGACCGCCTCTTCCGGGTCAACGTCAAGGCGATGCTCTTCACCAGCCGCGATGCCTGCGAGCGCATGGCGAAGGCCGGCATCCCCGGTCGCGTCGTCAACATCACCTCCGGCAACTATCGCTACGCCCGGCCCGACGCGGCGCTCTACAGCGCGACCAAGGCGGCCATGGAGATGCTGACCCGGGGGCTGGCGCTGGAATACGGTGCTTTCGGCATTGCCATCAACGCAGTCGCTCCGGGGCTGGTCGATCGGCCGGGCTTCACCGATCCGGCCTTTCTGAGGGTCGCGGACTACTATCGCAGCCAGAGTGCCAACCACGTCTTGGCGACGCCCGAAGCCGTCGCCGGCGCCGTGATGTTCCTTGCTTCCGCGGGCGCCGCGGCTATCGCCGGCGACACCATCGTCATCGACGGCGGCTTCTCCGCCGGCCGACTAGACTTCCCGCGCCGCTCATCCTGAAGGATCCGTGATGATGCTCAACAAGACCGAAGCTCGCGGCGACAGCCTGACCGTCGATCCCATCACCCTGGAGGTGATCCGCAACCGCCTCGATGTCGTCGCCGCGGAGATGGAGGGCACGCTGATCCGCAGCGCCTTTTCAGTCGTTCTGAAGGAGGGAGCCGACTGCTCCTGCGCGTTGTTCACCGTGAGCGGCGACACCATGGCCCAGTCGGTCGCGCTACCGCAGCACCTCGGGGTGCTGGCCGCCACAGTGAAGTCGCTGCTGCGCGCCTTTCCTCCGGAGACGATGGAGGAAGGCGACGTCTACATCATGAACGATCCCTACGATGGCGGCACGCATCTGCCTGACATCACCGCGCTGACGCCGGTATTTTCATCAGGACGCTGCGTCGCGATGGCGGCCTCCATGGCCCACCATTCCGATCTCGGCGGCATGGCGATCGGCAGCCTGCCACCGGACGCCACGGAGCTCTTCCAGGAAGGTATCGTCCTGCCACCAATCAAGCTGATCGCGCGCGGCGTATTCGACGAGCAGATCCGCGGCATTCTCTTGAAGAACGTGCGCATGCCGGCCTTCCTGGAAGCAGACCTCGGCGCGCAGTTCGCCTCGATCAAGATCGGTGCAGCGCGGTTCGCCGAAATTTGCGAGGAGTTCGGCGAGGACACCGTGCTCGCCTATATCGATGAACTGATGGACCGCTCGGAAGCACTCACTCGCGCTCGCATCGCCGAGATCCCCGACGGGAGTTATACCTTCATCGACTATATCGACAACGACGGCATCGTGCTCGACAAGCGTGTCAAGATCCAAGCGACCTTGACCATCAAGGGCTCCGACATCCATGTCGACTTCACAGGCACGGATCCACAGGTGGCTGGCGCCGCCAATGCCGCCTTCTCCCATGCCGCCTGCGTCACCTATTACTGCGTGCGCTGCATCACCGACCCGCGCCTGCCCAACAATGCCGGCTGCTTCCGCCCGATCAGCGTGAGCCTGCCGGCTGGTACCCTGGTCAATCCGCGCCATCCGGCGCCGGTCAACGCCCGTACCATGACAGTGTGCCGCATGACGGATGTCATCTTCGGCTGCCTCGCGCAGGCAGCGCCGGAACGGGTCCGGGCCTCTTCCAGCGGCATGCAGGGCGTCAGCTTCTCCGGACGTCGTGCCTCCGACGGCCGCGCCTATGTCTATCTGGAACTCTTCTGCGGTGGCATGGGCGCGCGACCGACGAAGGACGGCGTGGATTATATCGAGACTGACATCACCAACATGATGAATGCGCCGACCGAGGCGGTGGAGCTCGAATATCCGCTGCGCATCCATTCAATGCGGTTGAAGACCGACTCCGGCGGTGCGGGCCTCCATCGCGGAGGCCTCGGCATGCGCAAGGTCTTCGAGGTGGTCGAAGGCCCGCTCGAGGTCACCCATCGCGGTGATCGCCATTTCTCACGCCCCTGGGGTCTGAAGGGCGGCAGGCCCGCCATGCCCTGGTCTTCGGTCATCAAGCGCACCGACGGCAGTGAGCACAAGGTGCCCGCGCGTGAACGCTTCACGCTGCGCACCGGCGACATCCTGGTGTCGGACACGGCGGGCGGCGGCGGCTATGGCGATCCATTGAACCGCCCTGCCGCCCGCGTCGCCAATGATGTGGCCGAGGCGCAGATCTCCCTCCCCGCCGCGCGGACAGACTATGGCGTCGTCCTTGATGAGGCCCTCCACGTCGATGTTGCCGCGACCGAAGCGCTGCGGGCTCGCATGACGGCCGAACGCGGCGCCATCACCTGGACTTTTGATCGCGGCGAGGACGGTCGCGACTGACCAACACGGCAGTGACCACCAAGACACCACAGGAGCAACAGATGACCGACCTTTCCACCACGGCCGCAGCTGATATTCAGGTCAGCGAGCGCCTGCAGAGCATCCGCGTCAAGACCGACTATCTCGGCAATTACCAGAGCGTCAATCACGTACGCGACCTCCCTCCGATCTATGTCGATGAGCCGGTCGAGCTCGGCGGCAAGGACAGCGGCCCAACGCCGCTCGAAATGACCCTATGCGCGCTGAACTCCTGCACGGCCATGATCATGAACATCCTGCGCAAGGAGATGAAGTTCGAGATCACCGGCGTGCGCCTCGAAGCTGTCGCCCAACATGACGTTCGCCGTGCCGAGATGCGGCGCACCGGCAAGCTGTTCTCGCAGGTCGAGCCTATTGCTTACCACTATCACAAGATTGACCAGAAGGTTTTCATGAAGACGCCGGAGTCCGACGAGCGCCTTGCGAAGTTCCGCTCTGAGGTCGAGCGGCTTTGCCCCCTTTATCATCTTATGACTGATGCAAAGGTCAATATCGTCTCGGAATGGGTACGCGAATAGATCTGCATGAATTCGAGGAAGAACACAGTCGATATGTTCGAGATACGATAACAGTCTGGCGCCTCGCGCCTCGCCATCCAGAAGGGGACCTGACATGTCGCTTACGAGAAGACATATTGTAAAACTTGCGACGGCCGGCGCAGCGGCAGGCCTTTTCCCTGCCGCAACCTTCGCGCAGGGCGCGAAGAAGACGCTCACGCTTGGCCTCTCCGCGCCCATCACAGGTAATCAGGCGCAATATGGCGAGGATATCAAACGGGGCGCGGAACTTGCGATCGCCGAACTCAACGCCAAAAACACTGTCCCGGAAACCACATTTCAGCTCGCCGTAGAAGATTCGAAGGGCGATCCGCAGGAAGCGGCCAATGTTGCGCAGAAATTCGCCGCGCGTGGCGACATCACGGCGGTGATCGGCGACTTCTCGAGCACCGCGTCGCTGGCGGCCGCGCCGATCTATCAGCGCGCCGGCATCATCATGATCACGCCGACCGCCTCGCATCCTGATATTACCAAGACAGGCAACTTCATCTTCCGGAATACGCCGATTGCCGCCACCGAGGCGGATGCCACAACGGACTGGGGCACCAAGGACCTCGGTTTCAAGAAAATCGCCATTGTCGGCCGCAACGATGACTATGGCCGCGTCTATGGCGAGTTGTTCAAGAAGCGCGCTGTCGCCAACGGTGCGACTGTCGTCGGCGAGGACTATATCAACGCCGAAACTCCGGATCTGAAACCAACGATCACAAGCCTGCGCGCCCGTCAGCCTGACTGCGTGCTGCTGGCACTGTTCCAGGTGGAGGCGGCGCTTCTTTTCCGGCAGTCTCGCGAGATGAACTTCCGCCCCACCTTCATGTCTGGTGCCGGGCTGTTCAATCCGCAGGTCATCAGCCTCGCGCGTGAAGCCGCGAATGGCCTCCTTCTCGTCTCGACCTATCATCCCGCGTCCGATCGCGCGGAGGTGAAGAGCTTTGTCGATCTCTTCAAATCCAAGTATTCGACTGTCCCGAGCAAGTTTTCGGCCCATGCCTTCGATGCAGTAAGCCTGATCGCGAATGCGGTGAAAACAGCGGGCTCGCCGAACACCACGCGGATCCGTGATGCGCTTGCCGCAACCAAGGATTTCGCCGGCGTCACGGGCGTGATCTCGATCGATCCCGACCGCGAGATCATCCTCGCCCTGCAACGCGTCATGGTGAAGAACGAGGAGTTCGTGCCCTGGGTGAAGTCCTGACCATGGCCGGGACAGAGCGTCCCGTCGCCATCGTGACAGGCGCGGCCCAAGGCATGGGCCGCGCCCACCTGGTGGGATTGAGCCGGGCGGGCTTCCGGGTCGCATGCGTGGATCACGCCGCCGATGCGCTCAAGGCTGTTGTCGCGAACTTGGGCGCGGAGGCTCCGGATCTTCTCTGCGCCCAGGCCGACGTGACGTCGGAGGCGGCGATTGCTGAAAGCTTCTCCCGCCTCATCGAGGAAGCCGGACGCTGCGACGTGCTCGTCAACAATGCCGGCGGCGCCACGACGGGAAAGGGCCTTGCGGACATGACACTTGGCGAGTTCGAGGCGGAACTCCGCCTCAATCTCACCAGCCAGTTCCTCTGTATTCGCGCCGTGCTGCCAGCCATGAAACGGCAAGGCGCCGGCAGCATCATCAATATCGCCTCGACATCCGTCTTCAGCGGCATCACGGCCGCGCTTCACCGGTCGTCGTCGTCGGCCAATCTCGTCGGCTATGTCGCGGCCAAGGGAGGCGTCGTCGGCCTGACGCGGGCACTGGCGCGGGAGCTCGGACCGACAGGGATCCGCGTCAATGCGGTGGCCCCCGGTTTCACACCGACACCACGCGTCAAGGCGGCATTCCCCGCGGAGGCGGTTGCGCGGATGGTCAGCGACCAGGCCTTCGCGCGTGTGCAGGAGCCCGATGACGCAACGGGCGCCGTCGTTTTCCTCGCCTCGTCCGCATCACGTTTCGTGACGGGCCAGGTCATCCGCGTCGATGGCGGAGGGAGCATGGGATGAAGGGACTATTGGACGACAAGACGATCATCATCACGGGCGCGGGCTCGAATGTCGGCCGCGCCGCCGAGCAGCTGTTCCTCGCGCACGGCGCGCGCCTCGCCCTGGTTGATCGCGATATAAGCCGCGTCAGCACGACATCGGACGCACCTCCGGACAATCGTCTCGTCATCGCAGCCGATTTGACGGATGCCGCCGCCAATGAGCGTGTGGTCGGGCAGGTCGTCGCGCATTTCGGCCGGATCGACGGCCTTTGCAATACGTTCGGGATCGACCCGCCCATGGCAAAGGGCACCCTCGACACGAGTGAAGCGGACTGGAACAGGATCATCGCGGTCAATCTCACAGCCGTATTCCTGGCCTGCCGCGCCGTGTTGCCAGCCATGCGCGCCGGCGGAGGCGGAAGCATCGTCAACATCGGCTCGCAGGGCTCGTTGCTGACGCTGCCGGGCATGACCGCCTATGGCGTTTCAAAGGCCGGCGTTCTGCAGCTCACGCGTCAGATTGCCTCCGACCACGGCGCCGACGGCATCCGCGCCAATTGCATCTGCCCCAGTGGCTTGGAGCAGCCCTCCGCCGACCGTCTCCAGATCCTCACGGATGAGCAGTTGGCGCGCCGCGCGGATGCGATGAAGCGGCTCTCACCCCTCGGGCGCGTGTGCACACCGGATGACGTTGCCAAGGCCATGCTGTTCTTCGTCAGCGATCTCTCATCCTTTACGACCGCCGCGGCGCTCCCGGTGGAAGGTGGCGGCACCGCCGTCATCCGTTTCTAGGCGCTCCACTCCGGCGGGGTCGGAGCGGGGCTCCAGGATATTGTTTTGACGCATGATCTTCCGAGAGGCCGAACCGCATTTCGGGATCATGCCGCAGCACCGGGAAGGCGTCACCATGCGTTGGGGACTGATAGGTGCGGGCGCCCATGCCCTGCAGAAAATCGCGCCTGCGTTGGAAAGTGCAAAAGGCGCGAGCCTGAGGGGCGCGCTTGGCAGCTCGCCTGAGAAATCCGCGCGTTTTGCGGCCGAAGCCGGCGGCATCGCTTATCCCTCGCTGGAGGCGATGCTGGGAGATGGCGAGATCGATGCCGTCTTCATCGCTACCCCCAACGACCAGCACCGCGAACAAACCGAGAAGGCAGCCGCGGCAGGCAAGCATGTTCTCGTCGAGAAGCCGATGGCGCTAACCGAAAGTGACTGCCAGGCGATGATTTCTGCTTGCGAACGGGGCGGTGTCGCGCTCGGCATCGGCTTTCAGCAACGCCATGCACCGGTGCATCGTGCCTTGCGCGAACTCATCGCCTCTGGCGAACTCGGCGATATCGTTCTGGTGCGCGGCGAGTGGCACACGGCCTACGGCCCATGGACGAACTGGCGCGCCGATCCGGCGAAATCAGGCTCCGATATTCTCGGCGCCGTCGGCGTTCATGTCTTCGATCTCCTCGGTTTCCTGGTCGGCGCCGATGTCGCGGAGACCGCTTCCATCGTCGATCGCGCGGCCGATACGGGCCTCGACCAGACCATCGCCGCCGCGTTGCGCTACGCGAATGGTGCGATGGGAACCGTGACGATCACACGGCGCGCCCGGGCCGCCCTCAATAGCATCCACGTGCTGGGCACGAAGGGAGCGGCGAGCGGCATAGGCACGCTCGGGATGGCACCGACCGGGCGCCTCGAGATCACCCGCGAAGGGCGCAGCGAGACCCGCGAGTTTCCGGTGGTCGATCTCTATGCCGCGCAATTCGAGGCTTTTGCCGAGGCGGTCGCGGCGGGACGCCCACCCTCGGCGAGCGGCGTGGACGGGTTGAAGTCGGTCGCGCTGTCGGCCCGGCTTCTGAAGGCGTAAGACCATGGCAACGCGCTATACCGCCAGTCACTGGGGGCTCTATGAGATCGAAGAGCCGGGCAACGGCCGGCCCGAGCTGCGTCCCTTCAGCGGCGATCCGGATCCCTCTCCTATCGGGCTCGACCAACTGGGCAACGCCGTCGCGCGGCTGCGCGTCGCGCGGCCTGCCATACGCCGCTCATTCCTGGAGAAGGGACCTGGAGCTCGGCCTGACCAACGTGGCCGCGAACCTTTTGTCGAAGTCTCGTGGGAGGAAGCCCTCGATCTTGTCGCCGGGGAGCTCACGCGCATTCGGGCAGAGCACGGCAATGAGGCGATATTCGGCGGTTCCTATGGGTGGTCGAGCGCCGGCCGCTTCCACCATGCCCAGAGCCAGGTGCACCGCTTCCTCAATACGATCGGCGGCTATGTTCGGCATGTCGATACCTACAGCCTAGCCGCCGGCCGGGTGATCATGCCGCATGTGGTGGGGCCTATCGACGATCTCCACGCCGAACATACGTCCTGGGACGTCCTCGCCGCGCATACACGTCTCTTCGTCTCCTTTGGCGGTGTGCCGCTGAAAAACTCACGCGTCTCTCCCGGCGGCGCGGGGCGACACCGCGTCAAGGAGGCGCTGGCGGCCATGGCCGCGCGCGGCACCCGCTTCATCAACATCAGCCCCGTCCGCGAAAATCTGGTCACCGACGGTGATGTGGAATGGATCCCGATCCGGCCCAACACCGACATATCCGTCATGCTCGCGCTTGCCTACCAGCTCTTCATGACGGGGCAAGCGGACGAAGCGTTTCTGGCGCGCTGCTGCGTGGGTGGCGACGCCTTCCGCGACTATGTGCTTGGTTTGTCCGACGGCACTGCGAAGACGCCGACCTGGGCGGAGACGCTGTCCGGGGTGCCGGCGGCAAGGATCATCGAGCTTGCCCAGGAGATGGCCGGGACACGCACCCTCCTCAACGTCGCCTGGTCCCTCCAGCGCGCCGAGCACGGCGAACAACCGTTCTGGGGCATCGTGGCGCTCGCCTGCGTGCTCGGGCAGGTCGGCCTGCCCGGCGGTGGTTTCGGGCTCGGCTATGGCGCCATGAACGCCATCGGCAGCCCGCATCCTCGCCTGAAAGGCCCGTCCCTTCCGCAGGGCCACAATCCCGTCACCACCTTCATCCCCGTGGCACGCATCGCCGACATGCTTCTCAACCCCGGTGACCGCTTCACCTACGAGGGAAAAACGTATCGCTATCCGGACATCCGGCTCATCTACTGGGCCGGCGGCAATCCCTACCATCACCACCAGGACCTGGCACGCCTGCGCCGGGCCTGGGCCAAGCCCGACACCATCATCGTCCATGAGCAGTTCTGGAATGCGCATGCGCGCATGGCGGATATCGTGCTGCCCGCGACCTTGGCGGCTGAGCGCAACGACATAGCCTTCGCCACGCGCGAAGGAGTGCTGGTCGCGATGCACAAGGCCGCCTCGGCCCATGCGGAAGCGCGCGACGACTTCGCGATCTTCAGCGATCTTGCCGGCCGCCTCGGCGCTGGCGCGGCCTTCACCGAGGGGCTGGACGAGAGGGCGTGGCTCGCGCGCCTCTACGAGACCTTCGTGGCGAGCGCTGAAGCCAACGGCATCGTCGTGCCCGACTTTCCGACCTTCTGGGAACGCGGCTTCATCGACCTCGCCACCTACGACCACCCCGTCGTTTTTCTCGACGAGTTTCGCCGCGATCCCGTGGCCCACCCGCGGCCCACGTCATCAGGGCGTATCGAACTCTTCTCCGCGACGGTCGCCGCCGCCGGAGCCGCAGACTGCCCCGGACATCCCGCCTGGCTGCCCCCCACCGAGTGGCTGGGCGCGCCGGCCGCCGCGCATTGGCCGATCCACCTTGTGTCGGACCAGCCGGCGCGCCGGCTGCACAGCCAGCTCGACCATGCGCCGTGGAGCGTCGCCGGAAAAGCCGGTGGCCGCGAGGTCGTTCTGATCAACACCATGGACGCGGCCGCGAGAGACATCGCCGATGGCGACGTTGTCGAGATCTTCAATGGCCGAGGCACCGTGCAGGCGGTGGCCGCGGTCAGCGAGGATATCGTGGCGGGGGCCGCCCGCCTCGCGACAGGGGCATGGATCGATCCGGCCGAAGACATCGACGCGCATGGCAATCCTAATGTCCTGACGGCCGATCGGCCGGCATCAAGCTTCTCGCAAGGCTGTGCCGCGCTGAGCTGCCTCGTCGAAATCCGGCGTTGCGCGGCGCCTCTCCCGCCGACAGCGCACAAGCTCCCTCCCCTCATTCACGACAACGGCGTCCGCAACGCGCGCTGATATCCCGAGGAACACGCCATGACGACCACCCCAAACGCGCCGCATCTGCCTGAGAAATCGGATCTGCCAAGCCGCCATGTCACCCTCGGCGTCGAGCGGGCACCGCATCGCTCGTTTTATTACGCGATGGGCCTTGGACCCGATGAGGTCGCGAAGCCGTTCGTGGGCGTTGTCAGTTGCTGGAACGAGGCCGCGCCCTGCAACATCGCGCTTGATCGCCAGGCGGCCGCCGTGAAGGCTGGTGTTGCCGAATGCGGCGGCCTCCCGCGCGAATTCTGCACGATCACGGTGACCGATAGCCTTGCCATGGGCCATGAGGGCATGAAGTCCTCGCTGGTCAGCCGCGAAGTCATCGCCGATTCCGTGGAAGTTTTCATACGCGGCCACTCCTATGATGCGCTCGTCTGCGTCGGCAGTTGCGACAAGTCCTTGCCCGGAATGATGATGGCCATGCTGCGGCTCAACATCCCAGCCCTCTTTCTCTACGGCGGCTCCATTCTGCCGGGCCGCCATCGGGGCCGCGACGTCACCGTGCAGGACGTCTTCGAGGCGGTGGGCGCGCGGCAGGCCGGCACCATGACCGACGAGGAACTGCATGAGCTGGAATGCGTGGCCTGCCCCTCGGCTGGCACCTGCGGCGGGCAATATACGGCCAATACCATGGCTTGCGTGTCCGAGGCCCTGGGCGTTGCCTTGCCGGGCTCAGCCTCGCCGCCAGCCGTCTATGAAAGCCGCGACCGGGTAGCGCGCCAGAGTGGTCGCTCCGTCATGGATCTCCTGTCCCATCGCATACGGCCCCGCGATATCGTGACCCGCAAGGCGCTGGAAAATGCCGCGCGGGTCGTCGCGGCCTCCGGGGGCTCGACCAACGCGGTTCTGCATCTCCCCGCCATCGCCAACGAAGCCGGCGTCGACTTCACCCTTGATGACATCGGCCGCATCTTCGCGACGACCCCCTATCTTACGAGCCTGAAGCCCGGCGGCAAATATGTCGCAAAGGATCTTTACGATGTCGGGGGCGTCCCGGTGATCATGAAGGCCCTGCTCGACGCCGGACTTCTGCACGGTGATTGCCTGACCGTGTCCGGCAAGACGGTGGCGGAGAACCTGGCCGAGACCCTGGTGCCACCGGGGCAGGATGTGGTGAAGCCCGTCAGCGAGGCCTATTCGCCGACCGGCGGCCTGGTCGTGCTCAAGGGCAACCTTGCTCCGGAGGGAGCCATCGTGAAGGTGGCCGGGCTCACGACCTCGATCTTCAAGGGAACGGCGCGCTGCTTTGAATCCGAAGAAGAGTGCTTCGCGGCGGTCGAAAGCCGCGCCTACAAGGATGGGGACGTTCTGGTCATTCGTTACGAGGGACCGCGCGGCGGGCCAGGTATGCGCGAGATGCTGTCGACTACGGCGGCGCTCGCCGGCCAGAACGTCGGCGATCGTGTCGCCCTGATCACCGACGGCCGCTTTTCCGGCGCGACGCGCGGCATCAGCGTCGGCCACATCTCGCCGGAAGCCGCCGTCGGCGGCCCCATCGCACTGCTGCGTGACGGGGATACCATCATTATCGATGGAGAGCGGGGCCAGCTCAGCGTGGATGTGACGGATGAGGAATTGGCGGAGCGCAGGAAGGCGTGGGTGCCGCGCCAGACGCGCTACGGCAGCGGCGCGCTGTGGCGCTTCGCCCAGCTCGCGAGCTCCGCCGCGACCGGCGCGGTGACGCACCCGGGTGCGAAGGCCGAAGTCTTCGACTATTCTGAGATTTAGGGCGGAGTTTCGTCGCGATTGGTCGCTACACCACCCCCGTCATGACCGGGCGCGTCACTGCAGTCCGGCCTGGCCGGCTCCAGCGTGTCCGACGCGTGCCTCGGCAACAGTCGAGTTTCGTGGCCCGCCCGATCGAGACCAGCACCTCACCGTCCTTCGGGGCCTCGCACCAACGGGCTGCGCGGACGCTACGAACACGCGGTCTGACATGAAGCCTCGTCGGACTGTTCCCCTCCCGATTGGCCGTCATGTTCGTGGTACCCGGGCTCGGGCCCTTCGGCCCGCCTTGGAATGACACAGGGGCTCCGTATAAGATCCGCATGGTTTAACAACCTCGCGTGTGACTTAAGCCCCCGTCATGATAAAGACCCTGCCCATTGGTTGAGGCAGGGTTTTTCATGCTCGGCCCGGCCTGTTTCTTTATGAGATTTTTATATCCGCGGCTTTCCGGCGCTCTCGAACCTTTATGGCCTTCAGTGCCATATATCCGGCCATGCCGATGGCCACGGCCGCCGGGCGTGGAGGCCTTGATATGGATGTTATTTTTATTGGAGTATCGGTATTTTTCTTCCTACTTGCATATTCCTATACTTGGATATGCGACGCACTCTAAAGAGTATGCGACATGCTGCTTGAATACACCTTGGGCGGTGCGGTAGCCCTCCTTCTCACTGCCTATCTGACCTACGCTCTCGTTCGCCCCGAGCGGTTTTAGCGCCAGGCTGAGCCGGCGCCCGCGCAGTTCTCGTGATCAACCTTGCCATCGCACGGCATGGGTCGGAGAAGCCCGCGCTTCGCGGTGGGATCCGGGCGTCGTTGGCTGTGCGCGAAGACCAAACAAGCGAAAGCAATGATCATGACCCTTAACGGGTGGATACAAATCATCGTCTACTGCGGGATCATCATCCTGCTGGTCAAACCCCTCGGCAACTATCTGACCCGCATCTTCAACGGTGAGCGGACTTGGTTGAGCACGGCATTGGGGCCGCTTGAGCGTGGCCTCTACCGCTTGGCCGGCACGCGAGATCAGGACGAACACCATTGGACAACCTACACGGCCGCACTTCTATTGTTCAATGTCGCAGGATTGATCGTCCTCTACATGGTGCAACGCCTGCAGGATATCCTCCCCTTCAATCCGGCGGGAATGGCTGCCATTCCGCCGGATCTCGCCTTCAACACCGCGGCGAGCTTTGTCACCAACACCAACTGGCAGTCCTATGGTGGCGAGACCACCATGTCCTATCTGACGCAGATGGTGGGCCTGAACGTGCAGAATTTCGTTTCAGCCGCGACCGGAATTGCTATCTCCATTGCGCTGATACGAGCCTTTTCAAGAAAATCCGCCAGAACTCTCGGTAATTTCTGGTTCGACCTCACGCGTTCCATTCTCTACATCCTGCTGCCGATCTGCGCGGTGGGTACACTCGTTCTGGTCTGGCAGGGTGTGCCGCAGAACCTCTCGCCTTATACGGTCGCGACGACGCTGGAAGGCGCGCAGCAGACGATCGCGCAGGGTCCCGTCGCCTCGCAGATGATGATCAAGCATCTCGGAACGAACGGTGGAGGCTTCTTCAACGCCAATGCGGCCCACCCCTTCGAGAACCCAACTGCGCTGACCAATCTCATCCACATGGTCGCAATCCTCGCGATCGGCGCGGCGCTCACCAACGTGTTCGGCCGGATGGTCGGTGATCAGCGGCAAGGCTGGGCGATCTTCGCCGCCATGGGTGTGCTTTTCATCACGGGCGTCGTGGTCTGCTACTGGGCCGAGGCCGCCGGCAATCCCCTCGTCCATGCCCTCGGCATCGACGGCGGCAACATGGAAGGCAAGGAGGTCCGCTTCGGCATCGCCCTGTCGGCGCTGTTCGCGGTTATCACCACCGCCGCGTCCTGCGGCGCGGTCATCGCCATGCATGACAGCTTCATGGCTCTCGGCGGCATGGTGCCCCTCGTCAACATGATGCTTGGTGAGATCATTGTCGGCGGGGTCGGCGCCGGGCTCTATGGCATCATGCTGTTCGTGGTCGTGGCGATCTTCGTGGCCGGTCTCATGGTCGGCCGCACGCCGGAGTATCTCGGCAAGAAGATCGAGGCGAAGGAGGTCAAGATGGCGATGCTCGCCCTGCTCATCCTGCCACTTCTCATGCTGGGCTTCACAGCGATCGCGACCGTGCTTCCGGCAGGCCTCGCCGGCATCGCCAATCCCGGCCCCCACGGCTTCTCCGAAATCCTCTATGCCTATGTATCGGCGGCGGCGAACAATGGCTCGGCCTTCGGCGGCCTCACCGCCAATACACCCTGGTACACGGTCAGCCTTGGCCTTGCGATGCTGCTCGGCCGCTTCTTCATGATCGTGCCGGTGATGGCCCTGGCGGGATCGCTCGTCGGCAAGAAAGCCGCACCGCCGTCGGCCGGGACGTTCCCGACCCACGGGCCGCTCTTCGTCGGCCTCCTCATCGGGGTCATCGTCATCATGGGCGGCCTGGAATTCTTCCCGGCGCTGGCGCTGGGGCCGATCGTCGAACATCTCGCCATGCTCGGGGGAAAGGCATTCTGATGACAGCCGCTTACCGTCCGCGCGCCTCGAGCATCATCATCGCGATGATGCTCGTCACCCTCGCGATCGCATTTCTCATCGCAACGTTTGCCACCCTCCTGGCCGCTGCGTGATCCGGCCGCTAGGCGCTGGACCATTCGCTGGAGCCTCTCATGAGCCAGTCCAAATCCACGAGCCTGATCGATGCTCGTATCCTTGTTCCCGCTCTCGGCGATGCCGTGCGCAAACTCAATCCGCGCAGCCTCGCGCGCAACCCGGTGATGTTCGTCGTGGCGGTCGTATCGGCACTCACCACTATTCTGTTGATCCGCGATATCGCGATCGGTGGGCAGGACGTCGCCTTCTCCTTCCAGATCACGCTCTGGCTGTGGTTCACGGTCCTGTTCGCCAACTTTGCCGAGGCGGTCGCCGAAGGACGCGGCAAGGCGCAGGCGGATTCGCTGCGTCGCACGCGCAGCGAAACGCAGGCCAAGCTGCTGACCGGCGAGAGCCGCGCCGGCTACAAGCTCGTGCCGGGAGCGAGCCTGAAGGTCGGTGATTGCGTGCTGGTCGAGGCAGGAGACATCATTCCCTCCGACGGCGAGGTCATCGAGGGTGTCGCCTCGGTGAACGAGGCGGCGATCACGGGCGAATCCGCGCCCGTGATCCGCGAGTCCGGTGGTGATCGCTCGGCCGTGACCGGAGGCACACAGGTCCTGTCCGACTGGATCCGCGTGCGTATCACGGCGGCCGCCGGCTCGACCTTCATCGACCGGATGATCGCGCTCGTCGAGGGCGCGGAGCGCCAGAAGACGCCGAACGAGATCGCCCTCAACATCCTGCTCGCCGGCATGACCTTGATCTTCGTCTTCGCCGTGGTGACCATCCCGAGCTTTGCCGCCTATGCCGGCGGCTACATTCCGGTGATCGTGCTCGTCGCCCTGTTCGTCACGCTCATTCCGACCACCATCGGCGCGCTGCTGTCGGCCATCGGCATCGCCGGCATGGATCGCCTGGTGCGCTTCAACGTGCTCGCCATGTCCGGCCGGGCTGTGGAGGCGGCCGGCGACGTCGATACCCTCCTGCTCGACAAGACCGGCACGATCACGCTCGGCAACCGGCAGGCGACCGACTTTCGGCCGCTGCGCGGCATCAACGAAGAAGAGCTCGCCGATGCGGCTCAGCTCGCCTCCCTGGCCGACGAGACGCCGGAAGGTCGCTCGATCGTCGTCCTGGCCAAGGAGAAATACGGGATACGGGCGAGGGACATGGCGAGCCTGCACGCCACCTTCGTGCCCTTCACCGCGCAGAGCCGCATGAGCGGCGTCGATCACGACGGCACGACCATCCGCAAGGGCGCCGTCGACGCAGTGCTCAAATATGTCGGAGACGCGGGCCTCACCGCGGGCCGGCCGCCCGCCAGCGCCGACAGCCTACGTGAGATCCGCGCCATCGCCGACGAGATCGCGCGGGCGGGCGGCACGCCGCTCGCCGTCGTGAAGGACGGCCGGCTGCTCGGCGTCATTCACCTGAAGGACATCGTCAAGGGTGGCATTCGCGAGCGTTTCGCGGAACTGAGGCGGATGGGCATCCGCACTGTCATGATCACCGGCGACAACCCGATGACTGCCGCTGCCATCGCCGCCGAAGCGGGCGTCGACGATTTCCTCGCCCAGGCGACACCGGAGAACAAGCTCTCCCTCATCCGCGAGGAGCAGGCCAAGGGCAAGCTCGTCGCGATGTGCGGCGACGGCACGAACGACGCCCCCGCACTCGCCCAGGCGGATGTCGGCGTCGCCATGAACACCGGAACGGTGGCCGCGCGCGAAGCCGGCAATATGGTCGATCTCGATAGCGACCCGACGAAGCTCATCGAGATCGTCGAGATCGGCAAGCAGCTCCTGATGACCCGAGGCGCACTGACGACCTTCTCCATCGCCAATGACGTCGCGAAGTATTTCGCGATCATTCCGGCGATGTTCCTGGCGTTCTACCCGCAACTCGGCGCGCTTAACATCATGGGCCTCGCGACGCCCCAGAGCGCCATCCTGTCCGCCATCATCTTCAACGCGCTCATCATCATCGCGCTGATCCCGCTGTCGCTGAAAGGCGTGAGATATCGCGCCGTCGGCGCCGGCAGTCTCCTGTCGCGCAACCTCCTCATTTACGGCCTCGGCGGTGTGATCGTCCCGTTCATCGGTATCAAGGCGATAGACCTCGTCATCACCGGCCTCGGCCTCGTCTGAAGGACAGCCACCATGTTCAAGCAACTGCGCCCCGCGCTCGTGATGATCACGGCCTTCACGGTGCTCACAGGTCTCATCTATCCGCTCGGAATGACAGGCATCGCCCAGGCTCTGTTTCCCTATCAAGCCGGCGGCAGCCTCGTGGAGCGTGACGGCAAGGTGATCGGCTCCGCCCTGATCGGACAGGCCTTCACAAGCGACCGTTATTTCCACAGCCGCCCATCCGCCGCCGGGGCCGGCTATGACGCCGCGAATTCGAGCGGCTCGAACCTCGGCCCGACCAACGCAAAATTGATTTCGCGCATCAAGGCCGAAGCGGAGGCGCTGCGGACGAGCAACCCGCAGGCGGATATCCCGATGGATCTGGTGACAGCCTCGGGCAGCGGCCTCGATCCCCATATCTCGCCGGAAGCGGCTTATTTCCAGGCAGCGCGCGTCGCCAAGGCGCGCGGCCTGGAAGAGGCCGCCGTCCGCGCTGTCATCGCCCGCCATGTCGAGGGCCGCCAATTCGGGCTGCTCGGCGAGCCTGTCATCAATGTGCTCGCCCTCAATCTGGACCTTGACGGTACGGTTGCGCGTTAAGATCCCGTGTGGGATCGCAGGACCTGGATCGCCGCGAGGATTAAGCTAGACGTGATGCCTGAGGAAATCACCAATCGTGAAGGCCGCCCCTCGCCGGATGCGCTCCTCCAGGCAGTGTCCGTGGGCACGCGCGGGCGGCTGAAGATCTTCCTCGGCGCGGCCCCCGGTGTCGGCAAGACCTACGAGATGCTGAGCGCCGGCCAAGCGGCAAAAGCCGACGGCATCGACGTTGTCGTGGGCATCGTCGAGACCCATGGGCGCAGGGAGACGGAGGCCCTGCTCCCGGGGCTCGAAATGGTGCCGCGCGCGCGCATCGCCTACAAGGGGCAGATCCTTGAGGAGATGGACCTCGATGCCTTGATCGCCCGGCGGCCGGCGCTCGTCCTTGTCGATGAGCTCGCCCATACCAACGCGCCGGGCAGCCGCCATCCCAAGCGCTATCTCGACGTCCAGGAGCTGCTCGATCGTGGCATCGATGTCTTCACGACACTCAACATCCAGCATGTCGAGAGCTTGAACGATGTGGTCGCGCAGATCACGCGGATCCGCGTGCGGGAGACCGTACCGGATTCGATCATCGATCGCGCCGACAATATCGAGATCATCGACATCACACCCGATGATCTCATCAAGCGCCTCAACGAAGGCAAGGTCTATCTGCCCAAGACGGCGAAGCGGGCTACCGCAAACTATTTCTCTCCCGGCAACCTCACCGCCCTGCGCGAGCTGGCCCTGCGCCGCACAGCGCAACGGGTCGACGACCAGTTGCTCAGCCACATGCAGGCGCATGCCATTCCCGGCCCGTGGTCGGCGGGGGATCGGGTGCTTGTGTGCGTGGACCAGCAGGCGCGCGGCCCTTCGCTGGTGCGCTATGCGCGGCGGCAGGCAGACCGGCTGCGCGCGCCCTGGGCCGCGCTCCATATCGAGACCGGCGGTTCGACCACCTTTTCCGAGACAGAGCGGGACCAGATCGCAACCACGCTGAGGCTCGCCGAACAGCTCGGCGGCGAAGCACTCACCATACCGGGCCAGGATGTGGCGCAGGATATCCTGCACTATGCGACGGCCAACAACTTCAACCACGTGGTGATCGGCACGCCCAAAAAGCCGCGCTGGCGGGAGCTCTTGTTCGGCTCGGTCTCCCACGATCTCATCCGCGACGCTGGCGACATCAGCATCCACGTGATCTCCGGCGACGAGAGGGAGGTCTCGCCCGGTCGCGGCGTCCGCGTGGTCGAGCCGCGCGGGCTCAACGTCAGGCCCTTCGGCCTGGCGCTTGTCCACATCGCGATCGCCACCGTATTCGGGTCGTTGCTCACCCACATTCTCGACGTGCGCAACATCGCGCTCGTCTTCCTGATGGCGGTGCTCACAGCCGCGGTCACGGCGGGGTTGGGGCCTGCGCTTTTTGCTTCGATTGTCGGTGCGCTGGCGTTCAATTTCTTCTTCCTGCCGCCACTTTATACTCTCGACATCGGTGATCCTGAGAGCGTCATCGCGCTCTTCTTCTATCTTGGCGTCGCCGTCATTGCGAGCAATCTGACGGCGCGCGTGCAGCGTCAGGCGACAGCCGCTCGCCAGCGCGCCCGCACCACGGAAGATCTTTATCTTTTCTCGAAGAAGCTTGCGGGCGCGGGTACGCTCGATGACGTGCTGTGGGCGACCGCCCATCAGATGGCCGCCATGCTCAAGCTGCGTGTGGTCATTCTTCTGCCGGAGGACGATACCATCGCCGTCAGGGCCGGTTATCCTCCTGATGATACGCTCGTCGATGCCGACATCGCCGCCGCGCGCTGGGCCTGGGAGCACGACCGGCCGGCCGGTCGTGGCGCGGATACGCTTCCCGGCGCCAAGCGCCTCTACCTGCCATTAAAGACCGGCCGCAAGCCTGTCGGGGTGGTCGGGCTCGACAATGACCGCCAGGGCCCGCTCCTGACGCCGGAGCAAAGGCGCCTGTTCGATGCCCTCGCCGACCAGGCAGCGGTTGCCATCGAGCGCATCGAGCTCGTTGCCGACGTCGACCGCGCCCGTCTCGCCGCCGAAGCCGACAGGCTGCGCTCCGCCCTGCTCACCTCAATATCGCACGATCTCAAGACCCCCCTTGCCGCCATCATGGGCGCGGCCGGCACGCTGCGCGACTATGGCGGGTCCCTGCCTGTCGGCGATCAGGCGGACCTTCTTACCACCGTCGTTGATGAATCGGAGCGACTGAACCGCTTCATCGGCAACCTCCTCGACATGACGCGTATCGAATCCGGCGCCATGGCGCCGAACACGTCGCTGCATTATGTCGGCGACATAGTGGGTGCGGCCGTGCGGCGCGCCGCGAAGATACTCACCAACCACCGCATCATCATCAATATTCCACCAGCGCTTCCCATGGTGAAGCTGGACGCGGTTCTGTTCGAGCAGGTTCTCTTCAACCTGATCGACAATGCCACGAAATACGCGCCGGCGGGCTCGTTGATCCGCATTCAGGGATCAGCTGAGGGCGGCTTCCTGTCGTTGCACGTGATCGACGAGGGACCGGGCATTCCGCCTGGCGATCTCGAACGGATCTTCGATACCTTCTACCGCGTGGCGAAGACTGATCGGGTTTTGGCGGGCACCGGTCTAGGCCTCACCATTTGCCGCGGCTTCGTCGAGGCCATGGGGGGAACCATCACGGCGATGAACAGGACAGATCGCTTGGGAGCGATCTTCCTCATCCGCCTGCCCCTGGTGAATGACACGCCGGAGATGGACGATCTGCGATGACGACAACCGCTGTGAAGATCCTCGTCGTGGACGACGAGCCGCCGATCCGCAAACTCCTGCGGCTTGGATTGACGGCCGAAGGCTTTGCGGTGAGCGAGGCCGCCAGCGCTCAGGCTGCGGCTGAAGCCATCGAGACCGACGCACCGGATCTCGTCATCCTCGATCTCGGATTGCCGGACAAGCCGGGCCATGTGCTGCTGGAAAGCTGGCAGGCGACGCGACCCGCGACACCTGTGATCGTCTTGTCCAGCAGGACTGACGAGACCGGCATCGTCCAGGCTCTGGAACAGGGCGCTGCCGACTATGTGACCAAGCCTTTTGGGATGCGCGAACTCGTCGCGCGCATCCGGGTGGCATTGCGCCACAAGCTGCAGCAACAGGGCGAGAAGCCCATTTTTCAGACGGGGGAGCTCTCGGTCGATCTCGTGAGGCGGATCGTCCGGATCGCCGGCCAGGAGGTAAAGCTCTCGCCCAAGGAATACGAGATCCTCCGGGTTCTCGTGCAGCATGCCGGCAAGGTGCTGACCCACCAATACCTGCTCAAGGAAGTTTGGGGCGCCTCGGCGGACGTCCAATATCTGCGCGTCTATGTTCGCCAGATTCGCCAGAAGATCGAAGCCGCGCCCGACCAGCCGCATTATCTCATCACGGAAACCGGCATCGGCTACCGCCTGCGCGATGCCGATCAAGCGTGATCATTCCGCCACGAATGGCCATGACGGCCACAACGGATTCTGACATACCACGGGTCAATCGATGAAAATTGCGCAGTTTCTAAATCCGCAGGACGTCATCTCCAATCTGGCAGCCACCAGCAAGCCGCAGCTCCTCACAGCCCTGGCACGGCTTGCGGCGAGCAAGCTCAAGGTGGACGAGGAGGGCATCGCCAGCGCGTTGATGCAGCGTGAGGCCCTGGGCTCCACCGGGATCGGCGATGGAACCGCCCTGCCCCATGCCACGATTGCCGGCATCGCCGCGCCCTTCGGGCTTTTCGTGCGACTGCAGAAAGCTATAGATTTTGAAGCCGTCGACGAGGTGCCAGTCACGCTCGTCTGTCTGCTGCTCCTGCCGCCGGAACGCAGCGCAGCCCATCTCAGTGCCCTTGCGGCTATGGCTAGAAAGCTGAGCTCAAAGGAACGTCGCGCAAAGCTCCGTGGCGCAAAATCGTCCGACGCGCTTTACGCGATCCTGACAGAGGAGGACTGATCTCGTGTGGGACAGTTGCTGCTGGTCACGTGATCAGAGCCGTCTCGTTCTTGCGGGACAGGCCGCAGGCTTGAGCCTGGGGACCAAACTGGCGCCGCATTGAAAACGAGCGATGGTGCGCTCGCGTTTTCCCGCATCGGGGCACCGGTTCTGGTCCTGGATGCTCCACTGACACGACACTCTGGGACGACGAGCGGCTCCAGCGCGCCAGATACATCGCAGCCTCTCCCGGCTATGCGATCTGCTTGCGGTATTGAACGAACCCAGAGCGTTCAGCCACCTTGTCGTAGAGCATCATCGCTTGGCTGTTCGTCTCGTGAGTCAACCAATAGACCCGGGGCGATCCCACCTTCTGAGCTTCCCCGTAAACCGCTTCGATCAGCTGACGGCCTATGCCGAGGCCTCGCGCGCTAGGGCTGGTGAACAGGTCCTGCAGATAACAGACCGGGGCGATCATGCTGGTGTTGCGGTGGAAAATGTAATGGACCAGGCCAAGCAACTGACCCTCACGCTCGGCGACGTGGGCATGCACCGGCTCGTAATGATCAAAGAAGCGTTGCCAGGTTGCGTGGGTCACGTCCGGGGGAACGACGCGCTCGTAGAAGCTGTTGTAACCTTCCCAAAGTGGGAGCCACTGATCCCTGTCATCGTGCATGATGGGCCGGATGGTCGCGTCTGTCATGCTCATATCCTTGCGGTCAAAGGCCGAAAGTGCCTGCGTGCATCGGGCGGCATGCCCTCCAATATAGATGCCCCCGATGAGATCGGGCCTGAAAAGAAAGCTGTATGGGCGCCAAAGAAGCTGTCCGGAATTCGCGTGCTGAACGTCGCGGGCCCGATTACAATGCTCTGAACGCAACGCAATGATGGCCAACAGCAATGACGACGCTTCTCGGGGTTTCCGGCAGCCTGCGCAAGGGATCTTACAACACTGCCCTGCTGCGAGCCGCCGGGGAGCTTGTTCCCGAAGGCGCATCCCTCGTCGTCGGAACCATCCAGGGCATCCCCCTTTATAACGCCGATGACGAGGAAGAGCATGGCATCCCCCCGGCCGTTCATATCCTGAAGGAACAGCTCGCAGCCGCCGATGGTCTGCTCATGTTCACCCCAGAATACAACAATGGCTTGCCGGGTGTCTTCAAGAACGCCATCGACTGGCTAACGCGCCCGAACTCTGACATCGATCGCCTGTTCAAGGGCAAGCCTGTCGCGATCGTCGGAGCCTCGCCGGGCGGTTTCGGCACCATTCTCAGCCAGAGCGCTTGGCTGCCCGTGCTGCACACCCTGGGGACCAAGCCGTGGTTCGGCGGGCGGCTTCTGGTCTCCCGGGCGCATACGATTTTCAATGCTGATGGCGAGCTGCAGGACGAAGCGATCAAGCAGCGCCTCGCCCAGTTCCTCGCGGGATTCGCCGCCTTCGCCAATCCCGGCGCGTGACCCCTGGTCCGATCAGGTGAAGGCGTGAGACCGCGCGAGGCGCTCGCCCCAGCCCTCACCCTCGACCCACCGAAGTAACCCATCTCGGGTCGCCGTTGACGGATCCCGCAGCGCTATCGCTTTCCAGCCCAGGCAGAGCATGCAGGAGAGCACCGGCGCCTTCCCGATGAACGGCACATGCGCGATGGCGTCGAGGGTCGGCATCCCTGTGCCAAGCATCAGCACCGCGTCAATGTCCTGGCCCTCAAGGCTTCTGACCGCCTTCTCGGCCGCCATTGCATCGAGGCTATAGATCGGGTGGAAATCGCTCGATTCGCGGTAGGCGCTCGCCTCGGCCGCCACGGTGAAGCCGCGCGATTCCCAGTAGCTTGCACTCTCGGCGTCAAGGGCCGAGTTATAAGGGGAGACAAGGCCGATCCGCTTCGCGCCCAAGGCCCGTAACGCATCGACAGAGGCGGTCGCCCCAGTGAAGGCGGGAACACCCGCGCGCGTTTCAATATCGGAGATCAACGCGTCTTCGCTATCCTTGCCTATCAGATAGGACGCTCCCGTGCAGGCGATTGCAATCCCATTGATGGGCGCGTTCGCGAACTGCGCCAAAGGCGCAGGAAACTGGGCCATATAGTCAAGCAGCCGCGCCGTGATGGTATCCTTTCCGCTCACCATCCGCGCATTGATCCAGGCGTAGCCCGGGGGGGTCAGCAGGGCAATTTCCGGTTCGACCGTGGTGTTGGCCTGGGGCGTGAAGACGCCAAGAAGCCCCTTCGGTGCATAGGCGACTGACATGGCACTCAATTCCTCGCGATCGGCGCTCGCCATCAAAAATAAATTTGCCACGGAAAATGTATTCCGTTTAGTTGTATTAAACAACAGACATCTTATTCGCCGGAATGGGAATGCATCGCCATGATTGAGACCGCGGCTCCAAGGGCACGCGCTATCGAGAGACAGGCCAGCGGGGTTGCGCCAAGCCAGGGCGCTATCCGGATGGAGCAGTTGGAAAAGTGGTATGGGACGCGTGATGCCAGGGTGCACGCGCTTGCGCCGACTGACCTCACGATCCCGGAGGGCGAGCTTCTTGTGCTGCTCGGCCCGTCCGGCTGTGGGAAGACCACGCTGCTGCGCATGATCGGCGGATTGATCGAGCCGACGTCGGGCAACCTCCTGGTCGAGGGCCGCCCTCTTTGGCGAGACGGCGCTCGGCAAAACGAGGTCCTGTCCGAACTCGGGATGGTGTTCCAGGAGGCCAATCTCTTCCCCTGGCTCACGATCGAGGACAACGTCGCGCTGCCGCTCGAACTGAAGGGCGTCCCGAAGGCCGAACGTCGCGCGGCCGCAGCGAAATTGCTCAAGATGGTAGGCATCGGCGGCTTCGAGAAGCGCTGGCCACGGGAGCTCTCAGGCGGCATGCGCCAACGCGCGGCCATCGCGCGGGCCCTATCCTACGACCCGCACATCCTCCTGATGGACGAGCCGTTCGGCGCCCTCGACGCCATGACGCGAGACCAGATGAATCTTGAACTGCAGCGCATCTGGAGCGAGACCGGCAAGACCGTGGTTCTGGTGACACATTCGATCAGCGAAGCGGTGTTCCTGGCTGACCGGATCGTCCTCTTGTCGCCGCGGCCGGGAAAGATCGACACGATTGTCGATGTCGACCTGCCGAGGCCAAGGACGGGCGAGACACAAGGCTCGCCGGCCTTCCAGGACTATGTCCGCAGGCTACATCACCGCCTGGCCGAGATTTCCTGAAACCCGTCACGCCGCTTCGACTTTGCGCAGGAGCGCATGATGAATAAGCAGTCCATCTTCCATCCCTCCAATAGGACCAAGCTCCTTCCCTACGTCACGACGCCGGTGCTGGTGGTCCTGATCATCCTGATCTGGCACAGCTACGTTGCGATATCGGGGGTTTCGCCCTTCATCCTGCCGAGCCCTCGATCGGTTTGGACGGCCTGGGTCGCCATGCTTTACGACCCGCGCGCGTGGAACCACACCCTCATGACGGTCTATGCGACGCTTACGGGCTTCGCCTGGGCGCTTGTCATCGGGGTCGGGCTGGGGGTTCTGATCGGCCGTTTCCGGTGGCTTGAACAAACGCTCAATCCGTTCATCGTAGCGACGCAGGTGGTGCCGAAGGTCGCCTTCGTGCCCCTGTTCGTCGTCTGGTTCGGCTTCGGACTCACCTCCAAGGTCATTGTCGCCGCGGTCCTCGCCTTCTTCCCCATCCTCACCAATACGGTGCTAGGGGTGAAATCGGTCGACGCCGGTCATCGAGATGTCGCCACCAGCCTCAATGCAACAAGCTGGCAGCGTTTCCGCCGGCTCGAGCTGCCCTCTTCCCTTCCCTATATCCTGACCGGCATGGAGGTCGGCATCGTGCTCGCCATCATCGGCGCGATCGTCGGGGAATATCTCGGCGGGACGCAGGGCCTCGGCTATATGATGATCGCCCGCATGAACGCCTTCGCGACCAACGAACTCTTTGCGGTCATCATCCATATGACGCTGCTCGGCTTCATCTTCTATTTCGCCATCGGCGCCCTGCGCCGCGTCCTCATTCCGTGGCACCAGTCCACTCAGCGCTGACACCGGGCGCCGGCCAGACCGGCGTCCCATTCATGGCACGGCCATTGACGTGGCGCCTGCTTGCATGACAATGCGCCCGATTGAAATGAGGCGGCGCTGTCTGCCGCCCAGGGACGGATGATGGTGGACACAAGCAAGGAGATCGCAAAAGGACGCCGCGCCGGCCAGCCTCGCATCCAGCCCCTCTACCACCAGATCTACATTCACCTTCGTCAACTGCTGACAGAGACTGAACTCGACACCAGCAAGGCGCTTCCGTCTGAACCCGCGCTTGCCGCCCGTTATGGCGTGAGCCGGGTGACAATCCGCAAAACCCTTGACCAGTTGGAGAGCGAGGGGTTGGTCAACCGCGTTCATGGCAAGGGAACCTTCCCTGCTCGCGCCTCCGGCCCCCAGGACAAGGCGAATATATCGAGCGGGCTCGACAACCTGCTGTCATTCGAGGCGCGCACCAGCGCGGTCAATCTCGGCTGGGAGATGGTAACGGCCGATGAGCCCATCGCGCGGCAGCTGGATAGCCGCGTCTGCCTGCGCATCACACGCCTGCGCAGCCGCGAGGGCGCGCCCATGTCATTTACAACGCTGCATGTTCCCGAGCGTTACGCGCATCTCCTCAACGAGGAAGAGACAGCGGACGAGCCCATCGTGCGGGCGCTGGACCGGAAGGGCGTCTCCGCCCAGCGCGCCGAACAGGTCATTAGCGCCATAGCCGCGTCGGCCATGTTGGCCCGCCAGCTTCACGTGAAGGCGGGATCGCCCCTCATCGTCATGCGGCGTGTGCTCTTCGACCAGAGCCACGTCCCGGTGCTCCACCAGGAAAGCCGCTATCCGCCGGATCGATTCGAGTATCGTATGACGCTCAGCCGCCTGAGCGTCGGGCCCGTCGCACAATGGGGCCCGACTGCATGAGATCCAAGGACCAAGGTCGGGACGAGGCGTCCAGTCGCATCAGCTCTTGAGAGCCTGGTCGATATAGGTGTTGGTATAGAAGACCTCCGGATTGGTCTCCTTGGACATGTCGGAGGCACGCAGGGTCGCCAGTCCCTCGGCCCATAGCTTCGGCACATTGCGCATGAGATTATCGCGGCCCTGGGACAGCCAGAGTTCATTGGCAGACGTTTTCACGATCGCCGCGAGTTCCTGCTTGTTATCGAGACGAGCAATCTCGAACATCTTGGCGGCACGATCGAAGATCGGCCCTGTGGGCTGTGTGATCAGCTCGTCCACCGATCCCTTGAGCGCCCGCAGAATCCGAACAAACTGATCGGGGTTCTTGTCCAGCGCTTCGCGCGTGGCGGCGTAACCCTGCCCCGGCATCGGCGCATAGCGATCCGTCGACCATACCTCGATTGGCTCACCCATCTCTCGCAGAGCCACAACCACATTGATCGAGCAGATGAAGCAATCGATACGGCCCGCCTTGACGAACTGGAGCGCTGCCGGCGTATCGCCCGACACCTCCCGCTTCACCTCGGATGGGGCAATCCCGACTTTGTGGAGCATGAGGTCGAGGAAGATCTCCGTCGATCCACCGACGGATACGAGACCAACCGTCTTGCCCTTCAGGTCTTCCGCGCCCTTGATCGGCTTCGCCTTAGGCGACACCACATGGAACGTGGAGCCCTGGTAGAGCGTCGAGATGCAGACGAGATTTGCGGGAGAAGCGGCCATGGCCCGCATTTGCTCGATCGAGGAAATGCGGATGAGGGCTGTCTTGCCGGCGATGAGCTGCTGCAGCGCCTGCGAGCCGCCGCGCCCGGCCTGAAGATCGACGTCCAGTCCTTCCTTCGCAAAGAAGCCACCCGACACGGCATTCATCATTTCGATGAAATTCGGCCCAAAGGCGAAGGGCGTCAGGATGGTGATCTTGCTTTTCTCCTGCGCCCGGAGAATGGCGGGCGCACTGAACATGGTGGCCCCGGCTAGGGCGGTTTTCAAAACGAGGCGACGCGTTGGCATGATGTCCTCACTCTGGTGTTATTGTCGGCTTCAGGATTTCATCCCGATCTTTTTCACGGTGATCGGGGCGGTGGGAACAGTGACTGTTTTGATCTCGGTGTAGAATTGCTCGCTGGCTTGGCCGCCCTCCCGGCCGACACCAGAATCCTTGTAGCCGCCGAAGGGCGCGCGCAGCTCGCGCGTCATTGTCGTGTTCACCCAGACAACGCCCGATTTCAGGTCGCGCGTAGCGGCCTCGACTGTCGGCAGGTGATCCGACCAGAGATAAGACACGAGCCCGAATGTCGTGTCATTGGCCATTCGCATCGCCTCGTCGTAGCTATCGAAGGTGAGGAACGCAGCAAAGGGGCCGAAGATTTCGTCCTGGCAAACGCGCGCGTCGTTCGAGCGGGCAAGCACTGCCGTCGGTTCCACGAAATAGCCGCCCGCGAGATCGCCCTCCATGGTCGCAGCGACTCCACCGGTCAACACCTCCGCGCCCTCGGCACGGGCAATATCCGCAAAGGACAACACGCGGTCGCGATGGGCGGCTGACGCCAGCGGACCAAGCTCGGTCGCATCAAGCATGGGATCTCCGATCCGGATCTGGCGTGCACGCGCAACGAAGCGGGCGATGAAGTCATCCGCGATCGAACGCTCCAACAGAATGCGTGATCCCGCAAGGCATTGCTGGCCATTATTCGAGTAAATGCTCACCAGCGCCGCATCGAGCGCCCGGTCGATGTCGGCCGAGGCAAAGATGATGTTGGCGCTCTTCCCCCCAAGCTCCAACGTGCAGGGCTTCAGGCGCTGTGCGGCGAGCGCCATGATGTGGCGGCCGGTCTCCGTGCCTCCGGTGAAACTCACACGGTCAATGCCGGGATGTTTCACCAGGGCCTCGCCGGTGACAGGCCCCCGGCCATTGACGATATTTACGACGCCCGGCGGAAGGCCGGCCTCGTGCAGGAGTTCGACGAAGCGACGCAACGCCAGCGGTGTTTGCTCCGAAGGCTTCAGCACGCAGGTATTGCCGAATGCGATTGCCGCAGCCACCTTCATCGAGGCAAGGGCAGTCGGCGCGTTCCAGGGTGCAATGAGGGCAGCGACACCAACCGGTTCGCGCACCACAAGGGAGCGATAGCCGGCGCTCTGATCGTAGACGTCCCCCTTCGTCTGCCCGATATATTCGGCAAAGAACCGAAAGTTATAAGCAGCACGCTTGATCTGGCGCTCGCGCAACTCCCGCATCGAGACGCCGAGATTGAGGCATTCGAGCCGCGCCAGTTCCTCCGCATGATCGAGGATCCGCGCGTTGATCGCGAGCAGCATCTCCTGGCGCTTCTCGACCGGAAGACGCGCCCAGGCGCCGTCATCAAAAACGCGACGGGCTGCCTGAACTGCGAGATCGACCTCGGCGGCGTCCGCCTCCAGGAGCTCGGCGATCTGGCCGCCCGTGGCAGGGTAATAGACCGGCATCCGATAGCCCGACGCAGGCAGAACCCGGCCATCAATGAGGCTTGTGACCTCGGTCGTATGAAGCGTGATCGGCGCGATAGCGTTCATTGCGTCAAACCATCAGCAGGCCGCCGTTCACGTGCAGGGTCTGGCCCGTCACGTACGCGGAGGCGTTGGAAAGGAGAAAGAGAATGGGCCCGACGACGTCTTCGGCGGTTGCAAGCCGCCCCAGAGGCACGGTCCGCAGATAGGCGTCGAGGTCGAGGCGCGTGGGCTTGCCATCGTCATCGCCACCGCGCCCCGTGCCACCTCGAAGGAAGGCGGTATCCACGGCCGAGGGGGCGACCGCATTCGCGCGAACATGGGGCGCGCCTTCCTGAGCGAGGAGCCGCGTCAGAGCGAGTACGCCAGCCTTCGAGACAGAGTAGGGCCCATAGCCCGGCGTTGGCTTAAGTGCGAGACCTGATGATGTGTTGACGATCGCTGGCGCCGTACCCCGCCGCAACAGAGGCATCGCGGCCCGTGCAATATGGAAGGCCGATAGCAGATTGCCATCGATCACTTCCTGCCAAAGCTCATCCGGCATCTCAGCGATCGGATGCCGCTCCCGCGCGAAGCCGACGAGGTTGACGAGCCCGTCGAGTGCGTCGACACGCTGCGCCACAGCCGTGAAGGCCTCTTTTACTGAGGCGCCGTCACTGGCGTCGAAGGCGAAGGCCGGCACGCCGGAGGGCGGTCGTTGCCGCTCGATGGAAGCTGCGAGATCGAGGACAACCGGAGCAGCCTGGCGATCGAGAAGCGCCCGGACAAGCGCCCGGCCGATGCCGCCACACCCACCGGCAACGACGATCCGCCGCCCTGTCCAATCACCGTCCATTCCGCTCTGCCTCGCCGCGATCGCGCAACTCGTGCTTGATCGTCGTCCCTAAGTTGTTTTATTGATAATACAACACAAGAGCGCGTCAAGCCTGAAGAACCGAGATGAAGGCGAAGATGGATAGAATCACGCGGTACGACTGCGATGTGGTGGTCGTCGGCGGTGGCCCTGTTGGCCTCTGCCTTGCCTTGCTGCTTGCCAGGAAAGGCATCGAAGTCACCGTTGTGGAAAAGGAGCCGGACGTCTCCCTCGACCTTCGAGCCTCCACCTTTCATCCACCGACGCTCGATATGTTGGAGGGACTCGGCCTTGCTGAGACTCTGGTGGCGCAGGGGCTCGTCTGCCCGCATTGGCAGATCAGGCTACATCCCGACGGCGACAGGGCGATTTTCGACCTTTCCGTGCTGGACAAGGACACGACGCATCCCTACCGCCTGCAATGTGAGCAGTGGAAACTCTCGCTCGCTCTCATGGACGCGCTGAAGAAGGAGCCCCGGGCACGCGTCCTATTCAGCCGTGAAGTGACAGGCTTCCTCCAGGATGAAGACGGCGTGACGGTATCGCTCGACAGCGGCGAGGGAGCAGACCACGGCAATGCGAAAGGCAATGGGGAGACCATCCGGGCGCGGCTCGTGGCCGGAACGGACGGCGCGCGGAGTACAATCCGCAAGGAACTTGGCCTCGAATTCGCTGGGCTGACCTATCCCGAAACAACGCTGCTCGTCACGACTCACTTCCCGTTCGAGGAGCATCTGGAAGGGATTTCCAACGTCTCCTATTGCTGGAAGGCGGATGGCAATTTTGCGCTTCTGAAGGTGCCCGGCCGCTGGCGCGTTTCGATCTATCCGCGCGAGGACCTGCCGATCGAGGAGCAGCTGACCGAAGAGGCCATCGAGGCGAGCCTGCAGGTCATCGTGCCGCGCAGCGAGCGGTATGAGGTGATCGAGAAGCGGCCGTACCGCGTCCACCAGCGCATCGTCCCGTCCTATGTTCACGGACGGGTCGTGCTGGCGGGCGATGCCGCCCATCTCAATTCACCCTCCGGCGGCATGGGGCTGAACGGCGGCATCCACGATGCCTTCGAGCTGGCCGCCGCGCTCACCGCGATCCTGCAGGACCACGCCCCCCTGGATCGCCTTGACCTTTATGATCGCCGCCGCAGGCCAATCGCCCGTGATCAGATTCTCGCCCAGGCCGACGCCAACCGGGCACGCATGCGAGAAAAGGACCCGGAAAAGCGCCGCGAGATCCTTGCGAACCTGCAGGCGATCACCCGGGATCCCGAGCGGCTCTACGCCCATGTCCTGAAGAGCTCCATGATCGACGGCCTGCGCTTGGCAGCCGCCATCCAGTGAGATTCGGGGGAGCGATGCATAACGTCAGCATTCCGCAGTCGGTCGTTGCACGCGTGGTGGCCCGCCGCGGCACGGCGCATCCCTATGCGAACTTCGATCCCAACCGCACGGCCCTTGTCGTCATTGACATGCAGAACGCCTTCATGATGCCGGAGGTCGCGCATGCGCTCTGCGCCAATGCGTCCGCCATCGTGCCGAACATCAACCGGCTGGCAGCGGCCCTGCGCGAGGCCGGCGGCAAGGTGTTCTGGATCAAGAACACCCACGACGAGGCCTGCTTCACCGAATGGTCCGTGATGTACGACCTTCTCCTGCCCGCCATGCGCGCCAGGCGGGTCGCGGCGATGACGGAGGGCTCGGTGGGGCATGAGCTGTGGGCCGGGCTCGATGTGCGGCCGGAGGACGCAATCGTCCGCAAATCGCGCTATTCCGCCTTCATCCAGGGCTCGTCCGATCTGGCGGAACGGCTGCGGGCGCAAGGGCTCGATACCGTGCTCATCACCGGCACCGTCACCAACACCTGCTGCGAGAGTTCCGCGCGGGATGCCATGATGCTTAATTTCAAGACCATCATGGTGACCGATGGCAATGCAGCCCACACCGATGAGGAACACAACGCCTCCCTCACCGGCTTCTACCTCAATTTCGGCGACGTCATGTCGACCGATGAGCTTGTGGCGGCGATGACAGCGCGTCGATAGGAACCGCCGGCCCTGATCCCTCCCCCTTTGGGGAGGGTGGCCTCGCGTCAGCGAGGTCGGGGGGGTACGGGCCGGGAACGATCCTCCACCCGCGATACAGCTGTTGCCGCTTTCCTCCGGGTCCGAGCCAGTCGCTCCCCACCCAGCGCCTGCGCCGCCACCCTCCCCAGGGGGGAGGGATCAGCGGCGCGGATGACAACAACGTCGCTTCCGCGCCGCAGCGGACTTGCTGCCGCCGCCTCATCCGGCACTTGACGACGCTTCAACCGACCAGTCCGCAAGGTGAGCCGAGATCGCCTCTTCCAGGGCCGCATGGGCCTTGTCCGACTGCGCTGCGAGCGCAGACACGGCCTGCGCGTCAGCATCAAGCCGCGCCTCGGCCGCGCCGATTTCGCGCAGGATGGCCTCGGGCGCCGGCCCGCCGTAGATGCCGCGGCGGCGCACGAAGGCGGCCGGGTCCATGGCGTCGGCGAAGACCGCTTCCGGCAGTTTTGGCGCGGCGATCCCCAGCGTCTCGGCGGCCCTGTCGAGGGAGGCCGACGTTGCCTTGTCCGGCGTCACGCCTGCCTCGATGTTCTGGCGCACGAAGACGCTGACGATCTGGTGCGAGGTCCGCCAGTCGATCGCCCGCTCGCGCACCAGCGCCGAGGCGAGATCCGTGACCTGCGCCCAATTGGCGCCTGCGAGCGTCCGCATGCGCTCCACGCGCACCTTGAGGTCGCGCATCAGCGGCCCCAAGGTCTCCAGCCGCACGCCGAGGCCGCGGCCGAGGTCCCAGAGAATGGCCTGGCTGTTGCGCCGCTCCATGATGGGGAAACCCGTCGGCCCCTTCTCTGCCATCATCACGGTCGCGACAATGCCCAGAGACTGGGCGGCGACGCCCTTGATGTCCTCGAGCCCGTCGGGGTTCTTCTTCTGCGGCATGATGCTGCTCGTGCCGCAATAGCGGTCCGGCAGTTCCACCATGGCGAATTCCACGGTCGACCAGAGGAAGAGGTCGTCCGCCAGCCGCCCGATGTTCTGCGCGAGCACGGCGAGCACGCCGGCATAATCCATCTCAAGGTCGTGGCTGAGGATGGCGTCCATCGTGTGCGACAGCGGTGCGTCGAAGCCGAGGAGATCCGAGATGCGATGGCGATTGAGCGGAAAATCGCTGCCGGTCATGATCGCAGCGCCCGCCGGAGAGCGGTTCACCCTGCCGTAGAAGGACAGGAGCCGCTGGGTGTCACGGGCGAAGACCTCCTCGAACATCGTCAGCCAATGCGCGAAGGTCGTCGGCTGGGCGTGCTGGCCGTGCGTGTAGCCCGGCATCACGGTCTCGCGGTGCTGGCGGGCCAGCGCCAGCAACGTGCCGCGCAGCTCGGAGAGTGCAGCAAGCATGCGCTGGACGTGGCCGCGGAAGGTGATGCGGCGCGCCACTTCGACGAGATCGCCGGAGCTGCGGCCGAGATGCAGCCGGCCGCCGATGTCCTCGCCGAGCGTCTTGGTGAGATAGTGTTCGCCGGAATGCATGCCGCCATCGGCCTCGGCACGGGCCTTCTCCACGCCCTCCCCTTCCATCTGGCGAAAGGCCTTCAGCATCGCGACGCCGGTTGCGCGCGGCACGATGCCTTCCTCGCTCAACATCAGGGCGTGGGCCTTGTCGAAGGCATGGATGGCGTGGACGGATTCACCCAGAAGGCTCGAACGGTGGAAATCGAGATGAGCGAGCGGCTCCTCGGTCAACCGGGCTCCTGCGGTACGGAAACCGCGATAGTCCGTCGTCTTGCTCATGATGAACTCTCCGCAGAAACGGTCGCAACAATTAAGATGTCAGGCGCTGGCAAGGGCCGCGCTCACTTCATCAGGCGCGCGCGCCAGGACAATGCCTTCTCCAGCCGCGTGATGAGGTAGAACAGGATGGCGCTGATCGCGACGATCAGGGCGAGCGCCGCGAAGAGCTTGGCGGTCGAAAGCGAGGCGTTGTAGGCGAGTAGCAAATAGCCGAGCCCGCGATTGCCCACGACCCATTCGCCGACCACGGCGCCGATCACGCTGACGGTCAAGGCAAGCTTCAGCCCGGCGAAGATATGCGGCACCGCCGAGGGCAGGCGCACATGCCGGTAGACCTGCCAGAAGCGCGCATCGACCGAATGCATCAGTTCGAGATGACCCTTGTCCGTGCCCTCGAGCCCCGTCACGGTATTGATGAGAACGGGAAAGAAGGCGAGCAGCGCGATGATGAAGATCTTCGGCTCGACGCCGACGCCGAACCACAGGATCAGCAAGGGCGCGATGGCGATCTTCGGGATCGTCTGCGAGGCGACGATCAGCGGATAGAGCGCGCTGCGAACCGGCGGCAGGAGCATCATGATAATCGCGAGCCCGACGCCGAAGATTACGCCCACGGCATAGCCGGCCGCCAGCACGCCGAGCGTAGTCCACATATTGTCGATCAGCTCACGCCAGTTTTCGATGGCAGCGCGCACGATCACCGAAGGAGCAGGCAGGATGAACTCCTTGATGCCCCAGGCGATGCTCGCCCATTCCCAGAAGGCGAGGATCGCAATGATCGTTATTCCGGGTAGGAAGCGGTTGAACCGGTCCATGTGCTTGCTCCCAACCTAGCGCATGTTGCTGACGAGGTGGTGATGGATCGTCTCGGTCGCGCGGGTGAGCTCCGGCCCGAAACGTTCCGCCGCCCGCCTGTCGCGCGGCATGTCGATGGCGATGTCGGCGACGACACGTCCCGGCCGGGGCGCCATCACGAACACCCGGTCGGAGAGATAGACGGCCTCGGCAATGGAATGCGTCACGAAGATCACCGTGAGGCGGTTCTTCGACCAGATGCGCACGAGCTCGTCATTCATGCGCTCGCGGGTGAGTTCGTCCAAAGCGCCGAACGGCTCGTCCATCAGCAGGATCTTCGGCTTCAGCGCGTAGGCACGGGCGAGCGCCGCGCGCTGGCGCATGCCACCGGAGAGTTCATGCGGATAGTTGTCGATAAAGCCGCCGATGCCCACCATCTCGGCGAGGTCCTTGACCTCCTGGCGCGAGACCGGCCTTGCGGCGATATCCCCGAGCAATGCGATGTTCTCGCCAATGGTCTTCCAGGGCAGGAGCGTCGCGTCCTGGAACATCTGCCCGACGAGGCGGCCGCGCCGGAGCTTGGCCGGCGGCTCGCCGTCGATGGTGAGCGTGCCAGAGGTTGGGGCCAGCAGATCCCCGAAGATCTTCAGAAGCGTAGTCTTTCCGCAGCCCGAGGGGCCGATCAGCGAGATAAACTGGCCGTTCTCGATGGTGAAGGAAACATCCTCCAGCGCCGTGACTGGCCCGCTGCCGTGGCCCTTGTAGGTCAGGTTCAGGTTCTTGCCGACGATGGATTGCTGTCCAGCAGTCATGAAGCCATCTCCGTGGCGGGGCGGGGCAAGCCGCTCATGGCATAGTTGGCGCGTCCGATGGCGACGAGGGCGCCATCGGGGCCGAACACGTCGATATCGACGAAGGCTATGCTCCGCCCGCTCTTGCGGATCGTCGCCCGCGCTGTCAACGCCTCGCCGACGATGGGGCGGAGATAATCGACGCGGAAATTGATGGTCGGGGGCGCGGCCCCGTGCAGCATGATGAGCGCAACGTCCCCCGCCGTGTCGATCATCGCCGAGACGACACCGCCATGCCAGCGCCCTGTGCTTCCAGCCGAGCGCTCGAATTCCGGCTTCAGCGCCATCCTGAGCGTCAAGGTGCCGGCAGCCACGTCCATCTCATGCAGTTCAAGGCCGAGAAAGGCGATGAAGGGCGAACGGGCGAGCCAGCCCGACACCTCGGCGGGCGAGAGCGGCTTGACCGCTTCCGCCGCCCCCTTGCTTGCTCCGGCGGTCATTGGCGCATCATCTGTCATGGGCGGATCAACACTTTGCCGAGCACGCGCCGGTTCTCGACGCGCTCGAAGGCTTCCGCCGCGTTTTCGAGCGTGAAGATCTCATCAATCAAAGCCTTCAGCTTGCCGTCGCTGGCGAGCTTGAGACAGCCCTCGATATCCTCCTTCATATAGGCATTCGAGCCGAGCACCTTGAGCTCGAAAACCCAGATATAGCGGATGTCCTCCTTGGGATCGAAGCCCGCGGTGGCGCCGCAGGTGAGCAAACGCCCGCCGACCCGCAAGGTCTGCAGGGATTTCACCCAGGTATCGCCACCGGTATAGTTCACGATGACATCAAGGCCATTGGTGGCGCGCGGCCCGCGCCGGCTCGGCTTCCCGTAAAGCTTGTGGACTTCTTCCAGAAAATCCGTCTCGTGATAGTTGATGACGTGGTCGGCGCCGAGATCCTTGAGGCGCATCAGCTTGTCGGCGGACGAGGCGAATGCCACCACCTCGCAGCCGGCGAGCTTGGCGAGTTGCACGCAGCATACGCCGACACCGCCGCTGGCGCCGAGAATGCCGACCTTCTCGCCGGACTTCACGTCACCGTTGGTGTACATCATGCGCAGCGCCGTCGCATAGGCGGTCGGCATCACGGCGGCGGTGTCGAAATCCACATTGTCGGGAATACGGATGAGCTGATGCGCGGGCACTGCGCAGTATTCTGCGAGGCCACCATCCATTGTCTCGCCTACAACGCCCCGGCTCAGGCGGTTGATGGGATCGATCACCACGCGATCCCCTACCTTCCAGCCGTCGACGCCAGTGCCCACCTCGACGATCTCGCCAGCCACATCGAGACCCGGCACGACCGGCAGGCGGAGCGTGATGCCCGGCATGCCACGGCGGGTGAAGATGTCGTGGTAGTTCAGCGTCGAAGCGCGCACGCGCAGCACGACGCCGCCAGGCTGGACGACGGGATCCGGGTAATGCGCGTCATACACGCATGCCTCCGGGCCACCGTGTTCCTTGATGTAGAATGCCTTCATGGCAAGCTTCCTCGCTTGTTGGTTTTATGACGTCAGCGCCAGCGCGCGTTCCGTCAGGGCTCGCCTGTCGACCTTGTTGGTCGAGGCGAGCGGGAGTTCCGGCACGATGAAGACGCGCCGCGGATGCTGATAGGCTGGGCCGTTGGCGAGCGCGAAAGCCTTCACCTCTTCCTCGGTCACGCTTTCGCCGAGCTTCGGCACGACGAAGGCGACCGGCTTCTGTCCCTTGATCGCGTCAGGCACCGGCACGACGCAGACCTCGGCAACAGCGGGCAGTTGCATCAGCATGGCCTCGACATCACCGGGAAAGACATTCTCGCCACCGCAGACGAACATGTCATCGGCGCGGCTCACGAAGAAATAGAAGCCGTCGGCGTCCCGCTCGAAGATATCGCCGGTGATGTAGAAGCCATCATCGGTCATCGACTGCGCGGAGAGTTCGGGCTTGTTCAGATAGCCCATCATGACGGCACGGCTGCGGATCTGCAGGACACCCTTGTCCGGCCGCACCTTGCCGTCGTCGACGAGCCGCAGTTCCACCGCCGGATGCGCATAACCGACCGACATGTCGGGCTGAGGGAGGCCGTCCGGGTGCGGGCCGAAGAAGATCGGCCCCGCCTCGGTCGTGCCGAAGCCATTGACCACCTTGGCACTGGTGAAAATCCGCCTGATGTCGGCCATCAGCTCCGGCGTCGCCGGCGCGGACGAGACGCGCACCAGCTTGACCTTGGAAAAATCGAGCTCCGCGATGAGATCGGTGCGGCGGGCGAGCATCGCGATCATGGTCGGCACGGCCGTGATCATCTCGACGCCATAGGCGGCGATTGCCCGCACGAAGGATTCCACCTCGAAGCTCGGCAGCAGGATCACCGTGCCACCGCTGCCGAGCGTCGCCTGCGACGAGGCAAGACCGTTCTGGTGATAGAGCGGCGCCGCGACGATGGTGCGCTGGCCGGCCGGGCTGTTGGCGCTGGTGCGGTGATCGAGCGCCCACAGATGCCCCTGGTGGGAGAAGATCACCCCCTTCGGCACACCGGAGGAACCGGACGTGTAGATGATCATGGCGATGTCCTGCGGCCCCGGTTCCACAGCCGTGAAGGGACCGGGATCGCGGAATTCTGTCAGGACTGCGCTCTCGCTTTCATCACCCATGCGAATGCATTCGTACTGCGCCGGGACGAGCGGCTCGCGCGGCCCATCACAGAACACCAACCGGGCGTCGCTGTCCTCCAGAATGAAAGCCACCAGAGACGGCGGCAGCTTGTAGTTCACCGGCACGACCGTGATGCCGGCCCGGAGCGCTCCGAAAGCGATGGCGATGAAATGCACACTGTTGGCGGCGACGATGGCGATGCGCTCGCCGGGCCCGATGCCACGCCGCACAAAACCGCGCGCATAAGCTGATATCAGCGCGTCGAGCTCCGCATAGCTGTAGCTGCGCGGCTCGGCGGACCCGAGATCGATGATCGCGGCCTGCTCGGCCGGAACATGGGTCGACAGGGCCGCGCCGAGATTGCTGAACATCACCATCAGAAAAGTGCCTTTACTTCTGGAAGACCACGGCGCCGCCGGCGATCACCGTATGGACCGCATCGTTCTGGTCGATGAGCACGTAGTCCGCGTCGAACCCGGGGGCCACCTGGCCCTTGCGCGCATCGAGCCCGAGCACGCGCGCAACATTGGTCGTCATGGGCTGCAGAGCCTGATCGAGGGGCAGGCCGAGTTCATGCACCAGCCGCATCAGATCCCGGAAGAGCACGCTCGGCGGCACCGTGCGGTAGCCGGTGAGCCTGCCATCGGCATCCCGCACCGCGGCCGGGATGTTTCCGTCGGTGGAGACCGTGATTTGCGCCAGCGCAACGCCTCGCTCCAGACAGATGCGGATGGCGTCGGGAACATCGACGCCCGTCGGGTTTCCATCCAGCCTGGAGACGCAGCAGGTCATGTCGATGGTGCCGCCGCGCAAGGCGAAGGCGATCGCTTCCTCGAAGACCGGAGAGAAATCCCGCGTGCGGTTGACATGCGTCGGGATGATCTGGTCGATCGGCATCTGCAGCTCGTCCACGAGCCGGACGAGAGGTGCCAGCGCCTCATCGAGCGAGCCGACATGGCAGTGGAGCACCGCCCGCTTGCCGGACATGGCCCGCGCCCGCATCACCTGGCCCGCGAGGTCGGCCAGCGCATTCCAGTCGCGGTTGGGATGCAGGCGCTCCGCGACCGCGCTTTTGGCGCCGATCACCTGATCGATGAAGGACACATCGGCGCAGATGCTGTCGAGAAGATGCTGGGCGGGCAGCGGCATGCCCCCGGTATAGATAAAGGCCGTCACGCTCTCGGCGCGCAGTTCATGCGCTTTGCGAAGCAAAAACCGTAAATCGCGGGTTTCATTGTCAACGCCGAGCAGGCCGACCGCCGTCGTGGTGCCAGCGGAGAGTAGCTGTCGCGCCGTCAGTTCCTCGACGCGCCCGAGAGGCCCGTTGGCATCGCCGCCGCCGACGAAGTGTATGTGCTGGTCGATGAGCCCCGGAATGAGCCGGAGCCCGCGCGCATCCATGTGCGTAACGCCGTCAAGGCTTGCAACCTGCCGCGCTGCGTCCTCGCCGAGCCAGAGAGTCCGGCCGGCAGCAGCAACGACGGACGTCGTACCCAGCGCGGCCGGCGCATAGACCTCCGCGCCTTCGATCACCAGGCAGTCAGTCGCCTTCGACGGTTTTGACACGAGCTTGCAACCTTCTCCTAAACGCTCGGCGCAATCGCCCTGAGCCGCTGCCGTCGAACGGCGTGGCACCGGGGCATAGCGGAACGGCCCTAGACACGCAAAAGGCACCCACGTGTCATCGACGCGGGCGCCCCTTGGAAACGACCCGCCTATTTCTTGGCCGGCAGATAGTCGTTCGTATAGAGATCCGACACCTTATAGCCAGGCTTCAAGACGCCGCCGTCCGCAAGGCCGCTGTAGAGATTGTTCCAGGACGTATCGTCCATCCAGCCCCAGCCGTGTTCTTTCGAACGCGGGCTCTCCGTCAGATCGGCGATGATCTTGATAGCCTGCGGCAGCGTTTCCTTGGGCTGCGTCGGATCGATACGGCCCATCATCGCCACGGTGGCCGGGATGTCGGCGGATGCCTCGGCGTAGCCCCGGGCGGTTGCCGCCAGGAAGGCCTTCACGGCGTCGGGGTTCTTGGCGAGGAAGTCGCTGTTGGCCATGATGACATGACCAAGGATCGGATATTCATCCGTGTTGAACGGTAGGAACAGCGGCTCGACGCCTTTCGCCTTGACCTGCAGCGCATGGGCGAACTCGAAGCCCGTGCAGCCGTCGGCCCGTTCGGCGAGCATCAGGGTGCAGACCGTCTGGGGATCGACCGAGAGCACCTTGACCTTGTCGGTCATGTCGCTGCGCTTCAAGGCAGCGCGAAGCAAGGTGGCGAGCGTCGTCGAATCCGACGTCACGATTGTCTTGCCGCCGAGATCCTTGAAGCTCGTGACCGGTCCCTTGGCCTTGTCGACGATGACGCCGGTCGCGTCCTTCTGGAGATGATTGGCGATGACCTTGATGGGCAAGCCCTGAATGCCGCCGGCCAGGGCCGAGTCGGCCGCCGCGATCCCGAGTTCGGACTGCGCCGCGCCGGTCGCCTGCACGGCAAGCGGCGACCCGCGCAGATACTGGAAACTCACGTCGAGCCCCGCATCCTTGTAGTAGCCCTTCTCGTCCGCCCAGTACAAGCCGTACCAGGACAGCTGCGGCACGTTGAAATGCATCGAGATCTTGACGGGCGTCGGGGTCTTGGTCTGCGCCAGAGCGACTGACGCGGCCGACACGGACAGGCCAAGCGCAAGACACAGGGACAGGAAACGCGGGAACTTCATGGATTACCCCTCTGGCGATCGCTTTATCGGAACGCGGCCTCACATGGCCGGCCTTTTCGAGTGAACGCCGATGAGGACGCCCACCGATGATCAGACACGGCTGTCATTGCAGCTATGAAGCAAGAGCGGCGACAGGGGCACAACTGATTATTCGTCAGCAAAGACATGACGTAACATCATGTTTAAAAATAGGGCGCGCTGCATAAACGCGCATCAAATCGCCAATCGATGAAAATTCTTCAGGCGATCGCTGACAATCGATCACTTCACCCGGCTCTTCTTCGATGCCTAACTAGCCGCATGAATTGGCTAGGAGCGTTCCGTGACATCTCTCGATCTTCTACCCCCGGGCCTTGTCGTCAATACCATGAAAGGCGATGTCGCCGAGCATCGCGCTGGCGCGTGGCTCACCTGGGACGGGACGCTTGACCTCGACTGCGCGATCGTCGGCGTGCCCTATGATGGAGCCTCGGTCGTCCGCACGGGCTCCCGTCATGGGCCTGACGCGGTGCGCCAGGCGATGATGTATTTCACCACCTATTCGAGCCGAGATCGCCGCGCCATGACCGATTTCCGCGCCGCGGACATCGGCGATATCGAGGTCGTTCTCACAGATATGGAAGGCACCTTCGCGCGCATCACCGAGACGGTGCGTCAGCTCGTTACGCGCGGGATCGTGCCGGTGATGATCGGCGGTGATCACTCCATCGCCTTCCCCAACCTGCGTGGCGTCATCGAGGCCATGGGACCGAGCAAGAAGCTCGGCGTCATCCATTTCGACGCCCATCACGACCTGCGCAAGGCCCACCTCGGGGCCGAGTCGAGCGGCGTGCCGTTCCGCAAGACCCTCGAGCTTCCCGGCACCCTCCTCAACGGCCGCAACCTCGTGCAGGTTGGCATGGCGGAATTCACCAATTCGCCGCAGCTCGACGACTACGCGAAGGACATGGGCGTCACGGTCATCTCGGGCCTGGAGGTACGCGAGCGCGGCATCGCCGCCGTCGTCGAGCAGGCCCTGGCGATCGCCGGTGAGGGGACGGACGCGATCTATCTCTCGGTCGACATCGACTGTCTGTCCCATGCGCAGGCGCCGGGAACCGCCGCACCCAACCCCTTCGGGCTCGATCTCCACGACGTGCAGTTCGCCATGCGCAAAATCGCGGCGAGCAACAAGCTGATCGGCGCCGATCTCGTGGAAATCTCGCCGCCCTTCGACCCGCGCAATATCACGGGCGCCAGCGGTGCATCACTGATCCTCAGCCTGCTCTATGGGTTGTCGTCACGCACCCCGGCGGCTTGATCACTCTCGCCGTTGAGCGTCAGCAGCTTCCCGAAGCGGCTCATCAGCCAATGCAGGAAGAGACGATTGCTCGAACGCTCCAGCCGGTAGCCGTCGCAGACGACATACCAGCCGCCGGTCGCCTGGATCATGGCCGCAAAGGGTCGCATGAGGCTTCCTTCCCGAACATGGGCCATCGACAGGGTATCGCTGACGAGGACGACGCCGGCGCCCTCGACTGCCATGTCCATGGCAACGCTGAGGTCGTTGCAATAGAGATGCCGGCGGTAGAGGCTGAAATCATGCTCGCCCTCGTCCGCCAGCCAGCGGCGCCATTCGGAGCCGTCATCGCGGTGGAGAAGCACCACATCGCGCAGATCCGCCGCACGCGTCAACGTACGCCCGGCTCGCTGGAACAGGAGCGGGCTGCAGGCGGGCGCGATGGAGACATTCTCCAAGAGGAAGGAGCGCTTGCCCGGCCAGTCCCCGGTCCCGAACTGGATGCCGATGTCCGCGTCCGCCACCTCCGCCACGCGGTCATTCTCCGAAAGGTGGATATGGCATTCGATCGCCGGATGGTCCTCGCAGAAGGCGGGCAGATTCCGGGCGAGCCATTTGCTGGCGAACATCGGCGAGCAAGCGATCATCAGACGTCCGCCCTCGGCGTCCGCGTCAACAAGGCTGTGCGCGGTGCGGGCGATGTCCTGCAAAGCCGTTCCCACGGAGCGCGCGAAGATGCGGCCGGCATCGGTGAGGGCCACGCCGCGGCCGGATTTCTCAAAGAGGTCGAAACCGAGAGCTTCCTCCAGCTTACGCAACTGGTGGCTGACCGCACTATCCGTCAGGTTCAGCTCGGTGGCTGCCTTCGTCAGGCTGCCGTGACGCGCCGCCACATCGAATGTGCGCAGCGTGGCGAGCGGCAGGTTACGCGCGACCATGCAGCCCGTCCTTGCCCGAATGCCGCTGCCGGTCGTCTGCCATGGGTCCCACCATCTGCCTCTTCCTGGTCGTCTCTAGCATAACCACGACAGGTAATCGCCCTGCTGGTCTCCGCATCCCTTCCACCCTCGAGGCCTCCCGATGATGAAACATCCCGCCCCCGCCAATCCCGCGCCACCCGCCCCGGAGTTTCCCTGGCCGCAGGGCAAGCGTTGCGCCCTGTTTCCAGCCTTCGATGTGGATGCGGAGTCGGTCTGGCTCGGCGGCGACCCCGCCAATGCCGATCGCCACGTCACCCTCTCCTACGGCGGATATGAGGCCCGCGTCGGCATCCCGAAGATCCTCGAACTGCTGGCGCGCCACGAGGTGCGCGCGACGTTCTTCGTGACCGGCTGGGCGGTCGAGGCCCATATCAGGAGCTGCGAGGCCATCCTCGCCGCCGGCCACGAAATCGCCCACCACGGCTATCTGCATCTGAAGCCGGACGCAGAGCGCTTCGATGTCATGATCGAGGAAATCGACCGGGGCCTCGACGCCATGCGCCGCGTGCTGGGCATCACGCCGGTCGGCTACAGGGCGCCATGGGGCGAGAGCTTCCCCGCCCTTCTGCAACTGCTCGTGGACCGCGGCATCCGCTATTCCAGCTCCTGGCGGGACGACATCCGGCCCTATCGCCATGTACTGCCCGGCGGTCCGGGGCCCGTCGAGATCCCCGTGAATTACAGCTTCGACGACTGGAGCTACGGCCTGACCCATCGCTCCAGCCCCCGGGCGCTCTTCGGCCGCGAAGCGGTGCTCGCTATCTGGCGCGACGAATTCGACCAGACGCGGGAATGGGGCGGCGTCACCACCATGGTCATGCATCCGCAGGTGACCGGGCGGCCGATGCGCATCCGCATCCTCGACGATTTCCTGACTCATATCCGCACCTATGACGATGTCTGGATCGCAACGGGCCGCGAGATCATGGAGCACTATGAAGCCTGCGAGGCGGGCGCCGGCGATACGGCCCGCGTCAGCCGCCCGCTCTCAGAATGATCTTACCCACATGCCGCCCCGTCTCCATGTAGCGATGGGCGGCGGCGGCCTCGGCCAGCGGGAAGACCCGGTCAACCACCGGTTTGATGCGCCCGCTTTCGAGATGGGGCCAGAGATCGCGCCGTACGCCGGTGACGATACGATCCTTGGCGGCGGCGGGCCGGTCCCGCAATGACGTGGTGAACAGCGACGCACGTTTCGCGAAGAGTGCAGCGAGCGAGAGCGACACCTCGCGGCCGCCCTGCAGGCCGATGATGGCGATGCGCCCGTCCTTGGCAAGCGCCTCGATATTCTTCGGGAGATAGGAAGCGCCCATGTTGTCGAGAATGACATCGGCGCCGTGCCCGGCCGTGTGGGCGAGAACCTCGCGCGCGAAATCCTCGGTCCGATAGGAGATCGCGCGGCTCGCGCCGAGCTCTTGGCACCGCCGCAGCTTGTCCTCGCTCCCCGCGGTCGCCAGAACCTCCGCCCCCAAGGCCTTGCCGGCCTGCACCGCAAACGAGCCGATGCCGCCCGTGCCCCCATGGACCAGGAGGACTTCCCCCGGGGCCAGCGCGCAGGTGTCGATGATGTTGGACCAGACCGTCGCGGACGCCTCGGGAAGTGCTGCCGCCGTCACGAGATCGACCCCGCGCGGCAGGGGCAGGAGCTGGCTGGCTGAGACCGCCGCCCGTTCAGCATAGCCTCCGCCGGGGACCAGCGTGCAGACCCGGTCGCCGATCATCCAGCCCGTGACATCCGTGCCGATCTCGATGATCACGCCGGAGCATTCGATGCCGAGGACGGTCGGCAAGGCAACGCCCTTGGTATAGGTGCCGTTGCGCTGCATGAGGTCGGCATAGTTCAGCGCCGCGGCCTCCACCGCGATGACGACCTCGCCGGGGCCAGGCGTGGGATCGTCTATCTCCGCGAGACGCAGGACATCCGGACCGCCGGTTTCGGAGAGTATTACGGCACGCATGATCGCCCCCTATCGTGTCAGTCGCGATCAGACATAAGTGATCCCGCACTGACATGCTTGCAATTTCAGCCTCAACAACGGCCGGCCGCATCAAGCCGGCGCTAGAGCGACCGTTGGTGCAGGCGTCGCGGCGGCAGCCGAAGTGGCGTGGATGGCGCCGCGCGGCGCCAGATGGATCCCCGCCAACATGCAACGCACGGAACCGCCCGCGAGCTCGATGGTCGGCACATCGAGGGGCAGCAGAGCGACGTGGCGTTGCAACCGGGCGCGCTGTCCGTCGTCGAGCGCGGCGAGCGCCCGGGACGACAAAGCGAGGACCCGGCCGTCTCGCCCGTCGAGCTCGATGGCATTGCCAGCGAACTCGGTGATCTGATCAGGGGTGAGATCGATCACATCGCGCCCCGTCGTCTTGAAGCGCTCGGCAATCTCGGCCCGCCGCTCCAGCCTCGAGATCGCGGAGAGGCCGACCATGCAGAAATCCGTGCCGATGCACATCAGGACATTGGTGTGGTAGATCGGCCGGCCGTCGCGATCCGCCGCATCGAACACCACCGGCTCGAAGTTGAAATGCGTGCAAAAGCGTTCAAGCGCGACTTCGTTGGTGCGGTTGGACCGTGCGGCATAGGCAACGCGCTCGATATGGTCGAGCACCATCGCGCCGGTCCCCTCAAGATAGACCGAATCCTGCTCCAGGCCGGAATAGTCGATGACATCCTGCACGCGGTAGCGATGCTTCAGCATCTCGATGACATCGCCGCGCCGCTCCCGCCTGCGGCTGGGCGAGAACATGGGATAGAGAGCGACGTGGCCGCCGGCATGGGTCGAGAACCAGTTGTTGGGGAAGACCGAATCCGGAGTGTCGCGCGTCTCGTCCTCGAAGAGATGAACCGTGATCCCCGCCGCGGCAAGCTGATCCACGGCGCAACTCACCTCGTCATAGGCCGCCTTCGCGATCGCCTCGGCCGTGCGCGCGCTGTCCTGCGCCTGGAAGGCATTGTCATGGGCGGTCGCGGGGTTCGGCGAGAAGTGGTGCGGGCGGATCATGACGACGCTACGCGGCGCTTGGACGGACAGTTTATGGGCCATTATCGCGCCCCTCCAGCCGAACTCACGGCCGTCGCGCCATGGTGCCTTGCAATTAGCCCGAAGAGATCGCGTGGATCTTCGGGTTCTGTCACCAGATCGATCTCATCGAAGAAATCCGTGCCGGCCACCCGATCTCGCAGATAACGCAACGCGGAAAAGTCCTCGGTCGCGAAACCGACGGAATCGAACAGCGTGATCTGCTCCGGCGCGCGTCGGCCGGGCACTTCGCCGGCAATGACGCGCCAGAGCTCGGTCACCGGGAAGTCGGGATCCATCTGCTGGATCTCGCCCTCGATGCGCGTCTGTTCGGGAAATTCGACGAAGACATCCGCGCGCAGCAGGATGTCGCGGTGCAGCTCCGTCTTCCCCGGGCAGTCCCCGCCAACCGCGTTGATATGCACGCCGGCCCCGACCATGTTGTCGCTCAGGATGGTCGCGTTCGACTTGTCGGCGGTGACGGTCGTGATGATGTCGGCACCCAGCACCGCTTCTTCGGCGCTCGCCGCGCTGGTGATCGCGAAGCCATAGCCTGCGAGGTTGCTGCGGAACTTGGCGGCGGCGGCCGGATCGATGTCGAAGACCCGCAGCTTGCGTATGCCCAAGAGGGCCTTGAAGGCGAGCGCCTGGAACTCGGACTGCGCGCCGAGACCGATGATCGCCATGCTGGATGCATCCGGGCGGGCGAGATAGCGCGCCGCAAGCGCCGACGTTGCCGCGGTCCGCAAGGCGGTCGTGATGGTCATTTCCGACAGGAGCCTGGGGTAACCGGTCGCGACGTCGGACAGGACACCGAAAGCGGTGACGGTCTGCAGGCCGGACCGCGTGTTCTTTGGATGGCCGTTGACGTATTTGAAGCCGTAGAGCGCGCCGTCGCTCGCCGGCATGAGCTCGATGACCCCGTCCCGGGAGTGGCTGGCGACCCGCGGCGCTTTCTCGAACGCGGCCCAGCGGCGGAAGTCCTCCTCGATATAGCCGGCCAGCCCGACCAGGAACGGCTCGACGCCGATCGTCTCGACCAGCCGGATCATGTTATCGACACCGACATACTGGACCATGGCCGCCTCCACGCGCTGATATCACCTGGGAAATTGTATCCCGAGCGAATTGCAGCCAAAATTGATAAGCTGTACAAAGATCCCCAATATTTTGAGCAAATTGCTCAACCAAAACGCGCATATCGAACACATGCATATCTTCGATGACCTTGATCGCCAGTTGATCGCCGCCTTGCGTGAGGACGGGCGGGCCCCGATATCGAAGCTCGCGACGATTCTCGGAATCTCGCGCGCCACCGTGCAAAGCCGCCTCGACCGGCTGCTCGAAAGCGGGGCGGTGCTCGGCTTCACCATCCGCTCAAGGCACGATTACGATGACAACACCATCCGGGCGATCATGCTCATCGAGGTGACCGGCCGCTCGACCACTGCGGTCATCAAGCAGTTGCGCGGCCTGCCGGAGCTGCATTCCCTGCATACCACCAACGGCGCCTGGGACCTGGTGGCGGAGATCCGAGCATCGAGCCTGAGCGATTTTGACCGCGTGCTGCGCGAGGTGCGCACGATCAACGGGATTTTGAACAGCGAGACCAGCATCCTGCTCTCGTCGGTGGAATAGACGGACATCAGCGCGCCAATTTGCTGTGAGATGCCAGAATATGGCCCTGAGCCGCGGTTGCGAATCGCCCCGGCTCCGGCGCAGCATCGCGGCAATAGCCGGAGGATCGATGGCATCGGCACACCAACCCAATTTCTTCGCGCTGCTCGAGGTGGAAATCGACGCGCTGGGAACGGAAGCGCGGGAAAAACCACGCCGCAAGGCACGGACAAAAGCGGGTGGCCCTGTGCCGCTTCCGGGCCGTCTGCCGGTGGTCGCCTACGACGCGCAGCAGGAAGCCTGGGCCAGCGAACTGGAACAGTCCGGCCGGTATCGCATCCTGCGCCAGTTGCGGTTCAGGCCCGTCGTCTCTCGCGCGCCCCTGCCGGATGAGAAGGTGGCCGTCATCGTCGATGTGGAAACCACGGGCCTCGACCACACCAAGGATGAGGTAATTGAACTCGGCATGGTCGCTGTCACTTACAGGGACGACGGCAGCTTCGGCGATGTGATCGCAACATTCAGCGAATTGCGCGAGCCGAGCATTCCCATCAGCGCAGAAAGCGTGCGCATTACGGGGATCACGCCGGAAATGGTTGCCGGCAAGGTTCTCGACCTTGATGCCATCACCCAGTTCATCGAGCCGGCCTCGCTCATCATCGCCCATAATGCGCGCTTCGACCGGCCATTCTGCGAGAAATTGGCGCGAGGCTTCGACGTCAAGGCCTGGGCCTGTTCAGCTTCGGAGATCGACTGGGCGAGTTTTGGCTTCGAGGGCGTCAAGCTCGGCTATCTCGTCGGCCAGTCCGGCTGGTTCCACAATGGCCATCGCGCGGTGGACGATTGCCATGCCTTGCTCGAAGTGCTTGGAGCACCGCTCAAGGACGGCAGGGGTCCGGCCTTCTCCAGACTTCTCGCCAGTGCTCGCCGCGCTCGCTATCGCATCTGGGCCGAATACAGCCCCTTCGACATGAAGGATGTCCTGAAGGGGCGCGGCTATCGGTGGAACGACGGCTCAGATGGACGTCCCAAGTCCTGGTGGGTCGAGACCAGCGACGAGGCTCTCCAGGCCGAGTTGCAATTCCTGCGGACCGACATCTACCAGCGTGATGCCGACCCGCGTGTTGACCGCATCACCGCTTTCGAGCGCTTCAAGTCCGCGCGGTGATCGCGGTACGTCAGGCGTTGTTCAGGAACTGCTGATAGCGCTCCTTGGTCTCGTCATTCATGGGATAAAGCCCAGGCAGTGCCACGCCGCGATCCACCTCCTGCATGATCCAGGCTTCCATACGCTCCTGATCGACCGCCTCGGCCGCGACCGCCTCCACGAGCGCGGCGGGAACGACGACCGCGCCGTCATCGTCGACCACGATCACATCGTCGGGGAAGATGGCGACGCCGCCGCAGGCCACCGGCTCCTGCCAGCCGACGAAAGTGAGGCCTGCAACGGAAGGCGGCGCGGCGACGCCCTGGCACCACACCGGCAGACCTGAGGCCTCGACGCCGGCGATATCACGGACTACGCCGTCGGTGATGAGGGCCGCCACGCCGCGCTTGGCCATGCGCGCGCAGAGAATGTCGCCGAAGATTCCGGCGTCGGTCACGCCCATCGCGTCAACGACGGCGATCACGCCATCCGGCATCGCCTCGATAGCGGCGCGCGTCGAGATCGGCGAGGCCCAGGACGCGGGGGTGGCCAGATCCTCACGTGCCGGCACGAAGCGAAGGGTGAAGGCGGAGCCGACGAATTTGCCCTGGCCTGCCCGCAACGGCTTAGCACCGCGGATCCAGACGTTACGCAATCCCTTCTTCAGCAATACGGTCGTCAGCGTCGCGGTGGAGACGCCTTCGAGCGTCACGCGCAGGTCAGAGGAAAGCGCCATCGAGTTTGTCCTCGCCAGAAGTGAGAGACGTATGACTACGTCGCTCGTGGGCGGGGGACAAGGGCGACCGCTTAGAGTTTCGCGACCGTGTATTCCGTTTCGATCGACGACGCATGCATCTGATGATCGAAACCATAGATGTGGATGGAGATCGCTTCGCTATCGCCGCAGTTCTCCATGCGGTGGATATTCGGCCCGGACGGCAGCATGCAGGCAACGTAGCCCGGTGCGCGGTCATGCACCTCGACGGGCACAGCCTGGGTCGCGTTGATGGCGCGGTACCAGGTTTCGCGGATGACCCCACTGACGACGCCAAAGCAGCAGGAGCAATGATGGTCGTGAATGGAGGTGGCGCAACCTGGGCTCCAGACCATCGCCCAGATGCTGACCTGGGCATCGCCGGCCAAGAGATTGCGGGCATAGCCACCGGGCTTGCGCTGCAATGGCAGCCCCGCGAACGGATCGGCCTGTGCGACGAGATCCTCAAGCACCCGGCGCGCCGCCTTGAGGTAATCCCGCGATAGAGTGTCGGAGTCAGTGTGCAGACCACGCAGGAGCGCACTGCCACGCATCTCGTTGATCAACAGTCCCTGCATGACAATTCCCTCTCCAGCAACTCAAGGGGAATTTTACAGCCGAACCAGGGAAATAGATTTGCGAGTTTGCGCGCAAATGCCAGCACTATGAGAAACCGATTTCCGATTTTCCGATGATTGGAGAACCGTTTTGCAACTCGGGAGAGCGCATTGACACCCAATTCCATCTGCCCATACTGCCGCGCATGAAACTTGATGCCTTTGACCGGAAGATTCTGGCGCTCCTACAGGAGGATTCGAGCCTGCCCCTGGCAGAGATCGCGGCACAGGTCGGCCTGTCGCAGACCCCGTGCTGGCGACGCATCCAGAAGCTCGAGGCAAGCGGCATCATCCGCAAGCGCGTGGCGCTCCTTGACCGCAAGCAGCTTGGTGTCGGCGTCACGGTCTTCATTGCGGTCAAAACCAACGTCCATTCGCTCAAATGGCTCGAACAGTTTCATGATGCTGTCCGAGAGCTCCCGGAGATCATCGATTTCTACCGGATGAGCGGCGATATCGATTATTTGCTCAAGGCCTATATCGCGGACATCAGTGCCTATGATGCGCTCTACAAGAAACTGATCTCGCGGATCGAGCTGAGCGACGTGACATCCATGTTCGCCATGGAGGAGCTGAAATCGACCACCGCGATATCCCTCGCCGGTGCCGGCGCGTCCTAACCCCAACCGATGTTCCGGGGACGGCGACGGTAAACGGGATAACGCGGGGCGCGCTCAACGCAGGAAACGACGGAAGCGACGCAGCGCGAGGAAGAACAGCACCCCACCGATCAGCAGAAGCGCCGCGAATTGCGGCCAGACGACAGAAAAACCCGCGCCTCTGAACAGGATCGCTTGCGCCAGCATCACGAAATGAGTGTTGGGCGCCGCCAGCATGATCGTCTGGATAATCTCCGGCATGCTCTCCCGCGGCGTGGTGCCACCGGACAGAACCTGCAGCGGAAGCAGGACGAGCATCAGCAGCAAGCCGAACTGCGGCATCGAGCCGGCGACGGTCGCCAGAAAAATTCCCATCGATGTCGTGGCAAAGAGTTGCAACGCCGTGCCCGCCACGAACAGCGCGACAGAGCCTTGAATGGGAACGGCGAGAAGGCCTTGGACAATGAAAATGATGGACAAGCTGGATGCCACGAGGACCACCAGCCCCATTGACCAGACCTTGCTTACCATGATCTCCGTCGGGGTGACTGGCATGACGAGGAGATGCTCGATCGTGCCATGCTCACGCTCCCGGATCAGCGCTGCTCCGGTCAGGACTATGGACAGCATCGTGATCGACGAGATGATGTTGTTGATGGCCCCGAACCAGCCTTTGTTGAGCTGGGGATTGAACCGCGCGCGCAGGGCCAGGGCGACGGGGACGTCTGCTTCGCCGCGATGGCGGTTGAGGAATTCTGTCACCTCGCCGGAGACAATCGCCTGAATGTAGCCCCCACCTGTGAAGGCCTGAGACATGCGCGTCGCATCGATGTTGAGCTGGATCGTTGGCGATCGGCCGGCGAGGAGATCCCGCTGGAAATTCGGGGGAATATTGATAGCGAAGGTATCCAGGCCTTCGTCCATCCGCGCGTCCATCTCATGCGGACTGATGACTCGCGGCACCACGAAATAGGGTGGATAGAAAGCGGTCAGGATGCGGGAAGAGACAGGCGACTGGTCTTCGTCAACGATCGCGATTGCCGCGCGATTGAGCGTTTCCGGCACGGCCGTGGCACCCGTATAAACGGCGAGCGTAAACGAATAGACGATCAGGATCAGGAGCATCGGGTCGCGGACCAACCCCCGAAGCTCCTTCACACCGAGATTGACGATATTCGCGAGCCTCATGCTCAGCTCGCCTGTTTCTTGAGAAGCAGCGTGCCGAGCCCGAACAGGACCGGCACAGCGATGACAAGAGGCACAAAGGAACTCGCCAGATCGCTGAAATCGAGCCCCTTCGAGAATGTGCCCCGCGAAATCGTCATGAAATAGGTCGTCGGGTAGATTCGCCCAATGAAGGCCCCCGCCCCCTCCAGCGATGAAACGGGATCGATCATGCCGGAATACTGGACAGCCGGTATAAGAGTGATCAGCGCCGTACCGAAGATCGCCGCGATCTGGCTATTCATGAAGGCCGAAATGACAAGCCCCATCCCGGTTGTGAAGATCACGTACAGGAAAGCCGCCGCGGCATAGGTAGGAAAACTGCCGGTGAACGGCACCTGGAACACGAAGACCGCAAAGGCTGTGAGCATCACGAAATTCAGCATTGCCAGCGCGATATAGGGGAGCTGCTTGCCAAGCAGGAACTCCATCTTCGTGACCGGGGTGACATAGAAATTGATGATCGAGCCGAGCTCCTTCTCGCGCACGACGCTGAGGACAGCGAGCATGGCGGGGATCATCAGGAGCAAAAGCGGGATGACGGCCGGGACCATCGCGACAAGGCTTTGCACATCCGGGTTGTAGCGATAGCGAATTTCGAGCTGGAAATCGCCGACCGTAGCTGCGTTGCCATAGAGCTGGCGTGCTTTCTGAGTGAGCCAGGTCTGGTGCATGCCCTGCACGTAACCCCGGACCGTCTCGGCGCGCTGCGGCATGGCGCCGTCGATCCACGCCCCCACCTCGACCGCCCGGCCTCGCGCGACATCACGGCCGAAGCCTGGGGGGATCTCGATCGCCAGGCTGATATCGCCGCTCGCCATCCGGCGGTCCAGGTCATCATAGCCCGTGATGGGCGGCCGTTCTATGAAGTAGCGTGAGCCCGCGATCTGCTGGACGTAGTCCCGGCTAACGGTGGTATCGTCGCGATCGAGCACCGCGAAGGTCAGATCCTCAACGTCCATATTGATGCCGTAGCCGATGACGAACATCAGCAGGACGGAGCCCAGGATCGCCAGCGTCGCACGGATCGGATCGCGTCGCAGTTCCAGCGCTTCGCGTTCGCTATAGGCGAACATCCGCCGGATATCGAAGAAGCGGCGCTTCGGAGCCACCGTCTCCCTTACGCCTTCCGACACCGGGGCGGCCTTAACGGCTTTCACCTCCAGCGATGGCTTGGGAACGGCACCCGGCCTGAGCGATGCATCATTGATGGCATCTTCCAAATAGCCGACGAACGCTTCCTCAAGCGTCGCTGCGGACCGCTTCTCCACGATGGCCTTCGGCGTATCGCTGATCAGCACCTTGCCGGCATGCATCAGCGAAATGCGATCGCAGAGTTCGGCTTCGTTCATGAAGTGGGTCGATACAAAGATCGTGACGTTATCTTTGCGCGACAGGTCGGACAGGATCTGCCAGAAGCCGTCGCGCGCCACCGGATCGACGCCGGATGTCGGCTCGTCGAGAATGAGGATATCCGGTGAATGAATAAGGGCCACTGCCAGAGACAGCCGTTGGCGGATGCCAAGCGGGAGGGCGTCCGGCAAGCTATCGAGCACGTCCTCGAGATCGAAACGGTTTGTCATGTCCGCGATGCGGGCGGGGATGTCAGCTTCGGGCAGGTTGAAGAGGCGCGCGTGGAGCTCGAGATTCTGCCTGACCGTCAGTTCAGTATAAAGCGAGAAGGCTTGGGACATGTAGCCGACACGACGGCGCACCTCGATATCCCGCGGGTCGACCTCCCGGCCAAACAGCCGGGCAATGCCATCACTGGCCGGCAAAAGTCCGGTCAGAACTTTCATCGTCGTGGTCTTGCCACAGCCATTCGACCCGAGGAAGCCGAAGATCTCGCCGCGCGGGATCCGGAAACTCACGTCGTTCACAGCGGTGAAGTCACCGAAGCGGACGGTGACATGCTCGGCCTCGATCGCGATCTCGGCGTCCGCCCCGTCAGCGCGCGGCGGGATGACCACCGTCTTGTGATCTCGCCGTTCATCCTCCGGCAATAACGCAATAAAGGCCGCGTCGAGGTTGGCGGTTCCGGTCTGCTCAAGGAGCGTCGCCGGGGAGCCAGTGGCCAGCACTTCCCCCGCGTTCATCGCGACGAGCCAGTCGAAGCGCGCGGCCTCCTCCATGTAGGCCGTCGCGACGATGACGCTCATGCCGGGCCTGTCCCGTCTGATGTCGTCGATCAGTTCCCAGAACTGCCGCCGCGACAACGGATCCACACCCGTCGTCGGTTCATCGAGGATCAGAAGATCCGGATCATGGATGAGTGAGCAGCAAAGGCTCGTTTTCTGCTTCATGCCACCGGACAGCTTTCCAGCTGGGCGGTCAGCGAATTGCTCCATGCCGGTGCGCTGGAGAAGCTCCGCTATGCGTCGCTCCCGCTCCTTGCGTCCATGGCCAAAGAGGCGGCCGAAGAAATCGATGTTCTCGAAGACGGAAAGGGTTGGATAAAGGTTCTTGCCGAGTCCTTGCGGCATATAAGCGATGCGTGGGCAGGTGGCGAGGCGATGGGCGGCATCGGCAATATCGCCACCGAGAACATGCACGCTACCTTGCTGGACCGCGCGGGCGCCGGCGACCAGGGAAAGCAGGCTCGACTTGCCGACGCCGTCGGGCCCGATCAGACCAATCATACGCCCGGCAGGTACGTCCAATGTCAGATCCTTTAGCGCACGCACCTTGCCATAGGCGAGATTGACGGCGTTCAGGCGGACAACCGGATCAGAGACGGGCGATGGCTTCTCAGCCGGAGGCCGGGTCATTGAACCAGCGTTCCCGACAGGCGTGCAGGCCATTCGGCGCTCGGGTCAAGCCGGATATAGGCCATCCCGGGCAGCCCGGTTTTCACATACTGGATGTATTTCTTCAGAAGCTCCTGCGGGATACGCGCCTTGACCCTGAACATGAGCTTCTGCCGCTCCTCCTCGGTCTCGACGGTCTTGGGCGTGAACTGAGCGACATCGGACACAAAGGTCGCCTTGGCGGGGATGACATATTGCGGCGCGGCATCGAGGACGAGGCGCACATCGGTGCCGATCGCGACGCGCCCGGCCTGCGCCGTCGGCAGAAAGAAGGTCATATAGACCTCGCTGAGATCGACGAGATTGAGTACACGACCGCCAGCCGAAAGGACTTCGCCGGGCTGGGCGACGCGGTACTGCACGCGCCCGTCGCGCGGAGACCTCAGCACCGCATCATTGATATCGGTCGTGATGCTTTCAATTTGCGCCTTAGCCGCGTCAACGGCCGCTTCCGCATCGATGACCTGCGCCTTGGCCGCACCGATCGCGGCCTCCGACGCAGCAAGTTGAGCCTTCGCTGCGCTGATCGCGGCGCGCGCGCCTTGGGCTGCAGCCCTGTCGTCATCCAGCGTTTGCTGCGAGGTGGCGTTTGTCTTGATCAGCTGCTCGGAGCGCGCCAACTTGCGATCTGCCGTATCCAGTTCGGCTTCGCGCTGCGCCACGACCGCTTCAGCCGCCGTTCGCTCCGCTTGCCGCTGCGTGACAAGGCTGCGCGCGGTATCGATGCTGATCTCAGCACGACGTAACTGTGCCTCAGCCTGGCGTCGTTGAGCCTCCAGCTGGTCGGTGTCCATACGAGCCAGCACCTGGCCGGCTACGACGAGATCTCCCTCATCAACGAGAATCTCCCGAATTCGGCCCGGTGTTTTCGTCGAGATGTCGATCTCGACGGCTTCGATGCGACCGTTGCCGGATGCGATACCAGCCGGAAGGTCACTTCCTGTGAGTTTCTGCCAGCCATAGTAGGCTGCCCCGATGACGATCACTGCCAGAACAGCGAACAGCCACGGTCTTTTACTCCAGGTCATGACATCGACTCCGTATTACGCAGCGGCTCAAAGGTACGGTGTAAGACGAGCAAATGTCATCCCACTTCAACGACCGGTCCAGAGTTTCCATACTGCCCCACAAGGTAGCAGGCCGCCAAATTCTCACCTGGGCCATGCGCCGAGCCGCGACGAAGCCATCGGAAGGCTACGATAAGCGGCGTCACAGGTGAGAAGCTTTTCGGCTGATCCCGAGGAGGACTGGCAGCTTTCGCCCACCCCATGCGGGCTTCCCGGACATAGCGAGGCTCGACATGGCTGCACGTCAGAATGCCGGCTGGATTTTTTTTCCCAAGTCGCCAAGCCTCCAGGGATTGGGCGCGATACTCCAATGCAGGCTGTCGCCCCGAACGCCTGGCGCGCGAAGTCCGGATGGAAGCAGAATAGTGAACCGTAGGTATGACCGGTTGGATTCCTCTCGGCGCCGGCGCAAGGTGCGCCGTTGCGAGGGCTTTCGAATCGTTCATGGTCTCAGTCTTAGAGCGCCCGTGAGGGTTAGACTAACGGACGAGCAACAAACCACTTTGACACATGTCAACGCGGGTCAACAGCTGTTGACTGATTGTCGGCGATGGAGCTAGCCTCGCTGCAGAGGTTTGTTTCTAACGTCGACTTGCGGGTAGCACCGCTGGAGCAATGAAAAAGCCCGAGATCAACCACTTGCGGTTTGTTCTGCAATAAAGAGTATAAGGTGCGGCCAAGATATCGCCGATTATCTGAACTAGGATAAAGACTTTCTCGCAACAGGCTATAGTCCCCTTACAAAGTCGAGCTTCTCATGGGAACTGCAGCAGTCTGCCTACCGCCGCCCGCTTCGACGCGCTCCCGCATTCTCAATGCGGCAATCAAGCGTTTCGCGCGGTTCTCCTATGAGGAGACTGGCCTACGCGACATCGCCGACGACGTCGGCGTCGATGTCGCCTACGTGCATCGCAGCTTCGGCTCCAAGGAAAGACTGTTCGCGGAAGCTGTGCGCGCTACGGCACAGGCCGAGCGCATATCCGCCCTGGGTGAAGCAAACTTCCCGAGTGAGCTCGCGCGGGAGTTCCTGGCGGAGGATCCCGAAACAGAGCACGGTGTCCGGCCGCTCGATATTTCCGTGCGTTCCCTCTCAAGTGCCTCGGCTGCGTCGGTTCTGCGCGAGTTCATTCTCAACGACGTGATCGTCCCGCTGAATGAAAAAATTCAACCGCCCGATCTCAGACGCGCGGCATTGGTTGCGGCGCTGCTGGCTGGCCTCGGAATCCTGAAGGACGTGCTGAAGATAGACCCACTCGTCAACGATGATGAGGGTGAACTCGAACCACTCATCCGCGATGCAATTGCCGCTATTATCAAGCATCCGACCGGGAGCTGAAGCCACCAATTTTGCAGAATGTGCGAGCCGACATGCATGATTGCGCATTCACTGCCACGGCCGGGTGAGAGGCTGCCTCTATGGTGTCAGGTTGTGTCTTCTCGCGTCGAGTCCTCAAGTTCATGTTTCCGGCTGCGAGGTTGTGCAATTTGGCCCGCGCGCGACCCGCTCTTGGCGTTCCTGCCGCTCGGTGGCTCGCACAGGCGGTGCCCGCTATGCGCCACCGGAACATAGGTTACTGGATACGAGGCGGACTGCTGGGAACGCTGTTCATCCTGCTTGCTGCCTGCGCCACCAGGCCGGGGCCGGATGCGCTCAATACGGTCAGCTCAGCCCCAGGCGCAAAGCTCGTCAAGGTCTATGTCGCGACAACCCGCGACCGGACGAGCACCGATAGCAACGCCTTTACTGCTGACCGCGCACTGCAACTGAACTATGCGGAATTCACCATCGCTATCCCGCCGGGGCATAAGCCAGGCGTCATCGAATGGTCGGCGGGAACAAACGATCCAGCGCGCAATTTCGTAGTCGTTGGGCAGGAAATCCTTGACGCCGGGCAATTCTACAACCGAGTCGCGCGCCAACGCGGAACAAGACGGCCGGAGCGGATTGGTGTTTTCGTGCATGGCTTCAACACCAACTTTCAGGAAGCGGTGTTTCGCTTGGCGCAGATGGCGGCCGACGCCGACATCGACGGATTGCCGATTCTCTTTGCCTGGCCGTCTGAGGCAACGGTCACCGGCTACATCGCCGACAGGGACGCCGCGACCTATTCGCGCGACGGGCTCGTGCAGCTTCTGACAACGCTCACACGCGCATATCCGAGGGACGAAATCACGCTCGTTGGACACAGCATGGGCGGGTGGCTGACCGTGGAGGCGTTGCGGCAGCTCAAGCTGACAGGCCGCGTCGACGTCCTTAACCGTCTCGACGTGGTCCTCGCGGCCCCGGATATCGACATTGATGTTTTTCGAAGCCAGATGATGGTCATTGGGCCGCTGCGCCAACCGATCACGGTGCTTGTGGCCTCGGATGACCGCGCCCTCTCCCTGTCGGGGAAGCTCGCGGGCGATCGCCCGAGGCTCGGCGCGCTCGATATCAATGATCCCCGCATCCAGGAAGCCGCCTTGAAGGCCAATTTGCAATTTGTGGATATTTCCAAATTGACGGCGTCGGATAGTTTGAACCACGACCGCTATGTCAATCTCGCGCAGCTCTACCCCAGCCTCGCTGCGACGGCCGGCAACGGTGCGGGCAATGGGTTGAGGCGTGCGGGTGCTTTCATCTTCAACGCAGTCGGAGCCACCCTCTCCAGTCCCTTCGACCTCGCCGGCCGCGCCCTGGCGCCGAACTGAGGCCAGTGAGGCCAAGGACGACGATGAGCGGCCTCAGGCAACGATCAGAGGTTCCAGCTCCTTGTCCAGCCTGATGGTCCTGATGAGACCGTCCTGGCTGTCATGGCGCAGCACGACGAGGGCT